>NZ_JAVIJB010000043.1:0-52344 GCF_033977165.1 Mesorhizobium captivum
CCACTCGGTCTCCTTCCCACTTCAACCATACACCAGAACCAACACACAGGATCCTCGGGTCTGCGCGTCCGCTTCGCCCGTGGATGACGAAGTTCCGGAACTTCGGCCAACCTAGATTTCCGCCGCTGGTCTTACGGATTTCGCTCGTCAAGCCGCCGGCTTGCGGCTAGGGAGCCGGCATGGCCCAGTCGCTTGCCCGCAATTTCACGATCCGCAACGTCCTGCTCGCCGGCATCCTCCTGATGCTGGCCGGCGATTTCATGTTCGCGCTGAACGACGCAATGGGCAAATGGCTGGTCGCCTCCTTCTCCGTCGGTCAGGTGGTGCTGATCCGTTCCATCGGCGCTTTCTTCGTGCTCGGGCCCATGATCGCCAACCAGGGCGCGGGCAAGCTGTTCCGGATGGAGCGGCCCGTGCTGCAGTTCCTCCGCGTCGTGGCGACCACGCTCGACACCGGGCTGTTCTATGCGGCCGTCGTCTATCTGCCGCTCGCCGACGTGATGAGCTTCTACATGGCCGGGCCGATCTATGTCGCGGCGCTCTCGCATCTCCTGCTTGGCGAGAAGGTCGGCTGGCGGCGCTGGCTGGCGATCCTGGTGGGTTTCTGCGGCGTGTTGATCATCCTTAAACCCTCGTCGGCGGCGTTCTCGCTGGCGTCGGCTTATGCGCTCATCGGCAGCGTCGCCTTCGGCTTCGCCATCATCCTCGGCCGGCGTTTGCGTGGAACGAGCGACACGACACTGGTGAGTTGGCAGACGATCGCCACGCTGATCGTCGGCGGCGCGCTCACCATCGGCGCCTGGCGGACCCCGACCGCGCTCGATTTCGGCGCCATGCTCCTCCTCGGCGTCGTGTCCTGCGCCGCCCATCTGATGATCACCCGGGCGCTGAAGCTGGCGCCGGCCTCGACACTGGCGCCGCTGCATTACAGCCTGCTTCTATGGGCGGTTGTCTTCGGCCTTGTCTTCTTCGGCGATATGCCGAGCCCGCGCATCCTTGTCGGCTCGGCCATCGTCGTGCTCGCCGGCATCTTCATCTTCCACCGCCAGAAGGTGGTCGAGACCGTCGTGCCGCCGGAAAACGTGCCGAAGGGCGTCAATTAGGTTTTCAGAACTCAGCCGGCCCGCACGGCCGCCAGATGCCGTGAAAATTCGGCCGTCTCCATCAGCACCCTGCAGCGCGCGAAGCGGCCGTCGGCATAGGCGCGGAAGTCGTCGACCGGGTTGCTGTTGGCGAGCTGGATCAGCCCCCACAGTGTCCAGAGCAAGTCGCACATCGCCTTGTGGATGACGACGCGGCCGCGCTCGACCGGTTTCGCCTCGCCGCCGAAATAGGCGCGCATCAGCTCCTCGTCCTGGCCGGCGTCGAACTTGCCTTCGACGGAGAGGTCGCCGAGGTCCCAAAGCGGATCGTTCATGCCGGAATATTCCCAGTCGACGATCCACATCCGCTCGCCCGTATCGAGGAAGTTCTCGCAGAGCGGATCGCAGTGGCAGGCAGCGAGCTGGATGGGATGGGCGGCAAGCGCCTCGCGCACAATGCCAGCCTCGCGCACCACGTCGTGATAGCCGGGAGGCAGCGCCACATCCTTGGTCGACAGCACCTTCAGATAGTCGTCGATCATCGCAAACAGCTCGAAACGAAACGGGAAGACCGCGCCCGACATATGCAGCTTGCGGAAGGCCTCGCCCGCGCGGGCCGCGCTGCCCGGCCTCGCCTTGAATTTTTCCGGCGACATTGTTTCAGCGCCGGCGATGAAACGCGTCGCCATTACGCCCGACGCCGGATCGGAAAAGAGCACCTCTGGACTGACGCCGGCCTTGGCCGCCTCCTGCGCCGCCACCGCCTCGTTGGCGCGGTTGATATATTCCTCCGTGCCCTTGCCGGGAATGCGCAGGCAGATGTCGCCGGCCCGGTAGACGCGGTTGGTGAGACCACCCAGACGCTCAAGCGGACCGTTGTAGCCGGCAAGCACCGGGATTGCGGCCAGCGCCGCGCGCGCCTCGTCCATCGTCATCCCCCTTAACCATCACGCCATGTTTTGTGGCGGAACGGTTCCACAGTTTTTGCCGCTTGGCTACCATAGGGCGCGCGAATCGGCGGCGGGAGCGGCAATGAAGGACGGCAAGCACAACAGCGCGCTGGGCGCTGCTTACGCCGCGACACGGCCGGATGAGGTGGCCGCGATCTACGACAGCTGGGCGGAGACTTATGACGCGGACATGTCGGCGGCCGGCTATCGCCATCCGACGATCTGCCTGGCGCTGCTTGCCCGCCATCTGCCGCGCGGCGCCGAACCACTGCTCGATGCCGGCGCCGGCACCGGCCTCATCGGCGAATGGCTCGCCATCACCGGCTACCCACAAGTCGAGGCGCTCGACATCTCGCAAGGCATGCTGGACAAGGCGGCCGCGAAGGGCGTCTATGCGGCGCTGCATCGCCTGGCGCTGGGCGGTGCTTTGCCCTTCGCCAACGGCGCCTATGCGGGCATCGTCTCGGCCGGCGTTTTCACCTCGGGCCATGTCGGGATCGAAGGCCTGGACGAACTGATCCGCATCTGCCGTCCAGGCGGCGTCATCGTGCTGACGGTGAAGAATACGCTCTGGCAGGCCGGCTTTGCCGAGCGGATCGCCGAACTTGAAGCGGAGGGCGTCATAACCCGGCTTGAGGAGACACGGCCTTACGCCTCGATGCCCGGCGAGGGCGACACGGTGCCGAGCAGGGGTCTCGTGCTGCGCGTCGGCAAAGTCCAACAAGGTTCATAAGTAACTTCGCCGCAAGGCCGATAAAGTCGCGCCCCAGTTATGTTGCGACGCCGGGACTATATCTCCGAGCGTCGCGCCGCCCCCCATCCGCCTCCCGGCACCTTCTCCCCGTAAAACGGGGAGAAGAAGGCTGGCCGCGGCCCCGGCGCTCATTCTGCGACGCTTGTGATTGGCGAAACGATGGGTGACAGCGACCCTTCTCCCCGTTTACGGGGAGAAGATGGCGGCAGCCAGATGAGGGGCAGCGCGACGCTCGGAGATCTGTTTCTCCGCGTTGAACCGACGTAAGCGGAGCGGAGACGTTACGCTTTGATCTTCTCTCCCGCCGGATCATACATCGGCTCGAGATGGATTTTTGCCGGCGTGCGCTCCGTCGCCACCATCAACTCGTAGTCGCGGGAGGCGAGGAAATCGTCGCCGACGCCGTCGGCGTTGCGCACATAGCCGTAGCCGATGTTCTTCTCCAGCGTATAGCCATAGCCGCCGCTGGTGAGATAGCCGACCGGCTCGCCGTTGCGCAGGATCGTCTCGCGGCCGACCAGCACGATTTCAGGATTGTCGACCGTGAAGCCGGCAAGCCGTTTTGTCAGCGGCTTGCCGGCCGCCGTCTCCAGTGCCCGGCGTCCCACGAAATCGGTATTCTTCCTGAGCTTGACCGCCCAGCCGAGACCCGCTTCATGCGGCGTGTCGTTCGGCGTGATGTCCGATCCCCAGGCGCGATAGCCCTTTTCCAGCCGAAGCGATTCCAACGCCCGGTAGCCGACCGGCCGGATGGCATATTTTTCTCCTGCCGCCATCAGCGCGTCGAAGATCTCGCCCGTGGCGGCGATCGGCACATGCAATTCCCAGCCGAGCTCGCCGACATAGGTTACGCGCAGCGCCCGCACCACGTGGCCGGCAATTCCAATCTCCCGCGCGTGGCCGAAAGGGAAGGCGGCGTTGGAGACATCGGCGTCCGTCACCGCCGCCAGCACGTCGCGGGCGCGTGGCCCCATCAGCGACAGCGTGCCGAAATCTTCGGTAACATCCTTCAGCCGGGCGTCGAGACCTTCGCCGATATGGTCGCCGATCCATGAAAGATCGTGGGTGCGGAAGCCCGTCCCGGTGACGATGTAGAACCGGTCCTCGCCGAACCTCGACACGGTAAGGTCCGCCTCTATGCCGCCGCGCGTGTTGAGGAGCTGCGTGTAGGTCAGCCGGCCGACCGGCTTGTTGATGTCGTTGGCGCAGATCCAGTCGAGCGCCTTCAGCGCGTCGGCGCCGGTTATCTCGTATTTGGCGAAGGAGGACTGGTCGAATATGCCGACTTTTTCGCGCACATGCCGGTGCTCGTCGCCGACCGGTCCGAACCAGTTCTGCCGCCCCATCGAATAGATGTCCTCAGGCGCTGTGTCATCCGGCGCGAACCAGTTCGGCCGTTCCCAGCCGAGCTTGGAGCCGAACACGGCGCGGTGCGTCTTCAGCCGCTCATAGAGCGGCGAGACGATACGTGGGCGGCCGGACAGATATTCCTCATGCGGGAAGCCGATCGTGTAGTGCTTGCCATAGGCTTCGAGCGTGCGGTCGCGGACCCAGTCGCGGTCGCGGTGCAGGTCGGAAAAGCGCCTGATGTCGACGACCCAGAGGTCGAGTGGCGCCTCGCCGTCGACAACCCACTGCGCCAGCACCCAGCCGGCGCCGCCGCCGGACGCGATGCCGAAGGCATTGAAGCCGGCGCCGACGAACATGTTGGCGCATTCGGGCGCTACGCCGAGAATGAAATTGCCGTCCGGGGTGAAGCTCTCCGGCCCGTTGATCATCTGCTTGACGCCGGCGTTGGCCAGTGCCGGCACGCGCTCGATCGCCTGGTGCATATGCTGCTCGAAGTGATCGTAGTCGTCGTCGAACAGCCGGAACTCCCAGTCGTTGGGGACGTCGCCGCCAGGAAGCTCGGTTGCCCAAGCCTGTGGATTCGGCTCATATCCGCCCATCACCAGCCCGCCGACCTCTTCCTTGAAATAGGTGCGGCGGTCGGGGTCGCGGATCGTCGGCGCGTCGTTGGCGAGCCCGTCGATCTTCTCGGTGATGATGTACTGGTGCTTGACCGGCTGCAGCGGCACGTTGATGCCGGCCACGGCGCCGACCTGGCGTGCCCATTGCCCGGCGCAGTTCACCACCTTGTCGCAGGCGATGTCGCCTTTTGAAGTCTTCACCGCGGTGATGCGGCCGTCCTTTATCTCGAAGCCGGTGACGCGCACGTCCTCGAACAGTTTGGCGCCATGCATGCGCGCGCCCTTGGCGAGCGATTGCGTGATGTCGGAGGGACTTGCCTGGCCGTCTGTCGGCAGCCAGGAAGCGCCGACGAGGTCGCTTGTTTCCATTAGCGGCCACATCCGCTTCACCTCGGCCGGCGACAGGAGCTGCATATCCATGCCGAAGCTCTTGGCGGTGGTCGCCAGTCGCTTGAACTCGGTCCAGCGGTCGGCGTTGGTGGCGAGCCTGAGGCACCCGGTCATCTTCCAGCCGGTCGCCAGTCCGGTCTCGGCTTCCAGGCCCTTGTAGAGCTCGACGGAATATTTGAGCACCCGCGTGATCGAGGCCGATGACCGCAGCTGTCCGACCAGGCCGGCCGCGTGCCAGGTCGAGCCGGAGGTCAGCTTGCCCTGCTCCAGCAGCACCACGTCGGCCTTGTGGTCGCGCGCCAGATGATAGGCGGTCGAGCAGCCGATGATGCCGCCGCCGATGACGACGATCCCGGCATGGCTGGGCAGGGTCATGGGGTTAGTCTTCCGTATTTCGTCCGGTAGTTTTCCAGCGCCGCATCGAGCCGCACGAGGTTCTCTTCGGTGTAAGCGACGTAGTCGATGCCGGGCGCGTCGAGATAGAGCTCGGAGACCATGCTCCACATCGCCTCGCGCAGCAGCGATGCGCATTGCATGGCGGCATGCGATCGGCGGATCTCGCTATCCGGCTCCTTCATGAAATAGGCGGTGAGGAAGGCGAAGGACTCGTCGTCGCTCATGCCGGCGTTGGAGGCGGCGCCCGCGAGGTCGAACATCGCGGTGTTGAAGCCGGCATATTCGAAATCGATCAGCCACAGCCGCTTGCCGTCGTCGAGGATGTTCGCCGGCAAAAGATCGTTGTGGCCGAAGACGATCGGCAAAAGCTTCTGCGCCCGTTCGAGCTCGTCGGCTAAAGTCAGATAGCGCGGCAGCTCGTCCTTCTTGCGGCTGCCGCCTTCGTCCAGCGTGCGGGCGTAGTCACGGATGACGTGGAACACCCAGAACATGAAGCCGGGACCGGAGACGTGGTTGGGCATCTCGCGATGGAAGGCGCGCAGCAGCGCCGCCACGCGGCCGAGATCGGCACGCACGTCCTCGGCGAGAAAGGTCCTGGCGCCGAGAAATGCCGTCACCAGAATTCCAGGCTCGGCATAATGCACGGCCGGCGCGAAGCCCGCCGCATGCGCCGCCCGCGCCGTCATCACCTCGCGCTCGCGAAAGACATGGTGGAACGGGAAGTCCTGGCCGAAGCGCACGACATGCCGCCCGGCGGCGTCCGTGACGACATAGTTGGCGTTGCTGAGACCGCCCGGCAGCGGCTCGATCTCGATGCTGCCGATCCAGCAGGGCAGGGCACGGATGCGGTCTTCGGCGACTACGGGGGCACTCACGGGTTTGTTCCTGCTTCAGCCGGCTTTCGACAAAGCGCCGGTTTTTGACAAAGCGATGAGAGAGAACAAAAAAGCCTCGTCGGTGCGGGACGCCAGGATCGATATCCCGCACCGCACCGACGAGCCCCTTGGCCAGGTTTAGGATCCCGGCATCCGCCCCCGCGGATTCGAAAAAAGCTCACGCCAGGCACGTTCCAGAAAATCTGGTCGGTCGATTGCGGCTCTGCCATCACCCTCCCGTGGCAGTTCCGAGCCTGTCACTCTATCAATCTCACGCCAGCGTGACATTGCTGTCAATAAAAAGCTGTGACCTTTTTTGGGTGTTTTGCCCGAAAATATAAGCAATTCCTTTAAAAGCGTTAGGAATGCCTTAGAATCGGTCAAAATCCCGGACATCCACATGATCCATTCGAAACGGCATGGCGAGATCCTGCGGCTCCTCGGCGAGGAGGGGACCATTACCATCGCCAGCCTGGCAGGGCGGCTGGGCGTGTCGCTGGAAACGGTGCGGCGCGACGTCAGGCCGCTTACTGACGAGGGGTCGATCCTCAAGATGCATGGCGCCGTCAGCCTGCCGTCGATGGCAGGCGAAGCCCCGTTCGAACGCCGCATGCGTGAGAACGCCGAGGCCAAGCGCCTGATCGCCCGCATGGTCGCGGCCACCATCCGCGACGGCGAGTCGGTCATGCTCGACACCGGCACCACCACGTCCTTCCTGGCGCGCGAATTGCTCGGCCACCGCCGGCTGACGGTGGTCACCAACTCGTCCGACATCGCCCGCACGCTGGCGACCGTGAACGGCAACAAGGTCTATATGGCCGGCGGCGAGCTGCGCAGCGATTCAGGCGCGGCTTTCGGCGTCACCGCGATCGATTTCGTCAGCCGCTTCTCGGTCAGCCACGCCGTGATCTCCATCGGCGCGGTCGACGCCGTCGCCGGCCTCGCCGACTATGAGCTGGAGGAAGCGGAATTCGCCCGCATGGTGCTGTCGCGCGGCCAGCGCTCGCTGGTCATCACCGACCACACCAAGTTCGGCCGCCAGGGGTTGGTTCAAGTCTGCGGCTTCGACGGCTTCTCGGAGCTCGCCACCGACCAGCCTCCGCCGCGCGACATCGCCGCCGCGCTCAGCCAGGCCGGCGCGCGGCTCACCATTGCGGCGGCCTGAAGCGAGATCCGAAAAGCGGCAATCGGTTGGCCGGCACTTCCCTCGGCGGTCGTCCCCGTGTTTAGTCCGGCCATGGCCTTCACCATCCGCCAGCTCCAGTTCTTCGTCGCCGTTGCCGAGCAGGGCACGGTGTCGGGCGCCGCCCAAAACCTCTCCATCTCGCAATCCTCGGTCACCGAGGCGATCAAGGAGCTGGAGAGCGATCTCGGCGTCGAACTGTTCGAGCGTCATCCGCGCGGCTTGAACATCACCCACAAGGGCCACCAGTTCCTGCGTCATGCGACAAAAATCCTGGCCGATGTGTCCGACGCGCGCCGTGCTTTCCTCGGCGACCAACTGACGGCCGGCGGGCGGCTGCAGCTCGGCGTCACCTCGCTGGTCGCCGGCTATGTGCTCTCCGATCTGCTGGCCCGCTACCGCCGCGCCTATCCGAGCGTCGAGGTCTCGGCCATCGAAGACAATGGCGACTATCTCGAGCACCTCTTGGTCGGCGGCAAGCTCGACATCGCCGTGATGGTCACCTCCAACCTGCGCGACCGCACCGCGCTGCAGTCGGAAATCCTCGAAGTCTCGACCTATCGGCTCTGGCTGCCGCTCAGCCACAAGCTCGCCAGCGCCGACATCATCTCGATCGGCGATATCGCGTCCGAGCCGCTGATCATGCTCACCGTCGATGAGATCGAGGAGAACACCGGCAAGCTGCTGTCGGCGATCGGCGCCAGGCCGCACGTCGCCTTCCGAACCCGTTCCGTGGAAGCCGTGCGCAGCCTCGTCGCCACCGGGGCCGGCGTGGCACTCCTGCCCGACCTCGTCTACCGGCCCTGGTCGCTGGAAGGCGACCGCATCGAATCCCGCGATATTTCCGGCTCGTTGCCGGTCGTCCAGGTCGGCATGGTCTGGCGCCGCGGCTCCGGCTTGCCGCAGGCTGCCCGCGACTTCATCGGCCTTGCCCAGTCGCAGCGCATGGTCCGCCAGCGGCTCTGATCGGAGCAATTCCAGGAAAAGTGTGAAACGATTGGGCTCGGCGACTTTGCCGTAGCCTTCGTCCGGATTGCGCCACATAAAAGTATCGGAAAAACCGATATCGGCTTTCTGATAAATGAATTTGCGAAACCGGATTTTTCGCAGCACTTTTCGCTCAGGGAACAAAGCCGCTCGGGAACGCGGCTGTCGGGGCACTTGAGAGTTCCGGCGTTCAGGTTGCGCATGATCCTTTCCGAAAACCGAAACCGGTTTCGGGGTCATGCGCCAAAATGGGAGATCGATGATGAATGCATTCCTGAAGTCATGCACGGCGTTGACGGTTGCGCTGACCTTCTCGGGTCAGGCGATCGCCCAGGTCAAGGAGCTCGGCAAGGGCGAGGGCGAGCTCAATATCGTCGCCTGGCCTGGTTACATCGAGCGCGGCGAGACCGACAAGAACTACGACTGGGTGACTGCCTTCGAGAAGGAGAGCGGCTGCAAGGTCAACGTCAAGACCGCCAACACATCGGACGAAATGGTCTCGCTGATGAACGAGGGCGGCTTCGATCTCGTCACGGCTTCGGGTGACGCCTCGCTGCGCCTTGTCGCCGGCAAGCGCGTGCAGCCGATCAACACCGATCTCATCAAGAGCTGGAAGACGGTCGACGACCGCCTGAAGGACGCGCCCTGGTTCACCGTCGACAAGGTGCACTACGGCGTTCCCTACCAGTGGGGCCCGAACGTCCTGATGTACAACACCGATGTCTTCAAGGAAGCGCCCAAGAGCTGGAACGTCGTCTTCGAGGAAATGAAGCTGCCCGACGGCAAGTCGAATAAGGGCCGCGTTCAGGCCTATGACGGCCCGATCCACATCGCGGATGCCGCCAACTATCTGATGTTCCACAAGCCGGAACTTGGTATCAAGGACCCGTACGAGCTCACCGAAGACCAGTATAAGGCTGCGCTCGATCTCTTGCGTACACAGCGCACGCTCGTCGGCCGTTACTGGCATGATGCCGCCATCCAGGTCGACGACTTCCAGAACGAAGGCGTGGTCGCCTCCGGCTCCTGGCCCTATCAGGTGAACACGCTCGTTGCCGCCAAGAAGCCGGTCGCCTCCACCGTGCCGGAAGAAGGCGTCACCGGCTGGGCCGACACCACGATGATGGAGGCGGACGCCGCCCATCCGAACTGCGCCTATATGTGGCTCGAGCACTCGCTCTCGCCCAAGGTCCAGGGCGATGTGTCGTCGTGGTTCGGCTCGCTGCCGGTCGTGCCTGCCGCCTGCAAGGGCAACGAGTTGCTCGGCGACGAGGGCTGCAAGACCAACGGCTACGACAATTTCGACAAGATCAAGTTCTGGAAGACGCCGGTGTCGAAATGCGCCACCGAGAACGACCAGTGCGTGCCTTACTACCGCTGGGTGTCGGATTATATCGGCGTCATCGGCGGGCGGTGACGCCATACCCTCCCCCTTGTGAGGAGGGTCGATGCGCAGCATCGGGGTGGGGGTCCGCGGCGGTTCGTGCCAGGCCACCCCCACCCGCGGCTTCGCCGCGACCTCCCCACAAGGGGGAGGTAGGAAGTCGCGCGAACTCAACCAGACCCTGGAACTGACCGACAGGCCCATGACCTCCGCCGTTTCCTTCAAACAAGTCTCGCGCCACTTCGGCAGCGTGCGCGCCGTCGACGCGGTCGATCTCGACATCGCGCCGGGTGAGTTCTTCGCCATGCTCGGGCCGTCCGGTTCCGGCAAGACCACCTGCCTTAGGCTGATTGCCGGCTTCGAGCAGCCGACGGCGGGCTCCATCTCCATCTTCGGCGAGCGCGCCGAGGGCGTTCCACCCTACCGCCGCAACGTCAACACCGTCTTCCAGGACTATGCGCTGTTCCCGCATCTCAACGTGCTGGACAACGTCGCCTATGGCCTGATGGTGAAGGGTGTCGGCAAGGCCGAGCGGCTGAAGGCGGCGGAAGAGGCGCTGTCGCTGGTCCGGCTGCCGGGCTACGGCGCCCGCCGCCCCGGCCAGCTCTCCGGCGGCCAGCGCCAGCGCGTCGCGCTTGCCCGCGCGCTGGTCAACCAGCCGAAGGTCCTGTTGCTCGACGAGCCGCTCGGCGCGCTCGACCTCAAGCTGCGCGAGAACATGCAGGAAGAATTGAAGTCGCTGCAGAAGGTGCTCGGCATCACCTTCGTCTTCGTCACCCACGACCAGGGCGAGGCGCTGTCCATGGCCGACCGCGTCGCCGTCTTCAACGACGGCAGGATCATGCAAATCGGCACGCCGGAGGATATCTACCAGCGGCCAAGGACGCGCTTCGTCGCCGACTTCGTCGGCTCGTCCAACGTGCTGCCGCCCGACTTCGTCCAGCGCTATTCCGGCCAGCACCGCTGGGGGAGTCTCAGGCCCGAATCCATCCGAATCTCCCACGCGACAAGCGGCGACGGCGTCGCCGCTCGCCTGGTCGGAACCAACTATCTCGGCGCCACCACAAGGCTGGCGCTCGATGCCGATGGGCTGCGGCTCCACGCCATGGTGCCGGCGGGGACCACGCTGCCGGCAGAGGGTGAGGCGGTGATGCTCACGTTCAACCGTGAGCATTTGCATCTGATGGATGAACAGGCATGAGGACGGATTGCGGAATTTGGACAAGCGTAGCGCTCTACGGCGCCCCCCTCTGTCCTGCCGGACATCTCCCCCACAAGGGGGGAGATCAGCAGTTTCGCCGCCGGCTCTCTTTTTCCAACGCTGACAATTGGCGAAAGCGGCCGCGACGTCCAATCTCCCCCCTTGTGGGGGAGATGTCCGGCAGGACAGAGAGGGGCGCGAAGGATCTCGGCCTCTCGCATAATTCGCATCAACACAGAGCGGCGCCATGACCGTCGCCGCGCTCAACTCGAACCCCGCCCCCGCCATCCTGCCCGGCAGCGGCGGCATGCGCGGCGCGTTCTCCGACCTCTTCTGGCGCCGCCCAAAACTCCTGCTGTTGCTGATGCTGCTGCCGCCGGTGCTGTGGCTGGGCATCGTCTATATCGGCTCGCTGTTTGCGCTGCTCTTGCAGAGCTTCTTCTCGATCGACGAATTCTCCGGCCTCATCAACCGCGAGTTCACGCTGAAGACCTATGGCGACCTCTTCCAGGCCGCCAACCTCGACATCATCCTGCGCACGGTGACGATGGCCGCCCTCGTCACGCTCGCCTCCGCCGTCATCGCATTCCCGATCGCCTACTACGCGGCGCGCTATGCGCGCGGCCGCTGGAAGGCGCTGTTCTATCTCGGCGTCATGCTGCCGCTCTGGTCGAGCTACCTGGTCAAGATCTATGCCTGGAAGCTGATCCTTGCCAAGGAAGGCATCCTCACCTGGCTGCTCGCCAAGCTCAATCTGCTTTGGCTGCTCGATGCCTGGCTGTCGCTGCCGATCGTCGGCGGCAACTCGCTCTCGGTCTCCTTCACCGGCACCTTCATCGTCTTCGTCTATGTCTGGCTGCCTTTCATGATCCTCCCTGTTCAGGCAGCCCTCGAGCGCGTGCCCGGCAATCTGGTCGAGGCCTCGTCCGATCTCGGCGCCTCGCCCGGCCAGACCTTCCGCAACGTGCTGTTTCCGCTGGCGCTGCCAGGCATCGTCGCCGGCTCGATCTTCACCTTTTCGCTGACATTGGGTGACTACATCATTCCGCAGATCATCGGCACCTCGCGGCTCTTCATCGGCCAGGCCGTCTATTCGCAGCAGGGCACCGCTGGCAACATCCCTTTAGCCGCCGCCTTCACCGTCGTGCCCATCGTCATCATGGGCTTCTATCTCTGGGGCGCCAAGCGCATGGGGGCTTTCGATGCGCTCTGATCGTGGCCAATCCGCCCCGCTCCGCCTGAAGATCGCCGCCGCCTGCGGCCTGCTCTTCCTGCATCTGCCGATCCTCCTGATCTTCGTCTACGCCTTCACGACGGAGGAGAAGAGTTTTGTGTGGCCGCCGCCGGGGCTCACCACGCAATGGTTCGCCGTCACCTGGAACCGGCCGGACGTGTGGGAGGCGCTGTCGCTGTCGATCCGCGTCGCCGCCATTTCGACGGCGATCGCACTGATGCTCGGCACGCTCTGCGCCGCCGCCGTGTCGCGGACCCGCTTCTTCGGCCGCGAGACCATCTCGCTGCTGGTCATCCTGCCGATCGCGCTGCCCGGCATCATCACCGGCATCGCGCTGCGCTCGGCCTTCGCGCTCGCCGACATCCCGTTCTCGTTCTGGACGATCGTGCTCGGTCACGCCACCTTCTGCGTGGTCGTCGTCTACAACAACGCCGTCGCCCGCTTCCGCCGCACCTCAGGCTCGATGATCGAGGCCTCGATGGACCTCGGCGCCGACGGCTTCCAGACCTTTCGGCATGTCGTCCTGCCCAACATCGCAACCGCGCTGCTTGCCGGCGGTATGCTGGCCTTCGCGCTGTCCTTCGACGAGGTCATCGTAACCACCTTCACCGCCGGCCAGCAGCAGACCGTGCCGATCTGGATGCTGGAGGAACTGATCCGCCCGCGCCAGCGCCCGGTCACCAATGTCGTGGCGATGGTCGTCGTGCTGGTGACGCTGCTGCCGATCCTGTTGGCCTATTACCTGACCTGCGACGGCGACCAGATTGCGGGCAGTGGAAAATGAAAACAGCGAATAGGGAATAGCCAATAGCGAATAGGGAAAATCGATCGCCAAACCCCTACTCGCTATTCGCTACTCGCTACTCGCTCCTGCGAAGGGAGAAACCCCATGGACACCCAGATGCTGATCGGCTCGAAGTTCGAGACGGGCACCGAGACCGAGGAGCCGATCCTCAATCCAAAGACCGGGGCGATCATTCTCAACCTGCCGGAAGCAAGTCCGGCGCAGATCGAGGCGGCTGTCAGTGCCGCCGAACAAGCGTTCGTCAGTTGGTCGCGCACCACTCCGGCGCAGCGGTCGGGCTATCTGTTGAAGATCGCCGACCGTATCGAGGCGGAGGCGAAGGAGTTCGCGGCGCTCGAGGCCTTGAACTGCGGCAAGCCGATCAATGCCGTGCTCAATGACGAGATTCCGGCGATCGTCGACTGCTACCGCTTCTTCGCCGGCGCGGTCCGCTCCATGCCCGGCCAGGTCGCCGGCGAATATCTGCCCGGCCACACCTCGATGGTCCGGCGCGATCCGATCGGCATCGTCGCCTCCATCGCGCCCTGGAATTATCCGCTGATGATGATGGCCTGGAAGCTGGCGCCGGCGATCGGCGGCGGCAACACCGTCGTCTTCAAGCCGTCGGAGCAGACGCCGCTGACGACGCTGAAGCTGGCGAAAATCCTCTCGGAGATACTGCCCGAGGGCGTCGTCAATGTTGTGCTCGGCCGTGGCGACAGCGTTGGCAACACGCTGATCAACCACGCCAAGGTCAACATGATCTCGATCACCGGCGACGTCGCCACCGGCAAGAAAGTGCTGCAGGCGGCAGCCAAATCGGTCAAGCGGACGCATCTCGAGCTCGGCGGCAAGGCGCCCGTCATCGTCTTCGACGACGCCGACCTCGGCGCGGTGGTCAACGGCCTGCGGGCCTTCGGCTACTACAATGCCGGCCAGGACTGCACCGCCGCCTGCCGCATCTATGCCGGCAAGAAGGTCTACGACAAGCTCGTCGCAGACCTCTCCTCGGCGGTCTCCACCATCAAATACAATCAGGCGGACGACACCGAAAACGAGATCGGGCCATTGATCTCGCGCCGCCAGCGCGATCGCGTGTCGAGCTTCGTCGAGCGCGCCTCGGAGCTGAATCACATCGAGATCACCACCGGCGGCAAGCCGGGCGAGGGCTCCGGCTTCTATTACCAGCCGACGGTCGTCGCCGGCGCGCTGCAGGAGGACGAGATCGTGCGCCGCGAGGTGTTCGGCCCCGTCGTCTCGGTGACCCGCTTCTCGGAGGTCGATGAGGCGGTGAACTGGGCGAACGACAGCGACTACGGGCTTGCTTCCTCGGTCTGGACCAAGGACGTCTCGCGCGCCATGGCGACCGCCGCTCGGCTGCAATATGGCTGCACCTGGATCAACACCCACTTCATGCTGACCAACGAGATGCCGCACGGCGGACTGAAGCAGTCCGGCTACGGCAAGGACATGTCGCTCTACGCGCTGGAGGACTACACCGCCGTCCGCCACGTGATGGTGGCGCACGGCTAGCGCCTTTACCTCTCCCCCTGTGGGAGAGGTCGGATTGCCCCGATTTGTCCTTCGCAAATCGGTTGGCAATCCGGGTGAGGGGTAAGCTGGCGCCAGGATGGAACACCCCTCATCCGTCTTGTCGCTACGCGACAAGCCACCTTCTCCGACAAGGGGAGAAGGGAAGACGAGTGCGTATGCAAGCATTCAACCAAGGGAGGAAAACAACAATGCAACGCCGCCAGTTTCTGACATCCGCAGCAATCGCCGCCGCGCTTCTCGCCGTGACGCCATCTTTCGCCGAAGACTCCTCGCAGTCGGTGGTCGAGGCCTATGTCGCGGCCTGGAATGCTCATGACTCGGCCAAGGCCGCCGGCTACTTCGCCGACGACGTCAGCTACTACGACGCTTCGGTCGGCAAGCCGGTGGCCGGCAGGGAAGCCGCCAAGACTGGCGTCATCGACAACTTTCTGAAGGCCGTTCCCGATGCGGTCTGGACGATGAAGGGCAAGCCGTTGGTCGACGGCGACCGCGTCTCCTTCGAATGGGAGTTTTCCGGCACCAACACCGGCGCCTGGGGAGACGGCACCGCCGCGACCGGCAAGAAGTTCTCCATCACCGGCGCTTCGATGTTTTCCGTCAAGGACGGCAAGATCGCCACCCAGAGCGACTATTATGACGCGCTCGGCTTCTACAAGCAGCTCGGCTTGATGTAGGGCGCGGCGATCTTTCCTTCTCCCCGTTCCACGGGGAGAAGGTGGCCCGAAGGCCGGATGAGGGGCAGCGCCAAGTTCTGAGAAACTGGCGCCGCCCCTCATCTGCCTGCCGGCATCTTCTCCCCGCAGGCGGGGAGAAGAACGCAGGCCACTACTCGACGACCCTCAAGATCTGCCAAAGGCTGGTGCCCGACACGACATAGGGTTCCAGCTCCTTGCCCCATTTGGCGTGCGCGTCGATCTTGGCGATCTTGGCGAAGAATTCCTCCAGCTGAGCCAGGCTTTCGACCTGGTGGTGGGCCTCGATCGTCGCTTCGCGCGCGCCGACGGAACCGGTCATGAGCTGGAACTTCAGATCGGCGAGCCCGACCTGCGAGCCGATCTCGCGCTCCCATTTCCGCATCAGCTCGAGCGCGGTCTGCTTGTGACCGAACTTGGCGTCGATCTGCCATCTGGCGCTGAACATCGTCATTCTCCTCCCTGACTTGCGGTTGAGCCCGCGGTTGATCTACTCGTCCCAGGCCTGCACGACGGTCTGCCGTGCGATGCGGCCGTTTTTCAGCTCCAGCATCGCCGCGCAGAACACTCTTGTGCCGTCCGGATAGGCGCAGGCCTGGGTGAAGGCGAGGCTGTCGCCCTCGGCGATGGTGGTATCGACCTTGTGGATCATCGCCCGGCTGCAGATGTCGTCCCAGAAGATGCTGATTGCCGCGCGGCCGCGGATTTCGCGCGGCTTGCTCGGCGGGTTGTTGCGGTCGATCACCCGCACGACCGCATCGTCGTTGTAGAAGCTCGACAGCATCTTGCCGTCGCGGCCTTCGATTGCCTTCTTGATCGCCGCGCCGTCCACTGTTTGGGTCTTGGTCAGCATTTCATCCTCCCTGTGCCCGTTCCTCGGGCGGCTGATGGGTGAAGTGCTGCCCGGCAGACATCGCCGGGCAGGGTTTCCTCACTGCGACTTGGCCTTGACGGCCGCGAACACGTCGTCGGTCTGCTTCTTGAAGGTGGCGAGGTCGACCTGGCTGCCGTTGAGCATGGTCGACCAGTGACGCACGATCGCCGCCATCGCCACCGCTTCCTTGATCTCCTCGTCGCTCGCGCCGTTGAGCTTGGCGGCCTCGGTGTGGAAATAGATGCAGTACTGGCAGGGGATCTGCGCGGCGACCGCAAGGCCCAGCAGTTCCTTGGTCTTGCCGTCGAGCGCGGTGTTGGGATTGAGCTGCACGCCCTTGATCTCGGCCCAGGCGCCGGCAACGGCCACGTCCGGCAGCGTCTTGAACATGTCGGGCACCGAGCCGAGCGTGGCCTGGATGTCCTTGTAGGTGGCGGTTGCCGAAGCGTCTTCGGCCTGCGCCGGGGTGATGGCCAGCAGCGCGCCAGCAGCCAATACGACCAGTCCGATCTTGCCTTTCAGTGTCAGCATTTCATCCTCCATTTGCAGTGCCGTCTCGGCGACATCGCCCGGCCTGCATGGGAAGAATTCGTAACCCTCGAGGTGCCTTCGCCGCTTCGCTCGAAAGCGCCATGGCTCTCATGGCCCGTCCGGGCCAGTGTGTCTGGCCGAGAACGCCGCCGCCGCCGCCCGGGACGGCAGGTCGAGCTTGAGCAATATATTGGCGACGTGCCGCTTGACCGTATGCTCGCTGAGCTTCAGCTCAGCGGCGATCGCCGCATTGCTCATGCCGTCCGCAATCAGGCTCACCACCTCGCTTTCCCGCGCCGTCAAGGCCGCCGGCTCCATCGGTTTGGATTTGGGGCGGCAGGCCGGTTCCAGATGCTGTTCGGACGTGGCCTGCACCACCGGCAGCGGCTCGCCCAATTCGTCCAGGCTGATGCGGCCAGCATCGACGAAACGCAGGCCGGAGCCTATCGCAAGTTCGGCGACCAGCCGCGAGGCAAGGATGTCGCCGCGCCCGGCATGGGTGGCAAGCTGCATCGTTACCCGCGCCGTCAGGCCGACCGGCGCGCCGCGCATCTCGATCTCGCCGACATGCACCCCTTGAGCGCTAGCCACGCCGATCTGCTGCGCGGCGTCGCGCAGCGCCGCCGCGCAGCGTATGGCGCGCGCCGGCCCATCGAAGCGCGAGATCATCAGCTCGCCATGCGTGCCGGCGACGCGCCCGCCATGGCGGCCGACCAGCAGCCGCCACGTCTCCTGGAAGCGCTGGCTGCGTTCGCTCCACATCCGGTCGCCGAGCTTGGCCGTGTCGTAGATGCGCGTCACCAGAAGTGCTGCCAGCACGCGCTCGGTGTCGGCGACCGCCGGCTGGCCGGTCAGGAACTCCTCGATCAGGTCGGCCACCCGGTCGACGTCCCCGGTCCAGATCGGGTGGTCGCGCCCGGGTAACTCGACCAGCCGGGCGCCATGGATCTTCCTGGCGAGGAAGCGGCTGGCCTCCGGGTCGACGCGCGCGTCGTTGCGGCGATGAATGAGCAGCGTCGGCGCGCTGATTGTCGAGAGAATGCCGCGCACGTCGATCCCGGCATTCATGCGGGCAAGCGCGGCCGCGGCGGTCGGGCTGGCCGACAACCGCTCGAACCGTCCCCACCACTGGGCGAAATGCGTGTCGTCCACCCGGCCCGGCGCGAAGTTCGGCAAGGTCGCGCCGGTGCCCCAAGACGTCTCCGCCGTCTCGACGAAGGCTTCCAGCCGCTCCGGCGCCATCACCCATTTGTGGAAATGTGCATAGCCGCCATAGAGCGCCAGCGCCCGGGTCCGCTCAGGGTAGGTGGCGGCGAACAGCATTGCCATCGGCGCGCCTTCCGAGGCGCCGAGGATCGCCGCGCGGCCGCTGCCGGCGGCGTCCATCACCGCGCGCACGTCGTCCATGCGGGTCTCCAGGCTGGGCAGGTGACGGGTGTCGACGCGGTCGGAAAGCCCGGTGCCGCGTTTGTCGAACAGGATCAGCCGTGAGAAGGCCGAGAGCCGTTTCAAGAGGCGGCTGTAGCCTTCGTCTTCCCACTGCAGGTCGAGATTGGAGATGAAGCCGGGAACGAAGACGAGATCGAACGACCCCTGGCCGACCACTTGGTAGGCGATCCGCACATCCCCGCTACGGGCATATCTGGTCTCGATCGGCCTCACGCAACTGTCCCGCCCGGCCAGACGATTTTCTGTCGCAGACCATAACAGAAGCCGGCCGCTTGCGGCAGCCAAACTTTAGAGAGCGGGAATATAAGACGTTCGGCGCCGACGAGGCGCGTCAGCACTATTTTCGCGGAACGGCGCCCTCGGCCTCCACCGGCCTGGCGTAGCCGAGGCTTTTGTCGGCCTGTTCCGATGTCAGCGGCCGCTTGATCTTGGCCGAGGCAGCGATCACCAGTTCGTCGAAATCCTCCGCGTCACCGTCCAGCAGCTCGAAGAACTGCCGCCGCATCCTGGGCTCCCAGAACTTGTTGATGTGCTCGGCAACGCCGGTAATGCCTTCCTCGCGCGGCTTCGAATGGAAGAAGGTGGCGATCTGGTTGGCCATGCGCACCAGCTTTTCCCTGGTGCCGGCGATGTGGTCTTCGTCATGCGACATGCTTGGCAACTCCGCAAGCCACCCGTTCGGGGTGGGTGAAAATATCGAAATCGTCGCCGCGCACCAGCGCCACCAGCGTCATGCCGGCGGCCTCGGCCGTGCGGATGGCAAGTGCGGTCGGCGCCGAGACGGCCATGATGATCGGCGCGCCGATGGCGGCCGTCTTCTGCACCATTTCCACCGACACGCGCGAGGTCACGACAACGGCGCCGGTCGCGCCGTCGATGCCGGCTTTCGCCAGCGCGCCGGCCAGCTTGTCCAGCGCATTGTGCCGGCCGACATCCTCGCGCGCCATGACGATGCCCTTGCCGGGAACATAGAAGCCGGCAGCATGCACCGCGCCGGTCTCGGTGTGCAGCGGCTGCAGCTTCGACAGCAGCCTGACCGAACGGGTGACGTCCTCGGCGTCAAGAGTAAGCTTCGACGAACCGACCGCGTCGACCGAGCGCATCGCTTCCTCGATGGATTCGATGCCGCACAAGCCGCAGCCGACAGGTCCGGCGAGCCGGCGACGCCGCGCCTGGAAGCGCGTGTTGGCCTTGTCCTTCAGCCTGATCTGGATGTCGATGCCGGCGCCGAGATCCTCGACCTCGATCGCCTCGATTTCTTTCGGGTCGGCAACGATCCCTTCGGTCAGCGAGAAGCCGAGCGCGAAATCCTCGAAATCGGCGGGACTTGCCATCATCACCGCATGCGTGGTGCCGGCATAGGAGAATGCCACCGGCGTCTCCTCCGGCACCATGCGGTTCGCGGCCGCCGTGCCGCCGGCGCGACGCGCCAGCCGCGAGATTTGGGTCGTGGCTTTGCGGCGCGCGGCCAAGAAGGCTACTCCGCCGCTTCCAGCGGGGCGATGCGACGGCTCTGGCGTGCCTGCTCGTTGTAGTCCTTCTGCCAGTCGGTCGGGCCGTTGGACGGCGCCACCTGCACGGCGGTGACCTTGTATTCCGGACAGTTGGTCGCCCAGTCGGAGAAGTCGGTGGTGATCACGTTGGCCTGGGTGTCCGGGTGGTGGAAGGTCGTGTAGACGACGCCGGGCGACACGCGGTCGGTGATCAGCGCGCGCAGCGTGGTCTCGCCGGAACGGCTCGCCAACCGCACCCAGTCGCCGTCGCGGATGCCGCGGTTCTCGGCGTCGTGCGGATGGATCTCCAGCCGGTCCTCGGCATGCCACGCAACGTTTTCGGTGCGCCTGGTCTGCGCGCCGACATTGTACTGCGAGAGAATCCGGCCGGTGGTCAGAAGCAGCGGATAGCGCGGGCCCGTCCGCTCGTCCGTCGCGACATATTCGGTGCGGATGAACTTGCCCTTGCCGCGCACGAAGCCGTCGACATGCATGATCGGGGTGCCGAGCGGCGCCTTGTCGTTGCAGGGCCACTGCACCGATCCGACGCGGTCGAGCAGCTCGAAGGAAACGCCGGCGAAGCTCGGCGTCGTCTTGGCAATCTCGTCCATGATCTCGGAAGGATGCATGTAGTTCCAGTCGAGCCCAATGGCGCGGGCAAGCTCCTGCGTCGCCTCCCAGTCGGCGTAACGCGCCTTCGGCTCCAGCACCTTGCGCACCATGTTGATGCGGCGCTCGGCATTGGTGAAGGTGCCGTCCTTCTCGAGGAAGGTGGAGCCCGGCAGGAAGACATGCGCGTAGTTGGCCGTCTCGTTGAGGAAGAGGTCGTGCACGACGACGCATTCCATCGCGGCCAGCCCTGCGGCGACATGCTTGGTGTCGGGGTCGGACTGCAGGATATCCTCGCCCTGGATGTAGATGCCCTTGAACGAGCCGTCGACGGCGGCATCCAGCATGTTGGGGATGCGCAGGCCCGGTTCGTCGTCCAGCTTCACGCCCCACAGGCTTTCATAGATGTCGCGCACCGCTTCGCCCGAGATATGGCGGTAGCCCGGCAGCTCATGCGGGAAGGAGCCCATGTCGCAGGAGCCCTGCACGTTGTTCTGGCCGCGCAGCGGATTCACGCCGACGCCTTGCCGGCCGATATTGCCGGTGGCCATGGCGAGGTTGGCGATCGCGATCACCGTGGTCGAGCCCTGGCTATGCTCCGTCACGCCGAGGCCGTAATAGATCGCGCCATTGCCGCCCTTGGCATAGAGCCGCGCGGCGCCGCGTATTGCCTCCGGATCGACGCCGGACAGCTTGCCGACAACTTCAGGGCTGTTTTCCGGCAGGGCGACGAAGGACGCCCAGTCCTGGAACTCGGCCCAGTCGCAGCGCTCGCGGATGAAGGCTTCGTTGTAGAGGCCCTCGGTGACGACGACATGCGCCAGCGCCGTCAGCACCGCCACGTTGGTGCCGGGCTTCAGCGGCAGGTGGTAGTCCGCTTCGACATGCGCCGACTTGACCATCTCGGTGCGGCGCGGATCGAGCACGATCAGCTTGGCGCCCTGGCGCAGCCGCTTCTTCAGCCGCGAGGCGAACACCGGATGCGCGGAAGCCGGATTGGCGCCGATGATGACGGCGACGTCGGTGAATTCGACCGAGTCGAAATCCTGCGTGCCGGCCGAGGTGCCGTAGGTCTGGCCAAGGCCGTAGCCGGTCGGCGAGTGGCAGACGCGCGCGCAGGTGTCGACATTGTTGTTGCGGAAGCCTTGCCGCACCAGCTTCTGGACGAGATAGGTCTCCTCGTTCGTGCAGCGCGAGGAGGTGATGCCGCCGATCGAGGCGCGTCCGTATTGGTACTGGATGCGGCGGAACTCCTTGGCAGTATGGGCGATTGCCTCTTCCCAGCTCACTTCGCGCCAGGGGTCGGTGATCTTCTCGCGCAGCATCGGCTTGAGAATGCGGTCCTTATGGGTGGCGTAGCCGTAAGCGAAGCGGCCCTTGACGCAGGAATGGCCATGGTTCGCCTTGCCGTCCTTGTAGGGCATCATGCGGATGACCTCGTCACCCTTCACTTCGGCCTTGAACGAGCAGCCGACGCCGCAATAGGCGCAGGTGGTGACGGCAGAGCGCTCCGGCATGCCCTTCTCGAGCACCGTCTTCTCGCGCAGCGCGTCGGTCGGGCAGGCCTGCACGCACGCGCCGCAGGAGACGCACTCGGAAGCGATGAAGTCCTCATGCATGCCGGCGACCATGCGCGACTCGAAGCCTCGGCCCTCGATGGTCAGCGCGAAGGTGCCCTGCACCTCTTCGCAGGCCCGCACGCAGCGCGAGCAGACGATGCACTGCGCCGGGTCGTAGGTGAAATAGGGATTGGATTCGTCGCGGGCGATGTAGTCGACGGCTAAAGAGCCATGGCCGGGCGCGACGCCGTTCTCTTCCTTGACGTGGTTGCGGCCTTCGACGCCGTAGCGGTTCTCGGAGAGGCCGACCGACTTCGCCACCGTGTCGAACTCGCTGGCGCCGGTTCCGGCCTTCTCGTTCCAGCCGGTCGGATGGTCGGAGACATAGAGCTCCATGACGCCGCGGCGGATGGCGTCGAGCCGCTCGGATTGCGTGCGCACCACCATGCCCTCGCCGACCGGCGTCGTGCAGGAGGCCGGCGTGCCGCCGCGGCCGTCGATCTCGACCAGGCAGACGCGGCAGGAGCCGAAGGAGTCCAGCATGTCGGTGGCGCAGAGTTTCGGGATCTCGACCCCGCCTTCCATCGCCGCGCGCATGATCGAGGTGCCTTCCGGCACGGTGATGCTTTGCCCGTCGACCGTCAGCGTGACCTGCTTCGTCGCTTTCGATTCCGGGGTGCCGTAATCGATCTCTTCGATGAGTGCCGGGAAGTCGGCTTTGATGTTCATCTGCCAGCTCCTATTCAGCAGCCACGCGCGCTGGCGCCGGCTTGAAATCCTCGGGGAAGTGCGTGATCGAGCTCATCACCGGGTAGGGCGTGAAGCCGCCCAGCGCGCAAAGCGATCCGAACTTCATCGTGTTGCAGAGGTCGGTGACCAGGGCGAGGTTCTTCTCCGCCTCTATCCCCGCGGCGACCTTATCGAGAACCTCCACGCCGCGCGTCGAGCCGATGCGGCAGGGCGTGCACTTGCCGCAACTTTCGATGGCGCAGAATTCCATGGCGAAGCGCGCCTGCTTCATCATGTCGGCGGTGTCGTCGAAGACGGTGAGGCCGGCATGGCCGATCAGCCCGTCCTTGGCGGCGAAGGCTTCGTAGTCGAACGGCGTGTCGAACAAAGCGCGCGGGAAATAGGCGCCGAGCGGGCCGCCGACCTGCACGGCCTTGACTGGACGGCCCGAAGCCGTGCCGCCGCCGATCTCGTCGACGATCTCGCCGAGCGTCAGGCCGAAAGCCGTTTCGAACAGGCCGCCATGCTTGACGTTACCGGCGATCTGGATCGGGATCGTGCCGCGCGAGCGGCCCATGCCGAAATCCTTGTAGTAGGCGGCGCCCTTGTCCATGATGATCGGCACGGAGGCTAGGCTGATCACGTTGTTGATCACCGTCGGCTTGCCGAAGAGACCCTGGATCGCCGGCAGCGGCGGCTTGGCGCGCACCACGCCGCGCTTGCCTTCGAGGCTGTTCAAGAGCGAGGTTTCCTCGCCGCAGACATAGGCGCCGGCGCCGACGCGGATTTCCATGTCGAAAGCGTTGGGCGAACCCAGCACGTTGACGCCGAGCACGCCTGCCTTGCGGGCGATCGCGACCGCCTTGTTCATCGTGGCGACGGCGTGCGGATATTCCGAACGGATATAGACAAAACCTTTGGTCGCGCCGGTGGCGATGCCGGCGATCGCCATGCCTTCGATCAGCACGAAGGGATCGCCCTCCATGATCATGCGGTCGGCGAAGGTGGCGCTGTCGCCCTCGTCGGCGTTGCAGACGATGTATTTGCGGTCGCCCGCCGTATCGAGGACCGTCTTCCATTTGATGCCGGTTGGGAAGCCGGCGCCGCCGCGGCCGCGCAGGCCGGATTCGGTAACTTGGCTGACGATGTCGGCGGGCGCCATGGCGACCGCGTTCTCAAGGCCCTTCAGGCCGCCATGCGACTTGTAGCTGTCGAGCGACAGCGGATCGATGACGCCGCAGCGGGCGAAGGTGAGCCGCGTCTGCTTGGCGAGGAAGGGGATTTTGTCGGGCGCGCCGAGCCAGCGCTTGTGATGGCCGCCCTTGAGGAAGCCGCTGTCGAACAGGCTTTTGACGTCCGACGGCTTCACCGGCCCATAGGCGACGCGGCCTTCGGCGGTCGCCACCTCGACCATCGGCTCGAGGAAATAGGCGCCGCGCGAGCCGTTGCGCACGATCTTGGCCTCGACGCCGCGCTCCTTGAGCTCTTTCTCGATCGCTCTGGCGACCTTTTCGGCGCCGAGCGCCAGCGCGCCGGAATCCGCGGGGATATAGATGCGCGGGATCATGAACGCACCTCCGCGACGATCTCTTCGATCTTCTCGTCGTCGAGCCGGCCGATCACTTCGCCGTCCAGCATCGCCGAGGGCGAGCAGGCGCAAAGCCCGAGGCAGTAGACCGGCTCCAGTGTAACCGATCCGTCACGGGCGGTCTCGTGAAAATCGATGCCGAGCAACTGCTTGACCTTGGCGGCGACCGCTTCCGAGCCCATCGACTGGCAGGCTTCCGCCTGGCAGAGCTTCAGCACGTGCCGGCCGGCGGGTTGAGCGCGGAAATCGTGATAGAAGGTGACGACGCCGTGAACCTCGGCCCTGGAAAGGTTCAGCCCGTCGGCGATGACCGGCAGTGCGGCTTGCGGCACATGGCCGAACTCTTCCTGGATGCCGTGCAGGATCGGCAGCAACGGACCTTCGAGGTCCTTCAACTCCTCGATGATCGCCGCAATGCGCGACGCGATCTCGGTACTTGCAGGCTGCACCGTCATGCAGCGCCCTCCCTGGTCATGGCGGCCCGATATATGTCACCCCAAGATATAGAGCGGTTTTGGGGTAACGACATGCACAGGGCGCAATATCGCTAAGTCCTTACGAAATCAGAGGAAACCCCCGAGATCAATAAAGCTGTCCCGTCGCTTGATAGAAATTTTCTATCGACAACGCTCAGCCTGCATTCTCTAGCCTAGCGGTGGGCGCGGAAATCGTCTGCCAGCGCCATCGCCTCGTCCAGCAGCGCCTGCACCAGCGGCGTGTGCGGCTCGCGCGGCGCCGCCACCAGCCCGACCGTGTGGCTGGCATCCGGCTCGACGATCGGAATGGCCCGGATCGGCTCGGAAAAACCGAACGTTTCCGCAAGGTTGAGCGGCATGATCGATGACCATTTGCCGGTCCGGATATGCGAGAACAAGACGATCATCGAGTTGGATTCCAGCGTCGGCCGCACCTGCACGCCGGCTTCCGCCAGATGCTGGTCGATGATGCGCCGGTTCTGCATGTCCGGTGTCAGCAGGCAGAGCGGCAACTGGCTGATCTCGGCCCACGTCACTTTGTCGCGGTCGGAATAAGGGTTCCCGACCGCCGTGATCAGCTGGTAGCGCTCGTCATAGAGCGGCACGCTCGTTACCCGCCCCAGCGGCTCGTTGTCGAGATAGGTGATGCCGGCATCGATGTCGAAATTGCCGAGCAGCGACAGCACCTCGATCGAGGTGCGTGACAGAACCGAGAACGTGACGCCCGGATGCTTTTCGCGGAACGGGGTTGTGAGCCGCGCCACCATGGCAAGCGCGGTGGGGACCGCCGCGATGCGAATGCGGCCGGACAAGCCGCGCCGCGCCGCCCGCATCTCCTCCCGCATCGCCCTGCTGTCGCCGACGATGCGGCGCGCCCACGTCAGCACCTGCCTGCCTTCCGGCGTCAGGCCCTGGAAGCGCGAGCCGCGCAGCACCAGCATCACGCCGAGCTGCTCCTCGAGCTGCTTGATGCCGGCCGACAGCGTCGGCTGGGTGACGCCGCACACCTCGGCCGCGCGGCCGAAATGCTCCTCCTTGGCTAAAGCGATGAAGAATTCCAGCTTGTCGATCATGCCATTCGATCCGCCGCGATTTGCCTAAGGTCAGGGAAATCGCCTTGCTTCGCAAGACACACGCAATCGAACCTCGTCCACATTTTTAAGCCGGCTCACCTGTTTTCCCGTGCTGTGCTTGGGGTTATGTGGTGGAGAAGCGGACGAATGGAGGACCAGATGCTGGGTTGGTTTCGCAAACTGTTGCCCCGCGAGGATCGCTTCTTCGACCTGTTCGAGAGGCATTCGCGCACGGTCGTCGCCGGCGCCGAGGCCCTCGAGCAGCTTCTCCAGGGCAAGGACATCGACCGCTGGTGCCAGAAGATCATCGATCTCGAGGACGAGGCGGACGGCATCACCGCGGAGGTGCTGCTTGCCGTCAGGCGCTCCTTCATCACACCCTTCGACCGCGGCGACATCAAGGATCTGATCCAGTCGATGGATGACGCCATCGACATGATGCACAAGACCGTCAAGACGGTGAAATTGTTCGAGATGAGGGAGTTCGATCCGCTGATGCGGGAAATGGGCGGCGTCATCGTCCAGGCGGCCCGGCTGGTCGCGGAGGCGATACCGCTGCTCGGCAAGGTCGGCGCCAACGCCGCGCGCCTGAATGCCATCGCCGAAGAGGTCATGCGCGTCGAGGGCCGCGCCGACGATCTGCACGAGCAGGGCCTGAAGGACCTGTTCAAGCGGCTCGGCCGCAGTGATCCGATGGCCTATCTGATCGGCTCGGAGATATACGGCGAGCTGGAAAAGGTGGTCGACCGTTTCGAGGACGTCGCCAACGAGATCAGCGGCATCGTCATCGAGAACGTATAGGCGATGGACGCCGCGATCGCCTTTCCCCTGCTGGTCGGCCTCGTCGCCGTGGCGCTGTTCTTCGATTTCCTCAATGGCCTGCACGATGCCGCCAACTCGATCGCGACCATCGTCTCCACCCGCGTGCTCAGGCCGCATTATGCGGTGTTCTGGGCGGCGTTCTTCAACTTCATAGCTTTCCTGTTCTTCGGCCTGCATGTCGCCGAGACGGTGGGAAAAGGCATCGTCGACGCCGAGATCGTGACGCCGGCGGTGATCTTCGCCGCGCTCGTCGGCGCCATCGCCTGGAACATCGTCACCTGGCTCGCGGGCATTCCGTCGAGCAGCTCGCATGCGCTGATCGGCGGGCTGGTCGGCGCCGGCGTCGCCAAGGCCGGCACGGGGGCGATCGTCTGGTCCGGGCTGGGCAAGACGATAGCGGCGATCGTGCTTTCGCCGGCAACCGGATTCGTGTTGGCGCTCGTCCTCGTTCTCGTCGTCTCATGGCTGTTCGTGCGCCAAACGCCGTTCGCCGTCGACAACGCCTTTCGTGTGCTGCAGTTCTTCTCCGCCTCGCTCTATTCGCTGGGGCACGGCGGCAATGACGCGCAGAAGACCATGGGCATCATTGCCGTGCTGCTCTATTCGCAAGGCATGCTCGGCCAGAGCTTCTACGTGCCGCTCTGGGTGGTCATCACCTGCCAGTCGGCCCTCGCGTTGGGCACGTTGCTCGGCGGCTGGCGCATCGTCCACACCATGGGCTCGAAGATCACCCGGCTCAATCCCATGCAGGGTTTTTGCGCCGAGACCGGCGGCGCCATCACCCTCTTTGCCGCCACCTGGCTCGGCGTCCCGGTGTCGACGACGCACACGATCACCGGCGCCATCATCGGCGTGGGCGCCGCTCGCCGCATTTCCGCCGTGCGCTGGGGCATTGCCGGCAACATCGTCGTGGCGTGGGTGATCACGCTGCCGGCGACGGCGGCGATCTCGGCGCTCACCTATTTTGTCACGCGCTTAGCGGCCTGACGCGAAGCGGGCTCAGATCTACTCGCCCACCAGGTTCAGGATATTGCCGTCGGGATCCTTGAACCAGGCGACCTTCATGCCGGAGCCTACATGGATGTCGCCCTCGAGCGACAGGCCGGGCATATCGTAGTGTTCGAAGGTGACGCCCTTCGACCTCAGCGCTTTGACGATAGGCTCGATCTGGTCGCCGACCGCCCAGGTCGCCGCCGTCGCCTTGTTGGTGCCGGCGTATTGCGAATGATAGACATTAACGACGGTATCGCCGCTTTTGTAGACGATCAGTTCGCCGTCCATATCGTCGACCTGCTTGAGGCCGAGCGTGCCTTCATAGAAGGCTTTGGCCTTCTCCAGGTCCTTCACCGCGAGATTGGCTGTCGCATTGCTGTTTTCGAGCATGACCCGTCTCCTTCTCCGGCTGTCGTTTGATAGCAATCGAAATAGCGCGGGCGACCTGTTTGGCCATGATCAAGAAGCCTAATTCAGGTTCCGGATCCCGATTGGCAAACCCGACACCATCGGTCGTTTTCCGGAGCACACCGGGCCAGCCATTGCTCCACGGCTTGGTTCTGCGGGAAAACTGCACTATCTGGACGCCAAACCCCGAGGAAAAGATCATGGCCGTCACCAAAGAAATCGTCATCGAGCGCCTGAAGACGGTGAACGGGCCGGACTTCACCGGCAATATCGTCGACCTCGGCTTGGTCTCCGAAATTTTCATCGCCGATTCCAAGGTGTTCTTCTCGATCACCGTTCCCGCAGCCCGCGCGCAGGAGCTGGAGCCGCTGCGCGCCGCGGCCGAGAGCGCAGTGAAGGCCATCCCCGGCGTTGCCAGCGCCGTCGTCGCGTTGACGGCGGAGAAGAAAGGCGGCGGCATGGAAGCGCCGGTTCGGCCGCGCCCGGCTTCGCAGGCAGCGCCGCCACGACCCGCTCCTCAGGCGGCACCGCAGCGTCCTGCGCCGCAGGCGCCTGCCTCGCACAGCCACGGCAAGCGCGGCGTGCCCGGCATCGATGCGATCATTGCGGTCGCCTCCGGCAAGGGCGGCGTCGGCAAGTCGACCACCGCCGTCAACCTGGCGCTCGGCCTTGCCGCCAACGGATTGAAGGTCGGCGTGCTCGATGCCGACATCTACGGACCATCGATGCCCCGGCTGCTCAACATCCATGGCCGGCCCCAGACCGTCGACGGCAAGGTCCTGAAGCCGATGCAGAATTACGGCCTCAAGGTAATGTCGATGGGCTTCCTCGTCGACGAGGAGACGCCGATGATCTGGCGCGGCCCGATGGTGATGTCGGCGCTCACCCAGATGCTGCGCGAGGTCGAATGGGGGCCGCTCGACGTGCTGGTCGTCGACATGCCGCCCGGCACGGGCGACGCGCAGCTCACCATGGCCCAGCAGGTGCCGCTTGCCGGCGCCGTCATCGTCTCGACGCCGCAGGACCTTGCCCTGATCGACGCCCGCAAGGGCCTCAACATGTTCAAGAAGGTCGACGTGCCGCTGCTCGGCATCGTCGAGAACATGAGCTACTTCCTCGCCCCCGACACCGGCAAGCGCTACGACATTTTCGGCCATGGCGGCGCGCGCCGCGAGGCCGAGCGCCTCGGTGTCACCTTCCTTGGCGAAGTGCCGCTCGAGATGGGCATCCGCGAAAGCTCGGACGCTGGGGCTCCCGTTGTCGCATCCAAGCCGGAAGGCGCCGAGGCGAAGATCTATCGCGACATCGCCTCGAAAGTCTGGGAAAGGATCCAGGAGGAACGCGGCGCGGCGGAAGCGGCTGTGCCGAGCATCGTGTTCGAGTAATCCCTCTTCAAGGAGGGTCAGTCGCCGTTCAGCTTCTTTCCGAATGTCGAGAAAAACTGCCCCGCCAGCTTCTTCGAGGTCGATTCGATCAGCCGGCTGCCGAGCTGCGCGATCTTGCCGCCGACCTCGGCCTTGGCGGCGTATTTCAGGATTGTCGTGTCGGTGCCGTCGGCGGTCAAGGTGACGTCGGCGCCGCCCTTGGCGAAACCGGCAATGCCCCCTTTGCCTTCGCCCTGGATCGTGTAGGAGTGCGGCGGCTTGAGGTTCTTCAACGCGACCTCGCCGTTGAACGTTGCTTTGATCGGCCCGATCTTCAGCACCACCGTCGCGGCCAGCTCGGTATTGGATTTCTTCTGCAGGGCCTGGCAGCCGGGGATGGCGTCCTTGAGGATGTCCGGGTCATTGAGGGCTTCCCACACTTTCTCGACGGGGGCGGCGATCCGCTCCTCGCCCTCGATCACCAAAGCCATCAAGACCTCCCGGGATTGCTGATGCCGATTGGTCCTAGCGCGCGGCTCTTTCTATGTCTATCGCACCAAAGTGTGGGTCTGCGACGCTCGTGCCCCTTGCTTGCATGAGCGCGTTGTCATATCGATTTGTCATACAAATACGGAGACCACCATGGCAGGCGCCCCTACCAAGAAGAAGAAATTTCGCTCGCAGGAGTGGTTCGACAATCCCGATAATCCGGGCATGACGGCGCTCTATCTCGAGCGCTACCTCAATTACGGACTGACGCGCGCCGAGCTGATGTCGGGCAAGCCGCTGATCGGCATCGCACAGACGGGCTCCGACCTCTCCCCTTGCAACCGGCACCATCTCGAGCTGGCCAAGCGCGTGCGCGAAGGCATCGTGTCGATGGGCGGCATCCCGTTCGAGTTCCCCTGCCACCCGATCCAGGAAACCGGCAAGCGCCCGACCGCGGCGCTCGACCGCAACCTTGCCTATCTCAGCCTCGTCGAGGTGCTCTACGGCTATCCGCTCGACGGCGTCGTGCTCACTATCGGCTGCGACAAGACCACGCCTGCCTTGCTGATGGCGGCGGCCACCGTCAACATCCCGGCCATCGCGCTTTCGGTCGGCCCGATGCTCAATGGCTGGCACAAGGGCAAGCGCACGGGTTCCGGCACCATCGTCTGGGAATCGCGCCAGCGCCTGTCGGCCGGCGAGATCGACTATGACGAGTTCATGGACATCGTCGCGTCTTCGGCGCCGTCGACCGGCTATTGCAACACCATGGGCACCGCCACCACGATGAACTCGCTGGCCGAGGCGCTCGGCATGCAACTGCCCGGCTCGGCCGCCATCCCCGCGCCTTATCGCGAGCGCGGCCAGATCGCCTACGAGACAGGAAAACGCATCGTCGACATGGTGCATGAGGACCTGAAGCCCTCCGACATCATGACCCGCAAGGCCTTCGAGAACGCCATCGTCGTCAACTCGGCCATCGGCGGCTCGACCAACGCACCGATCCACCTCAACGCCATTGCCCGTCATCTCGGCGTGCCGCTCGACAATGACGACTGGCAGAATGTCGGCCTCAACGTGCCGCTCCTGGTGAACCTGCAGCCGACGGGCGAGTATCTCGGCGAGGACTATCACCATGCCGGCGGCGTGCCGGCGGTTGTCGCCGAACTGATGAAGGGCGGCGTGCTGCCGCATCCGGACGCGATCACCGTCAACGGCAAGACGATGGGCGAAAACTGCCGCGATGCCGCCAACGAGAACCGCGAAGTGATCCGCAGCGTCGACAAGCCGCTCAAGGCCAATGCCGGCTTCATCAACCTCAAGGGTAATCTGTTCGATTCCGCCATCATGAAGACCAGCGGCATCTCGCCGGAATTCCGCGAGCGCTACCTCTCCAACCCGAACGACCCGGAGGCTTTCGAAGGCAACGCCATGGTCTTCGACGGGCCGGAGGACTACCACGCCCGCATCGACGATCCGGCGCAAGGCATCGACGAGCACACGATCCTGTTCATGCGCGGCGCCGGCCCGGTCGGCTATCCGGGCGGCGCCGAGGTGGTCAACATGCAGCCGCCGGCCTACCTGATCAAGAAGGGCATCCATTCGCTGGCCTGCATCGGCGACGGCCGCCAGTCCGGCACGTCCGGCTCGCCGTCGATCCTCAACGCCTCGCCGGAAGCCGCCATCGGCGGCGGCCTGGCGCTGCTCAAGACCGGCGACCGCGTCCGCATCGACCTCAAGAAGGGTACCGCCAACATCCTCGTCAGCGACGAGGAGATCGCCATGCGGCGGGCCGAACTGCAGGGCAATGGCGGCTATCACTACCCCAAGCACCAGACGCCGTGGCAGGAGATCCAGCGCGGCATGGTCGACCAGTTCTCGGCCGGCATGGTGCTGAAGCCGGCGGTTAAGTACCAGGACGTCGCGCATACCAGCGGCGTGCCGCGCGACAATCACTGAATTTCCTACTTCGGGAAATCGAAGGGCGGCTTGCAAGCGCGGGCCGCCCTTTCTCATGCCCTTGTTTCGGCAGCGCGGAACCTACAGATAAGCGTATCTCGACCGGTTCTGCGAAGGGGGAGAGACGATCATGACCAAGAGGCGCTCTTCCCTCGGCTTTCTCGGCATGTTCGGCCGCTCCGGCGACTTGCGCCAGCTCGACGATGCGTTGCGGCAGGCGGACCTGCATCCGGCGCTGGTGCCCGAGGGTGTGAAACTCACGATCGTCAATCTGATGAAGGATCATTGGCCGGAGGAGCCGCCGCCGCAGGCCTATGCATCGGTGGCGCAACTCTGCGGCTACTGCATTGCCGGCCCGGAGGTCTTCGAACAGGCCAACGGCAGGGAGCCGACGCTGGAAGCCGAACGCCGCATCGAGGCGGCCCTCGAATCCGGCGACAGCTTCGATGCGCAGATCGTGCTGATGACGCTGCATGCGAAGCTGATCAACGCCGAAGTCGTCGAGCGTTACGGGCTGAGCGCCGAGTAGATCAGCCGCCCATCCTGTTGCGCGGCAGCTTGATCATCTCGCCGAAGCGGGCGCGCAGCTTGTCGTCTACGAGCCGCGACACGTGGCGCGGAAAACGCTCGGCCAGCACGCGCTTCTTCTCGGCGATCGCCCGTTGCAGGATGTCCGGCCGGCCTTTCTCGTTCCATTCCTTGGGCGAGAAACGGTCGCCGACCGCGGGGTAGAAATATTCGGTCTGCATCAGCTTCAGCGTCTGCTCGTTGCCGAGATAGTGCCCCGGTCCCTTGAGGCAGACATCGGTAATCGTGTCGATCGACAGCGCCTCGTCGGTCACCTCGATGCCGCGCACGCAGCGCAGGCAGTGGCCGAGCATGTCGTTGTCGATGATCAGGCTTTCGAGGCAGAAGCCGAGCAGCGAGGCATGCATGCCGGCCGATTCATAGACCAGGTTCAGGCCGGCAAGACCGGCCATCACATCGGTGATGCCCTTCTCGTAACCGGACTGGATGTCGGGCAGTTTCGAGTCCGTCATGCCGGCGGCCGAGCCGCCCGGCAGGTCGTAATATTGCGCCATCTGCGCGCAAGCGGCGGTCAGCACGGCCTGCTCGGCCGAGCCGCCGGACATGGCGCCGGTCCTGAGGTCGGAGACGAACGGCCAGGTGCCGAAGATCGCCGGATGTCCAGGCTTGATCGCGTTGACATAAACCAGGCCCATCAGCACTTCGGCCACCGCCTGCACGACGGCGCCGGCAATCGCGGCGGGAGCCGTGGCGCCGGCTTGGCCGGCCGACAAAAGCAGGATCGGGATGCCGCCCTCGACGCAGGCTTCGAGCACGCCGCAGGCGTCCTCGGCGAACTTCATCGGCGGCACGACGAAGCAGTTCGAGTTGGACACGAAAGGCCGCGCCCGGAAGTTCTCCTCGCCGCCGGCGATCGCATAGAGCATGTCCAGCGCCGGCTTGACGTTCTCGCGCACCGTGAACGAGGTGCCGACATGCTTCGATGTCCCCATCACGCAGGCATAGAGCGTGTTGAAGTCCATCTCGAGCGGATCGGGGATGTCGCGCGGCACCATGGTGCGCTGGAAGAAATGGATGTTGTCGAGTCCGTCGACGAGGCGGGCAGCATCATAGATGTCCTGCAGCTGCGATTCACGGTATTCGCGCTTCTCGACGTCGACGAGGTGCACGGCCGCGCCCGCCGTGCCGTAATGCACCCGTTTGCCCTGGATCACCATGTCGTGCTTGGGGTCCTGGCCATGAAGCGTGAAGTGGCGCGCGGCGTTCTTGATGGTGTCGAGGACGAGCGCGCGCGGCAGGCGGACACGCCCGTCGTCGCCATAGGTGCCGCCGACCCGGGTCAGCGCCTCGATGCAGGAGGGGATGGCGTTGGCGAAGCCGACCGTCTCCAGAAGCGTCAGCACCGCCTCGTGGATGCGCTCCTGGTCGTTCTGGCTCAATGGCCCGTAGCTGCCGCCTTCGAGGCCGGGCCGCACCGGACGGATGTCGTCCGCGAGCGGCGCAGCCCGCATCGCGCGGCGCGCTTCGCGCCCGCCGGACCGCCGCGAACGCTGGTCCGACGACGCTTCCTGCTTCTCGAGAGCCACTGACATGAAAAGCACTCCACCTTTGGTTTTTCAGGGGCAGGGTGCGTGGCGGTTGGTCCACCATCGGCCTGCCTCGTCCCCTTTGTGCCTCGACTATGCCGCCGGCATTGGTACAGCCTATGAGCCAGCCAATCCCGTCGAATATGCCAGATTGCTAAAGCGATGAGGCGTGCCAAAACAAAAAGAGCCGGCGAAGCGCCGGCTCTCTCTTGGAAGTCGATGGCGATCAGGCCGCAGCGGGCCGGCGGCCGGCTGCCGTGGCGAGCTCGCGAATACCCGGCTCGATATGCTGCAGCGAGATCGAGGAGATGCCCAAACGCATGAAACGAGAGGGCTTTTCGCTGCGGTCGAAGAACCGGTCGCCGGGCTCGATGATGACACTGCGCGAAGCGGCCGCTTCAGCAAGGCCGCGTGAATCCGTGCCGCGCGGTCCTTCCAGCCAGAGCGACGTGCCGCCGGCCGAATCGGTCGAGCGCCACTCTGGCAGGAAAGCGGAAATCGCATGGACCAGACGCTTGCGCCGCTCGTCGAAGGCGGCGGAGAGCCTGCGCACCAGCGCCTCGTGATGGCCGAGCGACAAAAACAGCGCGACGGCGCGCTGGTTGTTCGCCGGCGGGTGCCTGAGCATGAAGCGGCGCAGCGCGCGCAGCTCCGCGATCAGCCCGGCCGAGGCGACGATGTAGCCAAGCCTCAAGCCCGGAGCCAGCGTCTTCGACATCGAGCCGACATAGATGACCCGGCCCGAACGGTCGAGGCTCTTCAGCGCCTGCTGCGGCGCCTCGTCGAGAAGCTGGCTGTCATAGCCGTCCTCGATGATGATCTGGTTGTTGCGGTTGGCCCGCGCCAGCAGATCCTGCCGCCGCTCGGCCGACAGCGGCACCATTGTCGGGCAATGGTGGCTGGGGGTGACGAAGACAAAGCCGGAATCGCTTGGGATTGCAGAGGTCACGATGCCCGACTGGTCGACCGGAACCGGCTGGATATCGGCGCCGGCCAGCCGGAAGATCGAGCGGGCATCCGGATAGCCCGGATCCTCCATCGCCACCTTCGAGCCCTTGGTCATCAGCAGCGAGGCGAGCATGTAGAGCGCGTTCTGCGCACCCAGCGTCACGATGATCTCGTCCGGGTTGGCGAAGATGCCGCGCCGCGGCAAAAGCCGGGCCTGGATCTGCTCGATCAGCAGCGGATCGTCGCGGTCCACCATGTCGGACGCCCAGTTACGGATCTCCAGCACGGCCAGCGCCATGCGGTTGCATTCGCGCCATTCGGCGGTCGGGAACAGCGCCGGATCGAACTGGCCGTAGACGAACGGGTAGGAGGACTTGATCCAGTTGTCGTGCTTGGCCGGCGGCGGCATGTCGCTGGCCGCGATCTGCCGGCGCGCCTTCCAGTCGATCTCGTTCTGCTGGTCGGGCGCTTTCTGGTGCGGCTTGGCGGGTGTCGCCAGCACGTCCGGGTTGACGAAATGACCGCGCCGCTCGCGCGCCACAAGGAAGCCCTGGTCGACCAGCTGCTGGAAGGCAAGCACCACGGTGCCGCGAGCAACGCCAAGTTTTTCCGCCAGAATCCGGCAGGACGGCAGCGGCATCGAAGCGGCTATTTGTCGGTCGAGGATGGCTGCGACGATCGCCTGGCGGATCTGTGCCTGGAGGGTTTGTCCGGATTCGGCCGAAATCCGGAACAGGCCGGACCATATGGCCGTGTCATTGCGCTGTGGCATGGGAGATCTTCCTCGGATGGCCAGCTGTTTTCACTTGGCTGGACCAGTCGAGTGTAGGGGTGGCACAAGGGGTTGCGCCAATCAATTTTTCTGATTGCTGGGATTTATGCCAGTGATCTATAGGGCGCGACGCGCAGCGTCGTCGTCGCGCGACGCGCAGCATCCAAGCGCGATGCGCAGCATCGTCGCCACCACCCCAAGCGCGATGCGCAGCGTCGTCGCGGCACCACCCAAGCGCGATGCGCAGCATCGTCGCGGCACCACCCCAGGCGCGATGCGCAGCATCGTCGCCCATACCGCCCAGCATCGTCGCGGTGAAATTCTCGGGTCCTCACCGTCCAATACCGCGCATCGTAAAAGCGTGATGCGCTGCGTCATCGCCGCGCTTGATCGAAATGAAAATCGGCTCAATAGAATGACGCGCCGACATGCGCCGGAAACATCCGGCTTGCTAAGATGGTCTAAAAACCCGCCAGGAGCCCGCCAGTGGATCAGTCAGCCTTCGATAAGCAGGTCACCGCTTTGCGCGAGCAGCGCGCGGCAGCCAAGGGCTCGATGCGCGAGGCTTTCGCCGCCGATCCCAAGCGCTTCGAGAGGTTTTCCGCCGCCGATGGCGACCTTCTGCTCGACTGGTCGAAATGCGCGGTCGACGCCGACACGATGGCGATGCTGGAGAAGCTCGCCACCGCCGCCGATCTCGCGGGACGCCGCGCCGCCATGTTCGAAGGCAAGAAGATCAACATCACCGAGAACCGCGCCGTGCTGCACACCGCGCTGCGCAACCTGACCGGCAAGGGTGTCGTGGTCGATGGCCAGGACACCAAGGCCGATGTGATTGCCGTGCTCGACGCCATGGGCGCCTTCGCCGACGCCATCCGCTCGGGCAAGGCGGCCGGCGCCACCGGCAAGAAGATCACCGACATCGTCAATATCGGCATCGGCGGCTCGGATCTCGGTCCGGCCATGGTCACGCTGGCGCTGGCGCCCTATCACGATGGCCCGCGCGCGCATTATGTCTCCAATGTCGACGGCGCCCACATCCACGACACGCTGAAGGGCCTGTCCCCCGAAACGACACTCATCATCGTCGCCTCCAAGACCTTCACCACGGTCGAGACGATGACCAACGCCGAGACGGCGCGCAAATGGGTGGAGAAGGCGCTGGGCAAGGAAGCGATCGGCAAGCATTTCGCCGCCGTCTCGACCGCGCTCGATCTGGTGGCGAAGTTCGGCATCGCCTCGGACCGCGTCTTCGGTTTCTGGGATTGGGTCGGCGGCCGCTACTCGGTCTGGAGCGCCATCGGCCTGCCGGTGATGATCGCCGTCGGTCCGCGCAACTTCCGCGCCTTCCTCGACGGCGCGCATGAGATGGACGAGCATTTCCGCTCGGCACCCCTGCAAAAGAACCTGCCCGCTTTGCTGGGACTGATCGGCTGGTGGCACCGGGTCGTCTGCAAATATCCGGCCCGCGCCGTCATTCCCTATGACCAGCGCCTGTCGCGCCTGCCGGCCTATCTGCAGCAGCTCGATATGGAATCGAACGGCAAGAGCGTCACGCTGGACGGCGGCGCGGTCACCACGCCGACCGGCCCGCTGGTCTGGGGCGAGCCGGGCACCAATGGCCAGCATGCCTTCTTCCAGCTTTTGCACCAGGGCACCGATTTCATCCCGGTCGAATTTCTCGCCGCAGCCGTCGGCCACGAGCCGGAGCTGAAGCACCAGCATGATCTGCTGCTCGCCAACTGCCTGGCGCAGTCGGAAGCCTTCATGAAGGGCCGCACTTTGGAAGAGGCGCGCGCGCAGATGCTGGCCAAGGGCATGAAGCCCGCCGATGTCGACCGCATTGCGCCGCACCGCGTGTTCTCTGGCAACCGCCCGTCGCTGACGATCCTCTACAGGAAGCTCGATCCGCGCACGCTCGGCCGGCTGATCGCGCTCTACGAGCACCGCGTCTTCGTCGAGGGCACGCTGTTCAACATCAACTCGTTCGACCAATGGGGTGTCGAACTTGGCAAGGAATTGGCGACGGGCCTGCTGCCTGTCGTGGAAGGCAAGGAGACTGCCGCAAAACGCGACGCCTCGACTGCCGGACTGGTGGCTCATATCCACCAACTGCGCGGCGCGGAGTGACAGGTTTGGCGGACATCAAGGGCATTCTCTTCGACAAGGACGGCACGCTTGTCGATTTCAACGCAACCTGGCTCGGCATTGCCGATTTCATGGCCATGGACGCCGCCGAGGGCGATCGCTGGAAGGCCGACCGGCTGCTCGCCGCGGCCGGTTTCGATTTCGTCAGCAAGCGCTTCAAGCCCGATTCGATCTTTGCCTCCGGCTCGAACATGGATGTCGTGGAGCTCTGGTTCCCGCGCCTGTCCGACGAGGACCAGATGCTGGCCGTCTCCCGCTTCAACGAGATCACCTCGGTGCAGGGTTCGTCGATGGCGGTCGCGCTTCCGGGCATCATCGATTCGCTGAGGACGCTGCACAAGAAATCCTTCCGCATGGGCGTCGCCACCAACGATTCCACCAGCGGCGCCGAGAAGACGCTCGCCACGCTCGGCGTCGCGCAGCTCTTCGACGCCGCCTTCGGCTATGATGCCGTGGCCAACCCCAAGCCGGCGCCCGACACGGTCGTCGCCTTCTGCGACCTGACCGGACTGAAGCCCAGCGAGATCGCCATGGTCGGCGACAACCGTCACGATCTCGAAATGGCGCGTGCCGGCGGCTGCGGGCTGGCGGTTGGTGTTCTTTCCGGCACCGGAACGCGCGACTCGCTGTCGCCGATGGCCGATGTCATTCTGGATTCCGTCGCCGACCTGCCGGATTTCCTGTCAGCGCGGGTGAGCGTGGCGGCGAGTTAATCAGCGTCTGCCACGACGAACGCAAAGACGGCGCTTGGCTTCGGCGCGCTGCCACCGTTTCCGCCGACATCAGGCACCAGATATTCGCCGACCAGCCGAAGCCGCGGCCTGGGCAGCCAGGCGCGGCCCGGATCGCCGACCAGCACCTCGATGCCGGCGGCAAGGCACCGGTCGAGGAACGGGACGACCCGCCGCGCGACCTCCTGTCCGTAGAAAACGTCGCCGGCCAGCACCAGATCGACGGCAAGCGGCGGACCGGCGGTGATGTCCTCGTCGATTATGGTGATGGCGACGCCGTTGGCTTCGGCGTTGAGGCCAAGCGCGACAATGCCGTTGCGGTCGATTTCCGCAGCGATCACCTCGCTCGCCCCGGCCCTTGCCGCCGCGATGCCGACAAGGCCGGAACCGGCGCCGAAGTCGAGCACGCGGCGGCCCGCGACGGTCGAGGGCCGGTCGAGGATATAGCGCGCCAGCACCGTGCCGCCCGCCCAGGCATAGGCCCAGTAGGGCGGTTGCGGCGCGACAACGCTTTCATCGGCTTCACCATCCGGTTCCAGCAGCCGCCGCAGCCCGCTGCCGGGATGGGCCATGTAGAGGCGGATTTCGGGAAGCGACGGCACCGGCAAAAGCCGCATGTTCGCCGTGATGAATTCCGCCGGCTCGAGCCTTTCGCTTGGTTCGCGCGATGTGCTGGCAGCGTGGTCGGCCAAGTCTACTCCCGCAATGCGCGCCGCAGGATCTTGCCGACCGGTGTCTTCGGCAGCTCGGTGCGGAATTCGATGTATCTCGGCCGCTTGTATCCGGTCAGGTTCTCGCGGCAATAGGCAGTCAGCGCCTCGACGGTGAGTGCCGCATCCTTCTTGACCACAAACAGTTTCGGCACTTCGCCGGAATGCTCGTCCGGCACGCCGATCGCCGCCACCTCCAGCACGCCGGGGTGATGCGCCACCACCTCTTCCAATTCGTTCGGATAGACGTTGAAGCCGGAGACCAGGATCATGTCCTTCTTGCGGTCGACGATCTTGGTGTAGCCGCGCTCGTCCATGAAGCCCATGTCGCCGGATTTGAAGAAGCCGTCCTTGGTCATCACCTTGGCGGTCTCGTCCGGCCGGTTCCAGTAGCCGGCCATCACCTGCGGGCCGCGGATGCAGATTTCGCCGACTTCGCCGAGCGGCACGTTGTTGTCGTCGTCGTCGCGGATGGCGATCTCGGTCGAGGGCAGCGGCAGGCCGATCGTGCCGGTGAACTCGCTGGAGCTGAACTTGTTGGCGGTGGCCACCGGCGAGGTTTCGGAAAGCCCGTAGCCTTCGCTCACCGGACAGCCGGACAGCGCCTTCCAGCGTTCGGCCACGCCCTTCTGCACCGCCATGCCGCCGCCAAGCGTCAGGATCAGCGGCCTGAAGTCAAGCTTGCGAAAATCCTCATTGTTGAGCAGTGCGTTGAACAGCGTGTTGAGGCCGGGGAAGATGTGGACCGGGTATTTCTGCAGCTCCTTGACGAAGCCCGGAATGTCGCGCGGGTTCGGAATGAGCACATTCTGCGCGCCCTGCTGCATGCCCATCAGCGCGTTCACCGTCAGCGCGAAGATGTGGTAGAGCGGCAGCGCGCAGACGAAGTTGAGATGCGCGGGCTTCGGCTTGACCGTATAGGCATCCTCCACCCAGAGCGAATTCTGCGCCACGTTGGACAAAACGTTCCGGTGCAGCAGTGTCGCGCCCTTCGAAATGCCGGTCGTGCCGCCCGTATATTGCAGGAAGGCGATATCGTCGCCCGAAACCGCCGCCGGCTTGAAGGCGCTTGCCGCGCCGGCCTTCAGCGCGGCATTGAATTTGACATGGCCGGGCAGCGACCAGGCGGGAACCATCTTCTTCACTCGCCGCACTACCAGATTGACGATCGCTCCCTTGAGGCCGCCCAGCATGTCGCCCATCGCCGCCACCACGACATGCTTCACCGGCGTGCGGGCGATCACCGCCTGCAGCGTGTTGGCGAAGTTCTCCAGGATGACGATGGCCTGCGCGCCGGAATCGTTCAGCTGATGCTCCAGCTCGCGCGGCGTGTAGAGCGGGTTGACGTTCACCACCGTGAAGCCGGCGCGAAGCACGGCCATCATCGCCACCGGATATTGCAGCACGTTCGGCATCATCAGCGCCACGCGCGCGCCTTTCTCCAGCCCCCTCGACTGCAGATAGGCGCCGAAGGCCGCCGACAGCCGCTCGAGCTCGGCGTAGGAAATCGACTTGCCCATGCACACATAGGCCGGCCGGCCGCCGAACTGCTTGCAGGCGCCCACGAGGAAATCGCCGATGGAACTGTAGGGCAGCGGACCGATCTCGGCCGGCATGTTCTTCGGATAGTTTTTGAGCCACGGCTTTTCCGGCAGCCCGGCGATGAGCTCCGTGATCGCCTTCGGCAGCCGCTTGGGCTGTGCCGAAGCCGGCTTGGCGGCGCCCGCCGCAGCTGCTTTCGCAGCGGCGGACTTGCCGGCAGGCTTGTCGGTTTTTGCGATTGTAGCCTTGATGGCGGACCTGGAGCTCGTCTTCACCTGAGCAGCAGCTGGCTTGGCCTTCGGCTTGGCGGCGGCCTTGGCCGGTGAAGCGGTCTTGGCAGATGAAGCTTTGGGCGTGCCGGCATCGCCGGTAGCGGCCTTGGCTTTTGCCTTCGCCGGGGGCGTCGTCTTTGCTGCTTTTGCCACCAAATCCCTCCCTGGTGTCCTGGTCGTGCTGCCTGGCGCCGCATTCGCTTCCGATACCGGAAACGTCCCCCGCCGCCGCCGATCGCGGATTCCCCAAGAAATCCCGCATGGCATCTATGTATTGCCTCTATCGGCGGCCGTGCAAGTCTTGCCCCAGCGGCAGCAGCGGAAAGATTTGCCGCCGAAATCCCTTCGCCCGACCGTTCCGCGAACTGTGTGCCGACAAGGAGCAGGGTCGCTACCGGTGAGCTTCCGGGCTGATTTCGGAAGGCAGCCAATCAATAAAAAAATGCAGTCGTTAACAATGTCGTGAGCGAAAAATTCTGCTCATATTTTCCGTCATTTGAGGAAAATACGGATTCTTTTCCTGCTTACCGTGGGGTACGCAAACGGGGTGTTCCAAAGCCCGAAAAACGGTGCTTATATGCGCGCTTCGCGAGCCTGATAGAGGGGCTTGGAAGAACATCAGGGAGTGCTCAATGAAAAAGACAATGACTTTTGCAGCCGCGTTGCTGGCTGCAAGCGTCCTGGGTGGCATGGCCAATGCAAAGACGCTTGTCTATTGCTCGGAAGCGTCGCCGGCCAATTTCGATCCGGGTACGACGACCGGCGGCAACGACTTCGACGCCTCGTCGCGCACCGTCTATTCGCGCCTGGTCGAGTTCAAGCATGGCGGCACCGAGATCGAGCCCGGCCTCGCCGACAAATGGGAAATCTCCGACGACGGCCTGGTCTATACTTTCCACCTGCATCCGGGCGTGAAGTTCCAGACCACCGACTATTTCAAGCCGACGCGCGACCTCAATGCCGACGACGTGGTCTTCTCCTTCGACCGTCAGTTCAACAAGCAGAATCCGTGGAACGGCGAGAAATATCTGCCGAACCTGACCTGGGACTACTACACCGGCATGGACATGCCGAAATACGTCGCCAAGTGGGAAAAGGTCGACGACCTCACCGTCAAGCTGACGCTGACCGAGCCGAACGCGCCGATGCTGGCCAATCTCGGCATGGACTTCGCCTCGATCGTCTCGAAGGAATATGCCGACCAGCTCGAGAAGGACGGCAAGATGGCCGACTTCTCGACCAAGCCGATCGGCACCGGCCCGTTCCAGTTCGTCGACTACCAGCTGGATTCGGTCATCCGCTATGCGGCCAATCCCGACTACTTCAAGGGCAAGGAGAAGATCGACGATCTCGTCTTCGCCATCACGCCTGACGCGACCGCCCGCATCCAGAAGGTGCTGGCCGGCGAATGCGACATCGCGCCCTATCCGAACCCGGCCGACATCGCCACCATCAAGGCCAACAAGGACGTCACCCTGCTCGACCAGGCCGGCCTCAACATCGGCTATATGAGCTACAACACGACGATCCCGCCGCTCGACAAGCCCGAGGTTCGTCATGCGCTCAACCAGGCGATCGACCGGGAAGCCCTGATCAAGTCGCTGTTCCAGGATGCCGGTGCGACGCCAGCCGAGAACCTGATTCCGCCGACCATGTGGTCGTGGAACAAGGACGTGAAGACCGACGCCTACAATCCGGAAGCGGCCAAGAAGGTGCTGGCCGATGCCGGGCTGAAGGAAATCGAGCTCTGGGCGGCCGACCGCGTTCGTCCGTACAACCCGAACTTCCAGCGCGCGGCCGAGCTGATCCAGGCCGACTGGGCCAAGGTTGGCGTCAAGGCGAACATCGTCAACTACGAGTGGACGAAGTATCGCGAGGAAGGCAAGAAGAAGGAACGCCCCGGCGCCTTCCAGATCGGCTGGACCGGCGACAATGGCGATCCGGACAACTTCTTCGCCACCCTCTTCGCCTGCTCGGCCATCGGTGTGTCGAACTACTCCAGCTGGTGCGACAAGGACTTCGAGGACCTGATCCAGAAGGCCAAGAAAACCAGCGACCAGGGCGAGCGCACCAAGCTCTATGAGCAGGCGCAGGAAATCTTCGCCAAGCAGGCGCCTGCCTTCCTGCTGGCCCACAGCCAGGTCTATGCCGTTGTCCGCAACAACGTCAGCGGCTTCAAGATGGACCCGCTCGGCATTCATCGCTTCGACGGCGTTGACAAGGCCGAGTAATATTTGCGAACGGGGCGGCGCAAGTCAGCGCCGCCCCATTCCATTTTCACGATGATTAGATATCTCCTCAGCAAAATCGCCCTTCTGATCCCGACCCTGGTCGGCATCACCATCTGCGCCTTCGCCTTCGTCCGGCTGCTGCCCGGCGATCCGATCCTGGCTATGGCCGGCGAGCATGGCGTGACGCCAGCGCGTTACGAAGAGCTCAAGGAACAGTTCGGCTACAATCTGCCGATCTGGGAGCAGTATGCGCGCTATGTCGGCGAGGTCGCCACCGGCGATTTCGGCGTTTCCATTTCATCCAAGCGCCCGGTTCTCGAGGAGTTCAAGACGCTCTTCCCGGCGACGCTGGAACTGTCCTTCTTCGCCATGATCTTCGCCATGGTGATCGGCATCCCGGCCGGCATATTCGCGGCCGTCAAGCGCGGCTCGTGGTTCGACCAGTCGCTGATGGGCACCGCCCTCGTCGGCTATTCCATGCCGATCTTCTGGTGGGGCCTGCTGCTCATCATCTTCTTTTCCGGCTATCTCGGCTGGACGCCAGTATCCGGCCGCATGGGCCTGCAGTTCTTCCTGAAGCCGATCACCGGCTTCATGACCATCGACAGTATTCTCTACGGCAAATGGGACGCGCTGCGCTCGGCGTTCAGTCATCTCATCCTGCCGGCGATCGTGCTCGGCACCATTCCGCTGGCGGTGATCGCGCGCCAGACGCGCTCGGCCATGCTCGAGGTGCTTGGCGAGGACTACGTCCGCACCGCGCGCGCCAAGGGCCTTTCCGCCGCCCGCGTCATCGGCGTGCATGCTCTCCGCAATGCGCTGATCCCGGTCGTCACCACCATCGGCCTGCAGGTCGGCACGCTGCTTGCCGGCGCCATCCTCACCGAAACCATCTTCGCCTGGCCGGGCATCGGCAAGTGGATGGTCGATTCCATCTTCAAGCGCGACTATGTCGTCGTGCAGTCAGGTCTGCTTTTGATCGCCCTCATCGTCATGGCCGTGAACCTCATCGTCGACGTGCTCTACGCAGTCATCAACCCGCGCATCAGGGCCGCGTGATGAGCCAGTCGACCGAAATCGCCCCCATGGCCGCCGGCAGCCCGGACCGCCTGACCGGGTTCAAGACCTTCTGGCATTATTTCTCAGTCAACCGCGGCGCCGTCATCGGCCTCTTCGTCTTCATCCTGCTGGTGCTGGCGGCGCTCTTTGCGCCGCTGCTCGCGCCCTATGCGCCCGACGTGCAGGACAAGACCGCGTTCCTCAGGCCGCCGGCCTGGCAGGCGGGCGGCAGCACCCAATATCTGCTCGGCACCGATCCGGTCGGCCGCGACATCCTTTCGCGCCTGCTCTATGGCGCGCGCTTCTCGCTGCTGATCGGCGCGGTGGTGGTCACGCTGGCTCTCACCGGCGGCATCACGCTCGGCCTGCTGGCAGGCTATTTCCGCGGCTGGGTCGACGTCGCGATCATGCGCGTCATGGACCTGATCCTCGCCTTCCCGTCGCTGCTTCTGGCGCTGGTGCTGGTCACCATCCTCGGTCCCGGCCTGTTCAATGCCATGCTGGCGATCTCACTCGTCCTGCAGCCGCATTTCGCCCGCCTGGTGCGCGCCGCCGTCATGGCCGAGAAGAGCCGCGAATATGTCGTGGCGGCGAAGGTCGCGGGCGCCGGCCATCTCAGGCTGATGCTTCGCACGATCCTGCCAAACTGCCTGGCGCCGCTGATCGTCCAGGGCACGCTGTCATTCTCCAACGCCATCCTTGAAGCGGCCGCCCTCGGATTCCTCGGCCTCGGCGCCCAGCCGCCGACGCCGGAATGGGGCACCATGCTTGCCTCGGCACGCGAGTTCATCCTGCGCGCCTGGTGGGTGGTGACCTTCCCCGGCCTTGCGATCCTGATCACCGTGCTCGCCATCAACCTGATCGGCGACGGCCTGCGCGACGCGCTCGATCCAAAGCTCAGGAGGTCGTGATGGCTTTGCTCGACATCCACAACCTCGTCGTCGAGTTCCAGACCGCGTCAGGCCCGTTCCGCGCCGTCGACGGCGTCTCGCTCCACGTCGACGAGCGCGAGGTGCTCGCCATCGTCGGTGAATCCGGCTCCGGCAAGTCGGTGTCGATGCTGGCGGTGATGGGCCTGCTGCCATGGACGGCCACCGTGACCGCCGACCGCATGACCTTCAGCGGCCGCGATCTCTTGAAGATCGGCCCGGCCGAGCGCCGCAAGATCATCGGCAAGGACATTGCCATGATCTTCCAGGAGCCGGTCGCCAGCCTCAATCCCTGCTTCACCGTCGGCTTCCAGATCGAGGAAGTGCTGCGCTTCCATCTCGGCATGGACCGTGCTCAGCGCCGGGCGCGCGCCATCGAGCTTTTGAAGCAGGTCGGCATTCCGGAGCCGGCCGAGCGGCTCAACTCCTTCCCGCACCAGATGTCCGGCGGTCAGTGCCAGCGCGTCATGATCGCGATGGCGATCGCCTGCAATCCGAAACTGTTGATCGCAGACGAACCGACCACCGCGCTCGACGTCACCATCCAGAAGCAGATCCTCGATCTGCTTGTGTCGCTGCAGGCCAAATACGGCATGGGCCTGATCATGATCACTCACAATATGGGCGTGGTGGCGGAAACCGCCGACCGCGTCATCGTCCAGTACAAGGGCCGCAAGATGGAGGAGGCCGACGTGCTGTCGCTGTTCGAGAACCCGAAGAGCAACTACACGCGCGCGCTGCTCTCGGCGCTGCCGGAGAACGCCGTCGGCGACCGGCTGCCGACCGTCTCCGACATGCTGTTCGAGCCGGCGCCCCAGGGAGCTAGTGCATGACCGGAGCTAGTGCATGACCGGAGCCAGCGCATGACCAAGGTTGTCGAAGGCAAGAACATCGTGCGCGACTACCACGTCGGCGGCGGCCTGTTCCGCCCCGCGCGCACGGTGCATGCGGTGAAGGGCGTTTCCTTCAGCGTCGAGAAGGGCAAGACGCTGGCGATCGTCGGCGAATCCGGCTGCGGCAAGTCCACGCTCGCCCGCATCATCACGCTGATCGATCCGGCGACGGCAGGCGAGCTGTTCATCGATGGCAACAAGGTCGACATCGCCAGGGACGGGCTGACCAAGGAGATGCGCCGCAAGGTGCAGATCGTCTTCCAGAACCCCTACGGATCGCTCAACCCGCGCCAGAAGATCGGCGACGTGCTCGGCGAGCCGTTGCTCATCAACACCGACAAGCCGGCCGAGGAGCGCCGCGACCTGGCGATGAAGATGCTGAAGAAGGTCGGCCTCGGACCGGAGCATTACAATCGCTACCCGCATATGTTCTCGGGCGGCCAGCGCCAGCGCATCGCGATTGCCCGCGCGCTGATGCTGAACCCGAGCCTCTTGGTGCTGGACGAACCGGTCTCGGCGCTCGACCTTTCGGTGCAGGCGCAGGTGCTCAACCTGCTTGCCGACCTGCAGGACGAGTTCAAGCTGACCTACGTCTTCATCAGCCACGATCTGTCGGTGGTGCGCTACATCGCGGACGACGTAATGGTGATGTATTTCGGCGAAGCGGTCGAATACGGTCCGCGCGATGAAGTCTTCTCCGACCCCAAGCACGCCTACACCAAGACGCTGTTCGCCGCGACGCCGCGCGCCGATGTGGCGAGTATCAAGGCAAGGCTGGCCAGGAAGGCTGCCTGACCAGCCCGTCCTGGGGCGGCGCAGGAGCGAAGCGTCGCCACGTGGCCGCCACGCCGCGATCTCGATCAGAAGATGCGCCGGCCGGAATGGGAGCCGTGGCGATCCTTCGCGCTGTCCCGCCAGCATCTCGCGAAGAGATCAGATCACGACAGCTTCGCGACGATCGCCCGCAGCGCCTCGCCGAAGCGGTGCACTTCCTCGACCGTGTTGTAGTGCACCAGCGAGGCGCGGATGGCGCCACTGTCCATCGACAGGTTGAGCCGCTTCATCAGGCGCGGCGCGTACATGTGGCCGTCGCGGATGCCGATCTGCATGGCCGCCATCTCCTCGACGATTCTTTGCGGCGACAGCTTGCCGATGTTGAAGCAGAAGGTCGGCACGCGCTCATGGATGCCCGCCTCGTCGGCGACGCCGTAGATCGTCGCGTCGCAATCCTTCAGCACCTTCAGCATCGCGCGCGCCAGCATCAGCTCGTAGTCGCGGATCGCGTTCATGCCGGCGACGATGTTGTCGCGGCGCGAACGGTTGTTCTCGGGCAGGAAATTTCGGCCGACCGATTCCAGGTAGCGCACCGCGGCGTCCATGCCGGAGACGTTTTCGTAGATGAAGGTGCCGGCCTCGACCTTGTAGGGCGGCTCGTTCGGAATGAAGTCCTCGCGGAAGGTCGGCAGCCGCTTCAGCGTTTCGAAGCGGCCCCACAAGAAGCCCATATGTGGCGAGAAATTCTTGTAGCCGGAGCAGACGAGATAGTCGCAGTCCCAGGCTTGCACGTCGATCAGCCCGTGCGGTCCGTAATGCACGCAGTCGAGGAAGACCTCCGCGCCGGCCGCATGCGCGATCCTGGCGACCGAAGCGACGTCGACGATCGAGCCGATCGAATGCGCCGTCACCGTGCAGGCGACGAGCCGCGTGCGGTCCGACACAAGCGGCTCGAGGTCGTCGACATGCAGGTTGCCGCCCTCGCGCATGCGCCACCATTTGAACCTGGCGCCGGCCTGCTCCAGCGCCAGCCAGGTGGCGATGTTGGCGTCGTGGTCCATGTCGGTAATGACGATCTCGTCGCGTTCCGAAAGCATTTGCCCGATGCCGAGGCTGACCAGGCGGATGAACGAGGTGGCGTTCATACCGAAGCAGATTTCGGACGGGCTGTAGGCGTTGATCAAAAGCGCCACGCTTTCGCGCGCCTCGGCGACCGATTGGTCGACGGTGACGCTGCGGCCATAGCGGCCGCCGCGCTGGACGTTGTGCCCGACGAGATGATTGGTCACCGCGTCGAGCACGCTTTGCGGGATCTGCGCCCCTGCGGCATTGTCCATGAAAATGAAGTCGCCCGCCTGTTGCAGCGCCGGAAACATGGCGCGGATCTTTTCGACCGGGAACGAAGCGGCGCTCTCCGGCGCTTTCGAAACATGGTGCTGGTTCACGGGAGTCTCCTTCAGGTCATCAGTGTCGTTCGAGGGGGGATTAGCGCGCGCCGGACTGGGCCTTGCCGCGCTGTTCGAGGTAGCCGACCAGCCGCACCAGCGGCCAAAGGAAGGCGAGATAGATGATTGCCGCGCCGATCAGCGGCGTCGGGTTGGCCATCAGCGCCTGCGCGTCGGTCGCCTGCTTCAGAAGGTCGGGCATCGCCACGACCGAGGCGAGCGCGGTGTCCTTGAACACCGAGACGCAGTTGCTGGTGAGCGGCGGGATGACGACGCGGATCGCCTGCGGCAGGACCACCTTGCGCATGGCGACCCAGAAGGGCAGGCCGAGCGCGGCACCCGCCTCGAACTGGCCCTTCGGGATATTCTCGATGCCGGCGCGGCAGACTTCCGCCGTGAAGGCGGCAAGCACCAGCGACAGCGCAAGTGCTGCCGACACGAAGGACGAAAGCCGGATGCCGATGAACGGCAGGGCGTAGTAGATCAGGATCAGCACCACCAGGATCGGCAGCGCGCGGAACATGTCGATATAGAGGATCGCCAGCTGCCTCAGCGGCTTCGGCGCGTAGAGCCGCATCAGGCAGATCGCCAGTCCGGCGATGGTGCCGAAGACGATCGCGGCGCAGCCGAGCAGGATGGTGTTGCCGAGCCCGCGGATCAGGATCGGAAACGATCGGACCAGGATGCTCCAGTTGAAGAAGGTGTCGATCAGTTCCATCGGCATCACCCACGAGACAAAGCCCGCACTGCTAGCGGACCCAAACGGTCGAAGCGAGAGCGCCAGCTGTTGCTGTCGCCCTCGTCGAAGGTTGTGATTAGCCGGCTTATTGCGGGATCGGTCCCGGCGTCACCGTGCTGGTGCCCGATTCCGGATCGACGCCGAACCACTTCTTGTGGATCGCGGCCATCGTGCCGTCCTTCTTCATTTCGCTGATGGCGTCGTTGACCTTCTCCAGCAGCGGATGACCCTTCTTGGTCATCATCGCGAAGCGCTCGCCGGTCGGGATGCGCACCAGGATTTTCAGCGCCGGCATCTGCTTGATGGCGAACAGGAAGCCGGCAAGCTCGCCGGCGCCGCCGTCGATGCGGCCGTTTTGCACGTCGAGCAAAAGGTCCTGCTGGGCGTTGTAGCTCTTGGTCTCGGCGACGCCGAGCTTGGCGGCGTTTTCCTTCATGTAGGCTTCGCCGGTGGAGCCGGCGATGACGCCAATGGTCTTGCCCTTGAGGTCGTCGAGCGACTTGATGGCGGAATCCGCCTTGCCGACGATGGTGCCGTCGCTGTCGTAATAGGCTTGCGTGAACCCCTGGTTCTGCAGCCGCTCCTTGGTCACCGAGATCGACGACACGGCGAAGTCGATGCGGCCCGAAGCGGTGGCCGCGAACAGCGCCTGGAAGCCGAGATCCTGGAACTCGACCTCGGCGCCGATGCGCTTGGCGACATCGTTGGCGACGTCGATCTCAAAGCCCTCGAAGCCGCCGGAATCGGTCTTGTATTCCCATGGCGGGTTGGCCGGATAGGCGCCCACCATGATCTTGTCGGCGAAGGCCGGCGCCGCGAAGGCGACGCCGGCGGCGACGATCACCCCAATCAGTCCTAGACGTTTCAACATCTTGCTTCCCTCTGGTTCGGTTCCTCATCCGCCCCTTCCGGCGCCCAGCTCCCGGGCGCCGCAGGCGAGGCGGTGCCTGCAATCAAGAGGCGCGGCGCTGCCGCGAACCGATATGCTCCCCGAGCTGCGCGATCAGCGCATCGACCGCAGCTTCCGTGGTGACCATGCCCGGCGACAGCCGCAGCGTGGTGCCGCGCGCATCGCAATAAAGCCGCTCCTTGCGCAGCGCCGTGACGATCTTCGCCGGCTCTGCGCCTTGCGGCAGGCCGAGCATTACGCTGCCGCCGCGCTCCTCGGCATCGAGCGGCGAGCGGACCGCCCAGCCATTCTCCAGAGCGGCGTTGATGATGCGCTCGACGAGAACGGCATTCTGCGCGCTGATGGCGTCGATACCGGTCTCTTCCACCCATTCCAGCCCTGGCAGCGAGGCGACGCTTGCCAGGATCGCCGGCGTGCCGTGGTCGAAGCGGCGCGCATCGTCGGCGTAAGTGAAGGCGTCGAGATCCCAGGAGAACGGGTTCGGCTGGCTGAACCAGCCGCGCAGCTCCGGCCGGCACGTCGCGAGAAGGTCCGGTGCGACCTGCAAGATGCCTGCGCCGGACGACCCGCACAGCCATTTGAGCGAGGTCGAGACGACGAAGTCGACCGGCGTCGCGGCAACCGAAAACGGCGCGACACCGATGCCCTGCGTGACGTCGACGCCGACGATGCTGCCGATGGCGCGGCCATGTGCGGCAAGCCGCTCGACGTCGCAGCGATGCGAGGCCGTCGAGGTGACGAAGGTGACGAGCGCCAGCCCGACGTCCTCCTGCCAGCGGGCGATGAAATCCTCGTCGCGCACCCAGCTCTCGCCCGGTCTGAGCGGCACGGTGTCGAGCGTGAAGCCGAAACGTTCGGCCAACCCCGCAAGCAGGAAATGCAGGCTCGGAAAACAGTCGCCCGCAACCAGCAGCCGCTTTCGCGCCAGGCGCTCGGCCGGCAGGCCGCCGATCAGGCTGTAGAGCGCGGTGGTTACATTTTCGGCGGTAGTAAGCGTGCCTTGCGGCGCCTCGATCAGGCGGCTCCAGGCATCGATGAAGCGTTGCCGCGCGGCAAGGGCGGCCGGCCATTGGCCGTCGTCTTCCGCCGACCAGATGCCGGAAAAATCCGTCAGCGCCGCGGCCATCCGCTCGGCTTTGCCGGGGAAAGTGCCGATCGAATGGTAGAGAAAATAGCCGGACATTGCTGTCTCTCGCTCACTTGTGATCATGTGATCACAAAACCATCGACGGATCAATCGCCGCCGCCGAAGAAATGGGGATCAGCGCAGCAAAGACCGGTTGTTCGGTTGGTCCAGGGAGGCTGGCGACGGACAGTCTGGACCGCCCGCGGCTGTGCCGACGTCAGGCCGATCTGCCGAAGGCGGAGAAATCGACCGGCCTGGGCTCCGGCACGTCAGGACAGATCGTGCGCAAAGTCTGTTGCGTCGCCGTGATGTCGGCCACCACCTCGTCGCGGGCGCGCATGAAATCCTTGTCCTTCAACGCCGCGATGATCGCGACATGCCGGCCCGAGGGCTCCATCGTGCCGGCGCGCATCAGTGGCGCGACATGGTTGGACAACAGCCGCATATAAGGGCCGAAGCGCAGCCAAAGCGTCTCAATCAACTGGAACAGAACATCGGAGCCGGAGGCGCGATAGATGGTGAAGTGGAACTGCTGGTTCTTGGCGATGAGCTCATAGATGCTGCCGTCGCGGCCGATCGCCTGCTGGTCGTCGGTGACCCTCTGCAAGGAGGCGATCTCGGCCGCGGTCAGGCGCGGCGCGCCGAGCTCGGCGGCCAGCCCTTCGACGGCCAGGCGGGCCCGGCAGAGGTCGTCGAGCCGGGCACGGGTGACGACAGGCACGCAGGCCGAACCGTTCTGCGAGATTTCCAGCGCGTTCTCCGCCGCCAGCCGTCGCAGCGCCTCGCGCACCGGCATGTTCGAAGTGCCGAAAGCCTCGGCCAGCGAGGCGATGGTCAGCACTTGCCCCGGATCGAAGCTGCCGACCATCAAGGCATGGCGAAGCTGCTGGTAGACGCCATCCTGGACGGTGATGCGTCCCGATACCGGTTCGAAGCCCAGAGCCACGCTTTTGCTTTCCTCCGACAAAGCCTATGTGCGAAGACACACAAGCGGCCCGCCGAAGCAGGCGTGATCATCTGATCACAAATTGTGGCGGGAGCCAAGCGGCTGCGGTGGCCTGACTGAGTTTAGGTGTTCCAAAGCTGGCGCTGCCCCTTGTATCTGCACGGACAGAGATTTGTGCGATGGAAGCGACTGAGCCTCGAACC
>NZ_JAVIJB010000044.1:0-48975 GCF_033977165.1 Mesorhizobium captivum
ATCGTAGACGGCTTCGTTCTGGCCTCCCAAATATGAACCCGAAGCAAATGTGTGCGCACACTAGCCCCTTGTGGGAGAAGGTGGATCGGCGCGCATCGCCGAGACGGATGAGGGGTGTTGGAAGGAATGAGGCGTCGGCGTTCCCTGGAACACCCCTCATCCGTCCAAGCTTCGCTCGGCCACCTTCTCCCACAAGGGGAGAAGGAAAGAGCTAGCTAATGCCCCTCGAAGCCGATCAGCGTCCGCACCGGCACGCCGAGCGCCTCCAGCTTCTGGCGTCCGCCGAGATCCGGCAGGTCGATGACGAAACAGGCCGCGACGATGTCGGCGCCGATCTGCCGCAGGAGCCTGACCGCCGCTTCCGCCGTGCCTCCCGTCGCGATCAGATCATCGACTAGGATCACCTTCTCGCCCTCTGAAACGCCGTCCTTGTGCATCTCCATCTCGTCCAGCCCGTATTCGAGGCTATAGGCGACGCGCACCGTCTCGTAGGGCAGCTTGCCCTTCTTGCGGATCGGCACGAAGCCGGCGGAAAGCTGATGCGCCACGGCGCCGCCCAGGATGAAGCCGCGCGCCTCGATGCCGGCGATCTTGTCGATCTTCAGCCCGGCGTAAGGGTGCACCAACTCGTCAATGGCGCGGCGAAAGGCGCGCGCGTCCCCCAGCAGCGTGGTGATGTCGCGAAACAGGATGCCGGGTTTGGGGTAATCGGGGATAGTGCGGATCGCGGCAAGCAGCGTGTCTTCGAGGGAAGGTTTCATGAGACGAGGCTCTCCGCGGTCGGCTATAAAGGTGTCGGCGCATTTCGACACGACACAACCAATAACGGCTACCGCGATGCGACGCCCGAGACAAGCGCATCCGGCAATGGATTGGGATCGCTTGCCTAGTCCCATGCCTGCACGACGATCCGCCAGTTGCCGCTGCCCTGGAATTGAAACCGCGCCGGAAGACCTGAAACACAGTGCTGCAGCCAACGAAGAAGGGCGCCGCGCGGCGCCCTTCGAAGATATTGCGGATCGCGCCTCAGTGCGCCACGTCGGCCCACACCTTGCGCTTGGTCATGTAGACCAAAGCGCCGAACAGCAGCAGGAACACCAGCACGCGGAAGCCGGTCTTTTTGCGGTCTTCGAGGTGCGGTTCGGCGGCCCACATCAGGAATGCGGCAACGTCGCGCGAATACTGGTCGACCGTCTGCGGCGAGCCGTCGTCATAGGTCACCTGGCCGTCCGAAAGCGGCTTCGGCATCTTCAGCGACACGCCGGACAGGAAGTACGGATTGTAGTGCGTGCCTTCCGGGATCGCCATGCCGGCCGGCGGCGTCTGGTCGTAGCCGGTCAACAGCGAGTGGATGTAGTCCGGCCCGCCCTGGGCATATTGGGTGAAGATGTCGAAGACGAAGCGCGGGAAGCCGCGCTCGACACCGCGCGCCTTGGCGAGCAGCGACATGTCGGGCGGCGCGGCGCCGCCATTGGCGGCCGCTGCGGCCTGCTCGTTCGGGAACGGCGCCGGGAAGTGGTCCGAAGGCTTGCCCGGGCGGTCGAACATGTCGCCGGCATCGTTCGGGCCGTCATGGATGGTGTATTCGGCGGCCAGCGTCTTGATCTGCGCTTCCGAATAGCCGAGGCCCTCCAGCGTGCGGAACGCCACCAGGTTCATCGAGTGGCAGGCCGAGCAGACTTCCTTGTAGACCTTCAGGCCGCGCTGCAGCTGGGCCTTGTCGTAGGTGCCGAACGGGCCGGCGAAGCTCCAGCCCATCTCCTTCGGCTCGTTGATCGGGAAATGCGTCGGCGCCGCCTCAGCGTGCCCCTGCTCCTGAGCGGCGGCGGCTCCAACGCCTGCCGCCAGAAGGCCGAGCACCGCCAGCGAGGTGAGAATCTTCTTCATGCCAAATCCCCTCAGATTCTCAGCCCTTGGTTTCCGGCGCCATGACCGCGCCTGCCGGATGTCCGCCGGCCCCCTTGTTCTTCTTTTCCAGCACCGCCTCGGTGATCGAGTTCGGCAGGCGCCGCGGCGTCTCGATCAGGCCGAGCACCGGCATGACGACCAGGAAGAAGGCGAAGTAGAACAGCGTCGCCATCTGCGCCATGAACACGTAGCTGCCTTCCGCCGGCTGCGAGCCCAGCCATCCGAGCAGGATGGCGTCGGCCACGAACAGCCAGAAGAACAGCTTGTACCAGGGCCGGTAGACCGCCGAGCGCACCTTGGAGGTGTCGAGCCACGGCACCAGGAACAGCATGGCGATGGCGCCGAACATGCACAGCACGCCGCCGAGCTTGGAGTTGATCGGCCCTATGTTGAAGGTGATGGCGCGCAGGATCGCGTAGAACGGCAGGAAGTACCATTCCGGAACGATGTGGGCCGGCGTCTTCAGCGGGTTGGCGACCGTGTAGTTGTCCGGGTGGCCGAGATAGTTCGGCAGGTAAAAGACGAAATAGGCGAAGACGAACAGGAACACGATCATGCCGAACGCGTCCTTGATGGTGGCGTAAGGCGTGAAGGCGACGGTGTCGGTCTTCGACTTCACCTCGATACCGGTCGGGTTCGACTGGCCGACGACATGCAGCGCCCAGATGTGCAGCACGACGACGCCGGCGATCATGAACGGCAAGAGGTAATGCAGCGCGAAGAAGCGGTTCAGCGTCGGATTGTCGACGGCGAAGCCGCCAAGCAGCAGCTCCTGGATCCAGTTGCCGACCAGCGGAATGGCGCTGAAGAAGCCGGTGATGACGGTGGCGCCCCAGAAGCTCATCTGTCCCCAGGGCAGCACGTAGCCCATGAAGCCGGTGGCCATCATCAGGAGATAGATGATGCAGCCGAGGATCCACAGCAGCTCGCGCGGCGCCTTGTAGGAGCCGTAGAAGAGCCCGCGGAAGATGTGGATGTAGACGGCGACGAAGAAGAACGAGGCGCCGTTGGAATGGAGATAGCGCAAGAGCCATCCCGAATTCACGTCGCGCATGATCTTCTCGACCGAATCGAAGGCGAGAGTGGTGTCGGAAGTGTAGTGCATGGCCAGCACGATGCCGGTCAGGATCTGCGCCGCCAGCATGATCGAAAGGATGCCGCCGAACGTCCACATGTAGTTGAGGTTGCGCGGCACTGGATAGGCGACGAAGCTGTCATAGACCAGCCTGGGCAGCGGCATGCGGGCATCGAACCAGCGTCCGATCCCGGTCTTCGGCGTGTAGGTGGAGTGTCCCTCGCTCATCGAAATATCCCTGCCTCAGCCGATAAGGATCTTGGTATCGGAAATGAATTTGAATACCGGGATCGCCATGTTCTCGGGCGCCGGGCCTTTGCGGATGCGGCCGGCGGTGTCGTACTGCGAGCCGTGGCACGGGCAGAACCAGCCGCCGAAATCGCCCTCCTGGCCGAGCGGGATGCAGCCGAGATGGGTGCAGACCTGCACCATCACCATCCAGGCTTCCTTGCCGGGGGTGGTGCGGTTGGCATCGGTCGCCGGCGCGTCGGCCGGCAGGTTGGCGTTGCGCGCGATCGGATCCTTGAGATCATTGAGGCTGACCGCCGCGCCGTCCTTCATCTCTTTCTCGGTGCGGTTGCGCACCACGACCGGCTTGCCGCGCCACTTGACGACCAGCGAGCTGCCGGGCTGCAGCGAAGAGACGTCCACCTCAACCGAAGCCAGCGCCAGCGTCGAGGCATCCGGCTGCATCTGGTCGATGAACGGCCAGGCGACGGCCCCTGCGCCGACCACACCGGCCATGCCGGTGGCGATATAGAGAAAATCGCGACGGTTGGGATCGTGGATGTCGGTTGCGCTCACGGGTGCCTGATCCTTTCGCCTCTTTCCGTGCCGGCGGCCGAGCCTTGTCCCCGCTCCATCGCGCCGGCCCGACAGCGCATGGCGAACAGGCTAGCGAATTCCTCCGGCATTTGGAGTTCGGTTTATGCGTGCAGCCCGTTTTTGTCCAGACGCGTGAAGGCACAAGGGCACATTGTCGCGGGTGCATGTCACGGCCTGCGCCGAGGTGTCGTCGGCAGACCGCCGGACGCCTTGAAACAGCTGGGAATCGAGGACGAAATCGAGTCCTTGTTCGCCTCGACAGCGGCTGCTGGCCCGGTCTATTCTCCAGCCATGGCGCATGTCATCGAGCGTGACAAATGGGCGGAGGCGCCCGACCATTGGCAAGGCGAGCTGCAATGCGGCGCCTGGGGCGCCAAAAGCTGCCTGATCTTCAACTATCTGCCCGGTGTTGGCGGCGGCCCGCGCCTACATAAGCATCCCTATGTGGAGATCTTCATCATCCGCTCCGGCACCGGCCTGTTCACGGTCGGCGACCAGCAGATCGAGGCCTCGGCCGGCCAGATCCTGATCGTGCCGCCAGACACGCCGCATAAATTCACCAATCTCGGCCCCGGTCCGCTCGAGACCACCGACATCCACGAGAACGGCAGCTTCGTCACCGAATGGCTAGAATAAGCGTTATTTCGCGCCGAGCCTGACCAGCACCGCCCTCGGGATGTTGTATTCGCGGATCACAGCGTCGTGCTTGCGCAGCCCGCAGAGTTCGCGCTGGATGAAATAGCCGTGGACGGCTTCCGCCGCTTCCTTCAGCAGCCGGTTGCGATCGCCGCCCTCGCCGTTCTCGCGCAGCTTTGTCAGCGTCTCCTCGACGCGTTGGCCAGCGCGGCCAAGGGCGGCCGCCTTTTCGGCGAGGATTTCGTGGCCGAGCAGGTCGAGCGCGTTCTCCTGCGCGCCTGACCGTCCGAAATTGGTGGGCATTCTGACCGACATGGTTGCGTTCTACTCCGCTGGCCGCGTCTCTTCCAGCACGCTCTCCTCATTGAACAGGAAGCCGCCGGACTGCCGCTTCCACAGCCGCGCATAGAGACCGTCGAGCGCCACCAGCTCGTCATGCGTGCCCTCTTCGACGATCCGTCCGCCGTCGAGCACGACCAGCCGGTCGAGCGTCGCGATGGTCGACAACCGATGGGCGATGGCGATGACGGTCTTGTCCTCCATCAGCCGCGCCAGGTTTTCCTGGATCGCCGCCTCGATGTCGGAATCGAGCGCCGAGGTCGCCTCGTCGAGGATGAGGATCGGCGCATCCTTGAGGAACAGGCGGGCGATCGCCACGCGCTGGCGCTGGCCGCCGGAGAGTTTGACGCCGCGCTCGCCGACATAGGCCTCGTAGCCGGCCCGCTCGCGGTTGTCGCGCAGGCCCATGATGAAATCATGCGCCTCGGCCTTGCGCGCCGCCGTGAGTACCTCGGCGTCCGTCGCGTCCGGCATGCCGAGCTTGATGTTGTCGCGCAGCGAGCGGTGGAAGAGTGCGGTATCCTGGCTGACCACGCCGATATTGGCGCGCAGCGAATTCTGCGTCGCCTTGGCGATGTCCTGGCCGTCGATCAGGATCTTGCCGCCCTCGAGGTCGTAGAGACGCAGGATGAGATTGGCTAAAGTCGTCTTGCCGGCACCGGATGGGCCGACCAGCCCGACCTTCTCGCCGGGCCTCACGACGAGGTCGATGCTGTCGAGGACCCCTGCCCCCTTGCCGTAGTGGAAGGTGACGTTCTTGATGTCGATGCGGCCACCGACAACCGCCAGTTCCTTGGCATCCGGCGCGTCTGTCAGGCCAAGCGGCTGCGTGATCAGCGCCTTGGAGTTCTCAAGCACGCCGAGATTCCTCAATATGCTGTTGAGCTGCATCATCAGCCGTCCCAGCAACATGTTGAGCCTCAGTACCAGGGAAAGCGTGAAGGCGACGGCGCCGACGGTGATCGAGCCTTCGACCCAGAGGTAGATGGCAAAGGCGGCAATCGTGGTGATCATGACGCCCGAAAGCGTCGTCAGCGCCATGCGCACGCCGGTCAGCCGACGCGTGAACGGCCGCAGCGCATCGAGATAAATGTCGAAGCCGCTGCGGATGTAACGATCGTCGCCGTCGGCGGCGAATAGCTTCAGCGTTTGCACGTTGGAATAGGAATCGACGATGCGGCCGGTGATCATGGAACCGGCCTCGGCAGTCGCCTCGGCATGCTTGCGGATCGCCGGCAGATAGAGTTTCGCCAGAAAACCGAAGGCGGTGATCCAGATCACCACCAGCACCGCCAGCCTGAGATCGAGGCCCGCCACCAGCGCCAGCGTCGTCACCGTATAGACGATCATGAACCAGACGACCTCGAGGAAGCTCTCCATCAGGTCGCCCGTCGCCTGCCCCGCTTGCCAGACCTTCGTGGCGATGCGCCCGGCGAAATCGTTCTGGAAGAAGGCATAAGACTGGCGCGAGACATGCCGGTGCGCCTGCCAGCGCACCAGATTGTAGAAGCCTGGCGTGATCGTCTGCTCGTCGACCAGCGCCGACAGACCGACCACCAGCGTGCGGATGACCAGCACCACCGCGCCCATGAACAGGAGTTCAGGGCCAGCGGCGCTCCATAGTGCATGCCAGCTGCGCCCGCTTGGCAGCTGGTCGAGGATATCGACCAGCCGTCCGACGAAATAGAACAGCCCGGCCTCGACCAGCGGCGCGATGCCGCCGATGATCAGCATGGCGAAGAAGGCGAGCTTCGCCTGCCCGACATAGTGCCAGAGGAAGCCGCGGACACTGGCGGGTGGCCGAAGATTCGCTGGCTCGCGGAACGGGTAGACCCAGCCTTCGAACCAGCGATAGACGGCCTTCATCATTCCGCGGCTTCACCCTTGGCGCCAAACTCATGGGCGATCGCATCGTTGGCGGCCTCGGCCGGCATGTCGTCGAGCAGGAAGCCGCCCGACTGGCGCTGCCAGAGCTGCGCATAGAGCCCACCCTTGGCGACCAGCTCCTCGTGCGAGCCCTCCTCGATGACGCGGCCCTTGTCCAGCACGACGAGCCTGTCCATCGCCGCGATCGTCGACAGCCGGTGCGCGATGGCGATGACGGTCTTGCCCTGCATCAGCTTGTAGAGGTTCTCCTGGATCGCCGCCTCTGCTTCCGAATCGAGCGCCGAGGTCGCCTCGTCGAGAATGAGGATCGGCGCGTCTTTCAGCATAACGCGGGCGATAGCGATGCGCTGCCGCTGGCCGCCGGACAATTTGACACCCCGGTCGCCGACATGGGCATCGAAATTCTTGCGGCCGTCGGAATCGGAAAGCTCACTGATGAAGTCCAGCGCCTCCGCGCGTTTCGCGGCCTCGACCAGCATCTCGTTGCTGGCATCGGGCCGGCCGTAGAGGATGTTGTCGCGCACCGAGCGGTGGAGCAGCGAGGTATCCTGCGTCACCATGCCGATCTGCGCGCGCAGTGAATCTTGCGTCACCGAGGCAATCTCCTGGCCGTCGATGAGGATCCTGCCGTTTTCGAGGTCGTAGAAGCGCAACAGAAGGTTGACCAGCGTCGACTTGCCGGCGCCGGAGCGGCCGACGATGCCGACCTTCTCGCCCGGCTTCACCATAAGCGACAGGTTTTCGATGACGCCCTTCTGCTTGCCATAGTGAAAGCGGATGTCCTCGAAGCGGATCTCGCCTTGGCTGACGGCAATGTCCTTGGCGCCCGGCCTGTCCTCGACCAGCCGCGGCAGCGAGATCGACTGGATGCCGTCCTGCACCGTGCCGATGTTCTCGAACAGCCCCGACATCTCCCACATGATCCACTGCGACATGCCCCACATCCTGAGCACCAGGCCGATGACCACGGCCACGGCGCCGATCGTCACCGCGTCGTCCAGCCACAGCCAAAGCGAGATCGCCGTGACCGAGGACAGGAGCAGCGAATTCAGGATATAGAGCAGGCCGTAGAGCATCGTCACCAGCCGCATCGACCGGTAGACGGTATCGAGGAAGCCCGCCATGCCTTCCCTGGCGAAGGCCGCCTCGCGGCGCGCGTGGGAAAACAGCTTCACCGTCTGGATGTTGGCATAGCTGTCGACGACGCGACCGGTCATGGTCGAACGCGTATTGGCCTGTTCCTCGCCGACCTTGCCGAGCCGCGGAATAAAATACCGCAGCAGCCCGATATAGCCGATCAGCCATACGCCCAAGGGCGCGGCCAGCCGCAAGTCCGCCGAGCCGACAATGAACAGCATGCCGAGGAAGTAGACGATGACGTAGTTGAGGACGTCGATAACCTTCATGACGCAGTCGCGCACGGCGAGTGCGGTCTGCATCAGCTTGGTGGCGATGCGGCCGGCGAACTCATCTTGGTAGAAAGCCATCGACTGTTTCAGCAGGTAGCGATGCACCTGCCAGCGGATGCGCATGGGATAGTTGCCCATCATCGTCTGCTGGTTGAATAACGAACGCACCCAGACCGTGCCGGGCAGCGCAAACAGCACGATGAAAGCCATGCCGGCCAGCTTCCAGCTCTCGGTCTGCAGGAACGTTTCCCGGTTCTGCGCCGACAGCCAGTCGACGATGCGGCCCATGAAACCGAACATCCACACTTCGGTGATGGCGATCGCCGCCACCAGCATTGCATCCACGACGATGTAGGGCCAGACGCCGCGCGTGTAGTGCACGCAGAAGGCGACCAGCGTCCTCGGCGGCTCGACCGGCTCCGCGGCGGGGAACGGATCGAGCCTCTTTTCAAACCAGCGGAACATTCCAGGCACTCGACTGTCTATGCGCTCACGCGGCGCGGGATTGATGGGCAGGGCCGTTCGGCCGCGCTGCGCGACGGGCCGGCGATACGGAATCACTCGCATCGCCGGCCCTGCTTCGCGCAATATAGGGTGTCGCGGGCTTTTCGCCGACAGGCTCGCTTGAGGATCCTGACGGCTCCGAGCTTCCTGACGAAAAGCTGTCGCCAGCCCGCGTTTTGCCGGCCGGCCGGAACAGCCTTGCGACACGGCGCACCAGCGAAGGCCGGCTGTGATCGGGCACGGCGCGCGAGAAATCGACGTCCGGCAGCATGCCGCGATGCGGACGCCGACGCTCCTCGGCATGTACCGCCGACGAGTAGGTCTCGCCGATCAGCAGCGCCCAGGTCGCCATCTTGCGCTCGTGCAGGCTTCTCGAGCCGGGTATTCTGAATGGATCGAACATGGGTCCGTCCTCCATGTGCAAATGCGATAAAAAGGGTGAAACGAACTCGACCGCCGGCATTCGGCCGGAGGCACGCAACGCATCGGTCAGGACCTGGCGGCAAGCATCGGCCCGGACCCGTTCAGGTGGGGCATTAGGCCCCTTTGGCAGTTTGAAAAACATCGCAAGATTCCTTCGAAAGCCGAAAACTGGGTTCGGCGGGAATCGGTGCGATGAGGTCTTAAAGTGTCAGAAGAATCGTCGTACCGAAACCGCCGTTGGGCATACGTGAGCCCCGGAGAGGAGATGGATGTGCATGGTCATCATGTGGTCCCCCTCCTTCGGTTCGGGTTGACGATGGTCGGCATATACTCGAATTCGCAGAAAATGGCCACCCGCCAGTCCAGAAATCGCCAAAAGCGGGAGACGCCTGTGGCCGATCTGCCACTTATTAGAAGGATGCGGAAATGAACGACCGTCTCCGCATCGCGCTCTACCAGCCTGATATCGCCGGCAACACCGGGACAATCCTGCGCTTCGCCGCCTGCCTTGATCTCAGTGTCGATATCATCGAGCCGGCCGGCTTTCCGCTCTCCGATCGGGCGCTGAAACGGGCCGGCATGGACTATCTCGAAATGGCGGCGCTTGCCCGCCATGCCGACTGGCACGCCTTCGAGGAATGGCGCCGGACGAATCCGCGCCGCCTGGTGCTGCTCACAACCAAGGCCGCGACCGCCTATACGGACTTCGCTTTCGCCAGCGGCGACATCCTTCTGTTCGGCCGCGAATCCGCTGGTGTGCCGGAAGAGATTCACAAGGCGGCGGACGCGCGACTGACCATCCCGATGCGGCCGGGCGCGCGCAGCATCAATGTTGCGCTGTCCGTCGCGATGGTCGCGGGCGAAGCGTTGCGCCAATTCGGATAGCATCCTTAGCCCCTGCTCGGTGCCGCGGACCGCCTCCCCTTCTGCCGTCATTCTCACCCAGGCGCACATCGCCTTCTCCTCAATTTGCCTTGTCAGGATTTCCTCGCTACAAGCTCAACCAAACTTGAGGTCAAGCGGAAACTGCGAATGGCTCCGGTAAGGGAATTGACGGTCGGCCAGGTGGCCATGCGCAGCGGTGTGGCGGTATCGGCGCTGCATTTCTACGAGGCGCGCGGTCTGATCCGCAGCCACCGCACGGCGGGCAACCAGCGGCGCTACAGCCGCGACGTGCTGAGACGGGTGGCGATCATCCGCATCGCGCAGGAGGTCGGCATCTCGCTGGCCGAGATCGCCGCGACATTCCGGTCCCTGCCGGAAGGCCGCACGCCGACGCGCGAGGATTGGAATCTGCTTTCAACGGCTTGGCGCGACGGGCTCGACCACAAGATCAGCCAGTTGAAGAAGCTGCGCGACGGGCTGACCGACTGTATCGGCTGCGGCTGCATGTCGATCGACAAGTGCCCGCTCAGGAACAAGGACGACCGGTTGGCGAGGGAAGGCACCGGAGCGAGACGGCTGGTAGCGCGCTGATGGTCAGTCAGCAGCCGGCAGCCGCCGCATCGTGAATTCGATGACGTCGCCCGGCCGCTCGAACCAGCTTTCGATCTCGGTCCAGTAGGCCTGCTTGGGAAAGCGTTCGAACCACTCCTTCGCCTTGAGGCGCGCCGCTGGGCGCGGCAGCACGAAGGTCTCGCGCAGGAATCCGTCGCGCGGCCCTCTTTCGCGCTCGGCCCGCGAGCGCTCCAGCCTCTTCCTCAAGCCATCCAGCGGCGGTCTTGCCGGGGTACGCACGAAGGAACTCCTTTGTGCCTCGATCAGACAGGACTTGACCCTTGCCCTTAAGAGATTAGGGATCGCGCCCTGAAAAGACGAGTCATTTGTCAGGCGAATGGGCCTGTGACTGGAGACCGAATTGGAACGACCTGACCTTCCCGTGGGACTGCCGGCCGACATCGAACAGAAGAAGATGAAGGCCCGTCTCTGGTTCGAGGCGCTGCGCGAGCGCATCTGCGCCACATTCGAGCAGATCGAGCGGGAACTCACCGGGCCGCTATCGTCCTGGTCGCCCGGGCATTTCGAGAAGACGCCTTGGGAGCGCGACGAGGGCAAGGGAGGCGGCGGGACTATGTCGATGATGCGCGGCCGCGTCTTCGAGAAAGTCGGCGTGCACACATCGACCGTCTATGGCGAATTCTCGCCCGAATTCCGCAAGCAGATCCCCGGCGCCGAGGACGATCCGCGCTTCTGGGCGAGCGGCATTTCGCTGATCGCGCACCCCTGGAACCCCAACGTGCCGGCCGTGCACATGAACACGCGCATGGTGGTGACCACGCGCCAGTGGTTCGGCGGCGGCGCCGACCTGACGCCGGTGCTCGACCGTCGCCGCACCCAGGACGACCCCGATACGCTGGCCTTCCACCGCGCCATGCAGTTCGCTTGCGAGAAGAACGCCGCGGTCGCCGACTACGCGAAGTTCAAGGCGTGGTGCGACGAGTACTTCTTCCTGCCGCATCGTGACGAGCCGCGCGGCATCGGCGGCATCTTTTTCGACTGGCTGCACTCGAGCGAGGACAAGGGCGGCTGGGACGCTGATTTCAATTTCGTCCAGGACGTCGGACGCTCTTTCCTCGTCGTCTATTCCCATCTGGTGCGGGCCAATTTCGACCAGAACTGGACCGACGGCGACCGCGACGAACAGCTCATCCGGCGCGGCCGTTACGTCGAATTCAATTTGCTTCACGATCGCGGCACCATCTTCGGCCTGAAGACCGGCGGCAATGTCGCCTCGATCCTGTCCAGCCTGCCGCCCGAGGTAAAATGGCCGTAAAAATCCGGTGAGCGGAGGGAACGCCGCATTGATGTCCCATTCGCTGAATCTTGGCGGGCAATGTGGCGGCTACGATTTCTTTTTCGTCTAATATCCTTTTGAAAAAATTGAGCTATTTAACGTTGCCGGGTCGGGAAGCGCCGGCGGTTCGCCGCAGCTGCGAGCCGCGACCCGACGCGACCGGACGGCCCTGATCGAGAGGGGTGCCTTCCATACGGTGCCCGCATTCCAGGAGAGCATGCCAATGCGCAAGCTTATTGTGACGGCAGCAGCCGCTGCCTTTCTCGCCTCCGGTGGCGCCGCGTTCGCCGCGGTCAAGCACACCACGGGCACGGTCAAGAGCTTTGATGGAACGGCCATGAGCCTTGTTCTGGACAACGGATCGACCTTCACCCTGTCCAAGGCCTTCAAGGATCCGGGCATCAAGCCGGGCGAGAAAGTCCGCGTTTCCTGGGATATGAGCGGCAAGAACAAGATTGCCGAGGCCGTCAAGATCATGAAATGACGGCCGCGCGGCTTTAGCAAGATCAGGCAACAAGGAGGCGGAGCGGCATCGCTCCGCCTTTCTGTTTCAGCACTCGGCCGGCGGCCCGAAACAGCGCTTCGCGCCTCTTGATGCAACCGAAGCCGGCGACATGTGTTATGATTATCCACTTGAGCAATTCCAGAAAACCGCCCAGCGGTTTTCTGGAATTGCATAAAAACAATAGCTGGGGTTGGTCGAAGCTGAACCGCTCCGCAGCAAGGAAGGGAAAACCCATGAAGGAATTCCAATGCGGGACACTGGTCCCGGGCTGTGACTGGCACACGCGCGCCGAGGAGGAAGCGGAGGTCATGCGCCGCGCCGTCGAGCATCTGCGCGAGACGCATGGCGAAACGATCATCCGCGAGACCATGATCGAGGCGATCCGCTCCCGCATCCAGAAGGTCCGCGACGCGGCCTGAGGCGTCAGCCAGACCCCAAATCGCGAAGCTCGCACGATATTGGGACAGCGGGATGCAGCATGTGGGTGCATCCTGCTTCCTTATGGCTATCTGCTCTCGTTACCGGCCCTCTCTCCGCTCCCACAAAATTCAAGCAAAAACTTATATTCGTACCAGCTTAGATAACTCCGCGGTAACGGTCTGCATGCGATCGTCGCACGCATGATCCGCCACAGTTGGCTGCCCAAAGGCGCTCGCCACGAGGCGCTGTCCGGATCGGGTGGGGCGAGGTGCTTCGCGCATGCGCGAAAAGTCCGGCAATCGAGGCGGTTCCCGCGCAGCGGCGTTCCTGTTGTGCACGTTGCTCGGCGCGTCGCCGGCAGCCGCCCAGGAAATGACCATCTCGCTCGTCGATATCCATCAGGGCTCACCGCTTAGCGATCGCGCGCGAGACCTCGGCAATGGCGGCTATGAACTGCAGGACGGAAGCCAGGTCTCGTTCAATCGGTGGTATCACGCGAATTGGGTCGACATGCATGTCGACCTGCTCACCCAGTTGACCGAAAACAGCGGCATCCTGTGGGGGTTCGGCACCGGGGAGCAAGCCGAGAAATACCGTATCGCGCCAAGCCTCAAGCTCGGGTTTCTCACCCAGAGGCATCCCAGTCCGAACAGCACCTTGTCCCTTTCGGTCACCTCGATCATCGGCGGCAACCTGACTGAAAAGCCGTGCGTGGCCGACTACGGGGATCTTGGCACCTACAGCGTCAATTGCCGGCTCGCGGCCGGCGAGATGGCGCCTGAGGACACGCTGAAATATCTGGTTAACGCTACACCCGAGAGGCTGCGCCTGTGGCTCAATTACCGTGTTACTTTCTGATCGGCGGGAAGCCCTGCATGAGAAATCTCCTTGCTCCCGAAGTCCGCGATCGCCCGTCCTCGTTCCTGCCACCCTCGTTCTTGCTTGACCGGGAGTAAGACCATGTCTGGTAATTTCTTGAAGTTCGGTATTGCGGCTCTCGTCCTTCTGCCGGCGTCCATCGCATCGGCACAGGAAGCCCTCGACGCGGACGAGACGGCCGCGCTGTGCCACGGCGGTCAATCGATATGCGTGAGCGCAAAGATCCCAGTCGCGAGAACGACCCAGACGGTACAGAACTGGATGAGCCCCGACGTCGGCGCGGCATGGGCGGCGGGCTACAAGGGCAAGGGCGTTACCATCACCATCGTCGACGATTTCAGCAGCTCATCGCGCTTCTCCGGCAATTTCGGCATCGGCGTGCAGACCCAGCGGCATGGCGAATGGACGCGCGAGGAGGCGAGCATGATCGCTCCCGCGGCGACCATCCGCTCCAAGGATTTCTCTACCGGCACCGCCGTCCCGCTGGCAGGCGGCCGGAACGTTCTCAACCTCAGTTACGGCATGTACGCCAACGCCGGCTACAGCGTCAGCCAGATCGGCTGGGCTCGGGAGGAAGCCTCGATCATCTCCTACGCCACCAAGGGATCGGCCATAGTTTCGAAAGCTGCTGGCAACGACGCGGTCGCGGTCGGCGGAGTCACCGGCGGTCAGCAGGACTATCTCGACCTCGCTTTGATCGGCAAGCAAACCGCGATCTTCGTGGGTGCGCTGTCGACGAACGGCACGACAGCCAACAAGGCCGAGCTTGCCTGGTATTCCAACTACGCCGGTTCCAATACCGCCGTGCAGAGCCACTTCCTGGTGGTCGGCGTCGAAGGCGACAAGACCGGCCTTTACGGCACGTCTTTCGCCGCGCCGATCATTTCCGGATATGCCGCGATCATCGGCAGCAAGTTCACCAAGGCGACCCCGGTTCAGATCACCAACGACCTGCTCAACACGGCTCGCAGCGACACGCTGGTCAATTACGATCCCTCGGTCTACGGCAAGGGCGAAGCCAGCCTTTCGCGCGCCCTGGCTCCTGTGTCGATACGTTGACCGGCATCGATCGGTCCGGGCTGCTGCTCTAAGCCTCGAGCGCTTGCGCGGCGCGTTTTAGCAGCGCGCCGCGGTCTAGTATGAAACCGGACTCGACCCATTCCTTTTCGAGGTTTTTCAGCGTGGCGCCAACCTTCGGGCCGGGCGACGCGCCGAGTTCGGTCAGGTCTGCGCCCTTGATCGGAAACACCGGTTTTTCCCATTTCAGGGCGAAGCCGAGCAGGCGCGAGAAACCGCCGGCTTCCATCATCGCCTGATTGTCCTCGACGGCGCGTGTCCGCGCGGCGGCAAGCGCGAGCCGCAGCCGATCGAGGAAGCCTTCGCGGTCGCCGAAATAGAGCTTTTTCGAGAATTCCGTCTCGGTCGTCTTGGATTCAAGTGGTGCAGTCAGCGCCCAGTGCCGGAGACGTCCCCCTTCGCCGGTCGAAAATCTCAGCCTTTCGGCAAGCGTCTTCATGCGCGCGGCATCCGGCGGAACGACGGCCTCCAGCCGGAGCAGCGGGTCTGCATTCCAGCCTAGATCCTTTTCGGTCCGGACCAGCCCGTGGATGGCGTCGATGCCCCACTTCTCGCTCTCCGGCAGCACGGCGGTAAGAACACCGGCCTGGCGCATCCACAGCAGGGCGCGCGAAGGATCGGGTGCCGAAAACAGCTTCTTCAGCTCGGACCAGACGCGCTCGGCCGAAAGCCTGCCGAGCCCGTCCTTCAGCCTGGCGCAGGCCTTCAGGCCTTCGGCATCGGGCCGGCCGTCGCCATACCAGGCGAAGAAGCGGAAGAAGCGCAGGATGCGCAGATAATCCTCGCGGATGCGCGCTTCCGGATCGCCGATGAAGCGCAGCCGCCGCGCCTCGATGTCGGCGACGCCGCCGACAAGATCGACGACCGTCCCGTCGGCCTCGGCATAGAGCGCGTTGATGGTGAAGTCGCGGCGCTCGGCGTCAAGCTTCCAGTCGCGCCCGAACGTGACTTTCGCCCGCCTACCATCGGTCTCGATATCGGCCCTGAGCGTGGTGACCTCATAGGCCTTGCCGCCGGCAATCGCCGTGATCGTGCCGTGCTCGATACCGGTCGGCACCGTCTTGAAGCCGGCGGCCTCGGCGCGGCGGATCGTTTCCTCAGGCAAGGTCGTCGCCGCGATATCGATGTCGGCGACCGGCTGGCCGATCAGCGCATTGCGCACCGCTCCGCCGGCGACGCGCGCCTCCTCGCCGCCTTCCTTCAGCGCGGCAAGCAGCTTCTGCAGGTGCTTTTCGCCCAGCCAGCCGGCCCTGCCAGACAGAGACACCCCCGCGCTCATGCATAGAGCCTTTCATAGAGCGTGCGGACGATGCCGGCGGTGACGCCCCAGATGCGCTGGCCGCCATAGGGCATCTCGTAGAAGAACCATTCGAGGTCGTTCCACATGCGGCTGTCGCGCGCATGGTTGGCGGGATCCATCAGGAAGCGCAGCGGCACTTCGAAGGCGGCGTCGACCTCGTCGGCGTTGAGCGTCAGCGAAAAGCCAGGCCGTACCACGGAAAGCACCGGCACGATGCGATAGCCGCTGCCGGCGACGTAGTCGGGCATCCGGCCGATGATTTCGATATGGTCGCGGTCGAGGCCTATCTCCTCGAAAGTCTCGCGCAGCGCGGCGGCCTCGGGGCCGGGGTCCGTCGGATCGATGGTGCCGCCGGGAAAGGCCACCTGACCGGAATGGCTGCGCAGCTTCTCGGCGCGCTTGGTGAGCAGCACCGTGGCGCCATCGGCGTGATCGATGACCGGGATCAGCACCGCGGCATCGCGCAGCGGCTTGATATGTTTCAACCTCGGGTGGCCGGGATTGAAGCGATGATCGCCGAACTCGTCGCCGGGTTGCGCCTCGGCCTGTGCGGCGACGCGGGCGCGAAAATCCGCGATCGAGAACGGCACTGGCGCCATCTGGTCCATCACGCGCTTAGCCGCTCGAGTTTTTCGGCCGGCATGATCGGATAGACCTCGCCGCCGGAGCGGACGGCGAAGATCGCCTTGCCGCCGATGTCGATCACCTCGCCATGTTCGACCAGTTCGTACATTACCGGCCGCGCCACCAGGGCTTCCAGCCGGCCGCGCACCAGCACATAGGGCTTGAGCCCGCCGGTCGCGTCCTCGTCGACGAAGCGCAGCGGATGGCCGGGCCCGGCGGCGACCACGTCACCGACATTGGTGCGGAAGGTGATGACCTGCTCGTCGCCGATCGCCGACACGTTCATCTCGACGGCGATGAAGGGCGCGTCGGCGACGCGGATGCCAACGCGTTCCACCGGCGTCACCAGATAGGTCTTGCCGTCGGCGTCCTTGCGCAAAACGCTCGAAAAAAGCTGCACCAGCGGCATTCGCCCGATCGGCGTGCCAAGATAGAACCAGGTGCCGTCAGCCTTGATCTCCATGTCGAGATCGCCGCAGAAGTCCGGATTCCAGCGCTCCACCGGAGCCGGTCCCTTGTCCGCGCGCGCCGCTCGCGAGATCAGCGCTTCCAGCCCGCGCGCCTCGGTGGCGCCGGTCAAACCCTGCTCGCGATGTCCGGAATGATCGGTCATGGTCACGAAATAGTCACTGTTGTTTCGCTTGTCAGCCTAAGTCTGTGATTTAAGTTCAATCGCAGGCGCCAGGCGAGGCCGAATCGCGGCATTCTGCGACTCTGAGAGTGCAGGCCGGTATTTCCAACCACAAGGATCGAACGGCATGAGCGTGATGATCAAGGAAAGCCCGTTGAGCGACAAGGCGATGATCGAGGAGGCCGAGAAGGCGCTGGCCGACATCTCGAAGGTGCGCGACGCCGTAGGCCGCGTGATCTTCGGCCAGGAAGCCGTCGTCGAGCGCACGCTGGTTGCGCTGCTGGCCGGCGGCCATGCGCTGCTTGTCGGCGTGCCGGGCCTCGCCAAGACCAAGCTGGTCGAGACGCTTGGCATCGTGCTCGGCCTCGATTCCCGCCGCGTCCAGTTCACGCCCGACCTGATGCCGTCCGATATCCTCGGCTCGGAAGTGATGGAACAGGATGAGTTCGGCAAGCGCTCCTTCCGCTTCATTTCGGGGCCGATCTTCACCCAGCTTCTGATGGCCGATGAGATCAACCGCGCCTCGCCGCGCACCCAGTCGGCGCTGCTGCAGGCGATGCAGGAATATCACGTCACCATCGCCGGCGTGCGCCACGACCTGCCCTCGCCCTTCCACGTGCTGGCGACGCAGAACCCGCTGGAGCAGGAAGGTACCTATCCGCTGCCCGAGGCGCAGCTCGACCGTTTCCTGATGCAGGTCGACATCCTTTATCCGGAGATCGAGGCCGAGCGCCGCATCCTGCTCGAGACCACAGGCGTCGAGGAGGCCAAGGCCGACAATGTGCTGCAGTCGGCCAGGCTGAAGGAAATCCAGACGCTGATCCGCCGCATGCCGGTGCCGGAAAGCGTCGTCGAGGCGATCCTCAAGCTGGTGCGCTCGGCCCGCCCTGGCCAGGGCAACGCCGACACCGACAAGCACGTCGCTTGGGGTCCTGGTCCCCGCGCCAGCCAGGCGCTGACCCTGTGCGCCAGGGCGCGCGCCCTATATGATGGGAGGTTGGCGCCATCGGTCGACGACATCCGTGCCTTGGCCGAGCCGGTGCTGCAGCATCGCATGGCGCTGACTTTCGCTGCCCGCGCCGAAGGCACTTCCGTGCGCGACGTGGTGGCGAAACTGGCAAAAGGCATCTGATGGGTCGAATAGGCGAGGTCCAGGCACCGGTTGCGACGCGCGATGCGCTCGCCCGTGGCCGGTTGCGAGCCTCTTTGGTGCCGGATCTGCTGGTCGAGGCGCGCCGCATCGTCAACACGGTGATCGCCGGCTGGCATGGCCGTCGCAAGCGCGGCATCGGCGAGAATTTCTGGCAGTTCCGCCCCTATGTCGAAGGCGATTCCTCGCGCATCGACTGGCGCCGCTCGGCCCGTGACGACCACACCTATGTGCGCGACCGCGAGTGGGAAGCGGCTCATACCGTCTGGCTCTGGTCCGACCCCTCCCCCTCCATGCTCTACAAGTCCGCGGCAGCCGGCGTTTCCAAGGAATCGCGCGCGCTGGTGCTGGCCCTCGCCATGGCCGAGCTTCTGTCGCGCAGCGGCGAGCGCATCGCCTGGCCCGGCCTCACCGATCCGTTCACCGCCCGCAACGGCGCCGAGCGCATCGCGGCCCAGCTCAGCCATGCCGGCGAGCTGCCGGCCAAACCTGACCTGTCGGCCATCCGCCGCTTCTGCGACATCGTCATCGTCAGCGATTTCCTCGATCCGGTCGAGGAAACGATGGCCTGGCTCGACGTGCTCGCCCGTCACGGCGTGCGCGCGCACCTGATCGAGGTCGTCGACCCGGCTGAAGAGACCTTCCCCTATGCCGGCCGCACCGAATTCACCGATCCCGAAACCGGCGACAAGCTGACCGCCGGCCGCGCCGAAACGCTCAAAGAGCAATACCGTCTGCTCTACACCGCCCGCCGCGAGGAACTGGCCGGCTGGTGCAGGCGTCTGGGCTGGAGCTTCACCGTCAGCCACACAGACCGCCTCGCCTCCGAGGCGCTGGTGCGCGTCCACATGGCGATGACCGCCGATAGCAGTCGTCCAGGGCTGACCACTGGTCATGCCGGGCTGACCGCCGGCGGTGGTGATCCCGGAAAGGCGGTCGCATGAGCTGGCTGCCGCTTTCCTTCGGCGCGCCGATGGTTCTGTGGGGCCTGTTGGCTCTGCCGGTGATCTGGTGGCTGCTGAGGTTGACGCCGCCCAGGCCGCAGACGGAGGTCTTTCCGCCGCTCAGGATCCTCGCCCGCGTCCTGAGGCGCGATGAGACGCCGCATCAAAGCCCCTGGTGGCTGACGCTGCTGCGCCTGCTGATGGCGGCCCTTGTCATCACCGCGCTTGCGGAACCGGTGTTCAATCCGCGCGAAAAACTGCCGGCGGAGGGCTCGGCGCTGGCGCTTGTCATCGACAATGACTGGGCAAGTGCCGCCGATTGGGGCAAGCGCGTCGCCACCGCCGAGCGGCTGATCGCCGATGCCGGCTCGAACGGCGTGCCTGTCGTCATCGCCTTCACCGCCGAGAAGCCCAATGCCGAGATCGGCCCCTTCGATGCATCGGCCGCGCTCGACCGTCTGCGCGCGGCAAAGCCGCGTCCGATCCCGACCGACCGCCCCGCCGTCTATGCCCGTGTCGCCGCCACATTGGAGCGCCTGCCGGGCGCCAGTGTCGCCGTGCTTGCCGACGGGCTGGCGGCCAACGGCGACGAAGCGGCTTTCAGGACGCTTCTCGAAAAAAATGCCTCGCGACTGGTCTGGGCCACTTCGGACCGGGTCTCGCTCACCGGCCTGACCGGTGCCGACAATCAGGTCGACGGCTTCGCGCTGACCGCCGTCCGCGCGCCGGGCGATCCGGCGCCGGCCCAAGTCACGGCCGGCGCCTTTGACGACAAGGGCCGCCGCATCGCCGACGCGACACTGAGCTTCGCGCCGGGTCAGACCACCGCCACCGGAACGATGAAGGTGCCGTTCGAATTGCGCAACGACTTCGCCTCGGTCGCGCTCGACGGCGAGCATCAGGCCGGCGCCGTGCGCGTGCTCGATGAAAGCTCCAAGCGCCGCCGCGTCGGATTGCTTTCGCAGGCCGAGGCCGATCAGGCGCAACCGCTGCTGTCGCCGCTCTACTACATTCGCCGTGCCCTGCAGCCCTTCGCCGATCTGGTCGAGCCGTCGAGCGCCGATCTGGCCGACGCCATCCCGCAGCTTCTCGACCAGAAGCCGGCGATGATCATCATGGCCGATGTCGGCACCATCCCCGAGCAGGTCCGGCAACGGCTGGTCGATTGGGTCGACAAGGGCGGCACACTGGTGCGCTTTGCCGGTTCAAGGCTGGCCGCCGCCGGCAATGACGATGACCTCTTACCGGTCAGGTTGCGCAGCGGCGAGCGCGCGCTGGGCGGTGCGCTGTCCTGGACGACGCCGCAACAGGTCACCGAATTCCCCAAGAATGGCCCGTTCGCCGATCTCGCGCCGCCGACCGAGGTGACGGTCAGCCGGCAGGTGCTGGCCGAACCCACGCCCGACATCGTCGAGCGCACCTGGGCGACGCTGGCCGATGGCACGCCGCTGGTCACGGGCATGAAGAAGGACAAGGGCACGCTCGTGCTCTTCCACGTCACGCCGGAGGCGACCTGGTCGAACCTGCCGATCTCCGGCAGTTTCGTCGAGATGCTGAGGCGCATCGTGCAATTGTCGCGCAACCAGGGCGCCGCGGTCGCCAATGCCGAGGCTGCCGCCGCATCGCTGGCGCCTTATCGTATGATCGGCGCCGACGGCGCGCTGGTGCCGCCGACGCCAGACGCGCGGCCGCTCGTGCCCGGGGCCGGCCCATTGCCGGTGACGCTGGAGAACCCGCCCGGCCTCTACGGCTCGGAGACCGGCGTCTTTGCCCACAACCTGCTCAACGCTTCGAGCACGTTCACGCCGCTCGCTCAGCCGCAGGTTTCGCTGCCGGTGACTGCCATTCCCTACGCGTTCGATGAATCGGAGAACCTGAAGGGCCCGCTGGTTACCGCCGCGCTACTGCTGATGGTCCTCGACACGCTGGCCGTCTTGTGGATGGGCGGGCTGTTTTCGCGCCGGCCACGCCGCGCCGCGGCGACCGCCGCTGCCGTGCTGATCGTACTCGGCGGGCTCTTCGGCCGCGCCGATCTTGCCCGCGCGGACGATTTGAAGCCCGGCGATTCGCAGGCGATCGAGGATATTTCGAAAACCCGCATCGCCTATGTGATCACCGGCGAGCCCGGCGTCGACTCGATCAGTCGCGCCGGCCTCGAAGGCCTGACCCGCTTCCTGATCGAGAAGACGGCGCTGGAGCCCGGCCCGCCGGCCGGCGTCGACATCTCCAAGGACGAATTGGCCTTCTATCCGCTGATCTATTGGCCGATCGACGCCACCGCGCCGATGCCCAGCGAAGCGGCGATCGCGCGGATCGATGCCTATATGCAGCAGGGCGGCACGGTTCTCTTCGACACGCGCGACCAGTTCTCCAACGGCATCGGCGCCGGCTCGGCAAGCCCGGCGACCGAGCGGCTGCGCGACATCCTCGGCAACCTCAACGTGCCGCCGCTGGAACCGGTGCCGTCGGACCATGTGCTGACGAAATCCTTTTTCATCCTTCCGGAGTTTCCCGGCCGCTTCAACGGCAGTCCGCTCTGGGTCGAGACCTCGCTCGACGCCAGCAACACCGAAAACCGTCCGGTGCGGACCGGCGACGGCGTGTCGCCGATCATGATCACCGCCAATGATTTCGCCGGCGCCTGGGCGGTCGACGAGAACGGCGACGCGATGCTGCCGACCGTGCCGCCTGATCCGATGCAGCGCGTCTACGCGCTGCGCGCCGGCGTCAACATCATGATGTACATGCTGACCGGCAACTACAAATCCGACCAGGTGCATGTGCCTGTCCTGCTCGAACGGCTGGGGCAGTAGGTTATGAACTGGTCGATTTCCTTCGAGCCGCTCGTTTCCTGGCCGTTGTTCTGGGTCGCCATCGTGCCGCTCCTGCTGCTCGCACTGGCGGGGCTGTGGTTTCGTCAGCGCGGCTCGATCCTGCGCTTCATCGCCCTGCTTGCGCTTGGAGCCGCGCTCCTCAACCCCGTCTTCCTGGATGAGGAACGCGAGGCGCTGAAAAGCGTCGTCGCCGTCATCGTCGACCGCAGCCAGAGCCAGGACATCGGCGACCGCGCCAGGCAGACCGACGAGGCGCTGGCCGGCCTTCAGCAGCGGCTCGGCCGCTTCAAACAGTTCGATGTCCGCGTCGTCGATGCCGGCAAGTCCGAAGCCGCCGACGAGCGCACGGAAACCAGGCTGTTCGGCGCGCTGGAAGGCGCTTTCCGCGACGTACCGCCCTCGCGCATCGGCGGCGCGATCATGATCACCGACGGCGAGGTGCATGACGCGCCGGCCGGCGCTCCGGACTTCAACGCGCCGCTGCATGCGCTGGTCACCGGCAACGAACATGAGAAGGACCGCCGCATCCGCTTCGAGAACGCGCCGCGCTTCGGTCTCGTCGGCAAGCCGCTCGACATGAGCTACCGGGTCATTTCCACCGAAGGCCAGGGCAGCCCGGTCGACGTGCGGGTCTCGGTCAATGGCGAGCAGGTCTCGGTCGAACATGCGACCATCGGCCAGCCGATGAAGCTTGAGGTCACCATCCCCAACGCCGGGCGCAACATCGTCCAGCTTTCAATCGATCACGAGCCGGGGGAACTGACCGACGCCAACAACCGCGCCATCGCGCTGGTCGACGGCATCCGCGATCATCTGCGCGTGCTTCTGGTCTCCGGCGAGCCGCATGCCGGCGAGCGCACCTGGCGCAACCTTCTGAAGTCCGACGCGTCGGTCGACCTCGTCCACTTCACCATTCTGCGGCCGCCGGAAAAACAGGACGGCACGCCGATCAATGAACTGTCGCTGATCGCCTTCCCGACGCGCGAACTGTTCGTCGAAAAGATCAAGGATTTCGATCTGATCATCTTCGACCGCTATCAGCATCGCGATGTGCTGCCGATCCTCTATTACGACTACATCTCCGAATATGTCGAAAAGGGTGGCGCTCTGCTGATCGCTGCCGGCCCCGAATATGCCGGCGAGAGCTCGATTGCCCGCACGCCGCTGATATCAGCCCTGCCGGCGATGCCCACCGGCGAGGTCGTCGACAAGGCCTTCTATCCGCGTCTCACCGATCTCGGCCAGCGTCACCCCGTGACGCGCGGGCTCGACGGCTCGGCCACCGATCCGCCGCACTGGAGCCGCTGGTTCCGCACCATAGGCGTCAAGAATCCCGAGGGCGAGGTGGTGATGAAAGGGGCCGACGATCGCCCTCTGCTTGTGCTCGACCGCAAGGGCGAGGGCCGGGTCGGGATGCTGCTTTCCGACCAGGGCTGGCTGTGGGCGCGCGGCTTCGAAGGCGGCGGGCCGCATGTCCAGCTCTATCGCCGCATAGCCCACTGGCTGATGAAGGAGCCGGAGCTGGAAGAAGAACGGCTGACCGCCGACGGCCGCGGCATGGTGTTGGAAATAAGGCGCCAGACAATGAGCGATGATCCAGGCCCGGCCCAGGTGATCACGCCATCCGGCAAGGCGATGACGGTCAAGCTGCAAAAAGCCGAGCCGGGGATTTTCACTGGCAGCCTGGAGACTAGCGAGATCGGCCTCTATCAGGTGGGCAATGGCGACCTCACCGCACTTGCCCATGTCGGCCCGGTCAACGCGCCGGAATTCTCCGATGTCATTTCCACCGAAGACAGGTTGAAGGCGCCGGCCGAGGCGACCGGCGGCAGCGTGCGCAGACTCGCTCCGTCGTCAGTGCTAGGCAATCTTGCGGGCGGTGTGGCGCTGCCTTCCATCGTCCCGGTCCGCTCCTCGGGCGCTGCATCGGGCGATGACTGGATCGGGCTGCGCACCACCAACGACAGCACCCTGAAGGCCGTTTCGCGCGTGCCGCTGTTCGGCGGCTTCCTCGGCCTCGGCCTGCTGCTCCTGGCCATCGGCTCGATGTGGTATCGGGAAGGGCGGTAGGGGCTACTGCACTTCCCTTCTCCCCTTGTGGGAAGAAGGTGGATCGGCGCGCAGCGCCGAGACGGATGAGGGGTGCTCCAGCGGAGTGAGACGTCGGCGTTCCCTGGAACACCCCTCATCCGTCGCCTTCGGCGACACCTTCTCCCACAAGGGGAGAAGGAAGAAGTGCTGCCCCTACTCTTCCGGTTCGGTAGTGAACAGCAGCGGATAGCCCTTGGCCTTGCCGGCATCGGTTGCCCGCGCGGCCTTGGTCTCGGCGACGTCGCGCGTGAAGACGGCGACCACGCAGACGCCGCGCGTATGCGCCGTGATCATCACGCGATGCGCCTGATCCTCGCTGAGCTTGAATTCACCTTTGAGCACCGTCACCACGAACTCGCGCGGGGTGAAGTCGTCATTGATCAGGATGACCTTGTAGAGCTTTGGCCGCTCGGTTTTCGGCTGCGTCTTGGTACGCGGTTTGAGGACAGTTTCAGGCATCGGAATCCGCCAGTTGGGAACTCAAGCAATTCCAGGAAAAGTGCTTAGCAGTCTTCCGGAATTACGTGAAAATTGGCTCGCTTCCACTTTAGTCGTGCGCAGAAGCATTCGTCCATTTGCCCGCCGTAGCAGCGAGGACAATATCCAGCCTATGTGGGAAAGCGCCGTTTGCGGTTCAACGGCCCTGACGGCCGATAGTACGGCGCATCGTTGTACCGGATCTGCCGGAGCCGCCATCGTCCATGTCGGAACCGCGCTCCATGAACGCAGCGGCCAGCCAGGCGGCGAAGCCGATCAGCGTCGCACCCGCCAGCACGATCAGGAACCAGCTCTGTGCCGGCGTGATGTAGTCGAAGCTCGATGAGATCACCGGCGCGAAAGGCTCTGGCTCGGTCCTGCCGCTGGCGGGATCCGGCACCGGGCTGGCGGTGAAGATGATCAGAGCTCTCGCCGCCGCGGTGGCAACCAGGCCGCCGAGGGTCAACGAACGCATCCGGGACGAAAGCCGCTTCCTCATGCGGACTGTCCTACAGCGCTGGCATTGCGATCGGGTTAAGGATCGGGAACGGCGCGGCGCAAGCTGCCGGTGTCAGGCTTCGGCCGCCGAAAACCGCTCCGGCCAACCGGCCGGAACGGTTCTTGGTAAGTTGCAGTACCGAGACCCGGATCAGGTCTTCGGAGCATCCTTCTTGTCGGTCTTCTTGACGACCTTCTTCGTCGAAGCCTTCTTGTGCTTCTTCGCGGCGACTTTCTTCACGGGCGGCTTTGCCGTGCTGTCGGCCGGAGCGGTGGTCGCGGTCGAAGCGGCCGGAGCAGCGGTCGTCGTGGCGGCGGCGTTGCCGAGAGACGGCATCGCGAAGGCGAGAGCGACGGCGAGACCGGTGGCGGAGAGAATGGACTTCTTCATGGCTTCATTTCCTTTCATGCGGGTCGAGGAGGTGAGCGTCACTGAACCGGGTCGATCGGTGTCACTCCAAGCAGCTTCAAAGCATTTGCGAGCATCCGGATGCCCTGTGCCTGTTTCTTGGCGGCGCAGAACCGGTTTCCCTTTCTTTGAAGTGCCTTCGCCGCGGTGACCTGCGTTGCCGCGGCATGGGTTTCGAGGGCTTCGTCAACTTGACGGCTGAGGTTGGTGCAGCGCTCGGTCCGGGTCAGCGGCGTCACCTTTGCGTTGGAGGCTCCGACCGCGGCTGTGATGAGGGACATGCTGAGCAAAGCACCCATCACGCTGATCCAGAACCTCTGCATCGGTCTTGCCCGTTACTCCGGAAACTTGCGTCGCAGCCGATGACCTGACCGCCACGACACCGGTTATGCCCTTGAAATTTTTCAGGAGTTTTTCCCGACTGTAGAATTTTGTTTCTGAATTGTTTCTGGGGAAGCCGACCTGCCCAAATCGTCGCCACTGGCCAAGATGTGGCCCGAATTCTATCGTGTGGGTGATCACCGAAGGGCGGCTTGGCTACAGCAATCGCGGGGTTCTCGTGAAATCCGACGCGCACATACTGATCGTCGATGACGACAAGGGCATACGGGACCTGCTTCAGGAGTTCTTCCAGAAGCGGGGACTGCACACGACGGTGGCCGCCGACGGCACCGAGATGGAGGCGATCCTGCGCCGCGCGCAGGTCGATCTCATCGTCCTCGACGTGATGCTGCCCGGCAAGAGCGGGCTGGAGCTTTGCCGCGAGATCCGCGCCAACTACACCACACCGATCATCATGCTGACCGCGGTGACCGAGACGACGGACCGAGTCGTCGGCCTCGAGATGGGCGCGGACGATTATGTGCCGAAACCCTTCGATCCGCGCGAGCTGCTCGCCCGCATCCGCGCGGTTCTGAGGCGCAACGGCGCAGCCGAGCCGCGCCGGCCCGCCGCCAAGCAGATCTACCGCTTCGCCGGCTGGACCATGGATTGCTCGCGCCGCCGGCTGACGGCGCCCGACGACGTGCGGGTGGAGCTGACGATGGCGGAGTTCAACCTCTTGCAGACCTTCGTCAAGAGCGCGCAGCGCGTGCTCACCCGCGAGCAGCTCATCGAGCTTTCGGGCGGCGACACCGGCTACAGCTTCGACCGCAGCGTCGACATCCTGGTGAGCCGCCTGCGCCGCAAGATGGAGGACGATCCGAAGACGCCGAAGCTGATCCTCACCGTGCGCAGCGGCGGCTATCAGTTTCTGCCCGAAACGACCGCCGAATGAGACGTTTCCTGCCGCAAACCCTGCCTGTCTGGGTTCTGCTCATCGTCATAGCCGGCCTGATGATCAGCCAGGTGGCGACGCTCTATATCGTGGCGCGCGACCGCGCCGCCGCCAACGATGTGGTCGATCTCTACCGTCTGAACGACCGCGCCTATTCGCTGGTGCAGCTGATGCATGACGCCACGCCTGAAGAACGCAAGGCGACCGCGTCCGGTCTGTTCAATGCCACCTATGCGCTGACCGTTTCGGACACACCCGCCGTCACCTCCTCGATCGCCGGCGATGATCAGCTTGCCGAGTTGGAGGACATCCTGGTCGGCCGCCTATCGAAGTTCGGCATCACCGATGCGCGCGTGCGGCGCGATCCGGCAACCCAGGAAGCCGATACTCCGGACGGCCGGGTTGTGAACAAGGATGTCGGCCAAGTCGAGCGCGACCTTCTGGTGCTGGCCGCCGATTTCGCCCAGAGCGACAAGCTGACGGCGTCGCTGCGCTTTTCCGACGGCCAGTGGCTGAACTTCACCGAGCCGAACACGCCGGCGGGGCCGATCCTGAGCTGGGACAGCCTGCCGCTCTATTCGCTGATAGCGGGACTGATCGTTGTGATGTCGATCTGGTCGCTGCGCCGGCTGACGGCGCCCTATCGCATGATGGAAACCGCGGTCAACCGCATCGGCAACGATCTCAAAAGCCCGCCGATCGCCGAGACCGGCAGCCGTGAGATCCGCGCCGCGGCAAAGGCGGTCAACGCCATGCAGATGCGACTGCGCGACTATGTCGAGGACCGCGAGCATCTGGCGGCGGCGCTTGCCCATGATCTGCGCACGCCGCTGACCAGGATGCGGCTGCGGCTCGAGCTGCTGCGCAAATCGCCTACCCGCGAAGCCCTTGCGCATGACCTTGCCGACATCGAAAGCATCGCGAGCTCAGTGATCGACTTCGCCAAATTCGAGGTCACGGAGGAAAAGGCCGAACGGATCGATTTCTGGTCGCTGGTGGAGTCCGTCGCGGACATGTTCGAGGATGCTTCATTCGACGAGGGCGCCACGCCGACGCGCGGCCTGGTCTGCATCGCGCGGCCGGTGGCGCTGCGCCGCTGCATCACCAATCTCGTCCAGAACGCGGTCACCTACGGCAAGAAGGCGCATATCGGCGTGCGGCGCTCGGGCGACACGATCACGCTCTCCATCCGCGACGAGGGTCCGGGCATTCCGCAGGCGAAGCTGGATCAGGTGTTCGGCTCCTTCGTGCGCCTCGAGCAGTCGCGCAACCGCGAGACCGGCGGCCTGGGCCTCGGCCTCACCATCGCCCGCAACATCGCCCGCGGCGCCGGCGGCGAGATCAACCTGTCCAACCATCCCGACGGTGGCCTGCTGACGGAGCTCCGCCTGCCGCTGGCAGCTTGAGTCAGCAGGCGCTTTCCCGACTGCTGCCGGGGCTGGATCAGCCGCGCCATCCTTGTGATAGTGCGCCGCTCTACAGCGCCGCGCGTCCTCTTGGACGCGCAAAGGCGGTGTAGCACTTCAATTTGGTGCATGATCCTTTCCGAAATCGCATCCGATTTTCGGGGTCATGCACGAGGAGCCGAACCATGTTCTATGCGATCCTTGCCTATCACGTCGAAGAGACCGTCCAGTCCTGGACTCCCGAGGACGATTCCGCACTGATGAAAGACCTGCTTGAGATCAACGACAGGCTGACCCGCGCCGGCAAGCTCGGGCCGGCGGCAAGGCTGGGCGAGACCGCGAAAGCGGTCACGCTGCGCGGTGCGGGCGACGGCATGGTGATCGACGGTCCGTTTGCCGAGACCAAGGAGCAGTTGCTCGGCCTCTATGTCCTCGATTGCGCGAACCAGGACGAGGCGATAGCGGTGGCGCGCGATCTCAGGCGCGTCAATCCCACCGCTGTCTACGAGATCCGTCCGATCGCGCTTTATCTGCCCGGCGCGCCGCTGGCAACCGACGCTGGATAACAAGGATCACGGCAGCGGGCGGCGCCCGGCGATGCGGCCGCGAGCCGCGACATCGGCCGGGGCCTCGTCCGCCGGATAGCCGAGATCCTTCAGTTCCGGTATCGACAGGCCGGCCAAAGCCCTGCGCTGCATGGCATCCTGATACCGGCGCAGGAGCCCGGCGAAGACAGTCGCGGCATGGGCGGCGAGCGTGCCGGCAAAGCGGGAGGTCGGCTGGAAGGTCCTGAGGCTGATGTAGGTCATTGTCATTCTCCCTCGTTCGAACTCACGAGGGCAATGTCCCACCGCCGCGCTTTGCCAATGTTCATCCAGGCGTGAAGCCGCAGGAAAAACCGCGCATGGAAGCGCTAAATCGTCGTTAAGTCGGCTGCGGGACGTGGTATTGTATCCGAGGGCTTTTCACGGGGGTCGGAGTGCACATCCGATTGCTTGGCGGCATCGAGGTTGTCTCCGCAGGCGGGCAACCTCTGCACTTCGCGACGCGCAAGACGTCGCTGCTCTTTGCCGCGCTGGTTCTCGTCGGCCCCAAGGGCGTTCGCCGCGAGAGGGTGGCGGCGACGCTGTGGGCCGGCAGCGGCGAGCAGCAGGCGCGAAACAGCCTGCGCCAGGCCCTGGTCGACATCAGGCGGCTGTTTCCGTCTACGGGCGACGAGGCTATTCGCATCGAAGGCAATGCCGATACCATCTGGCTGGCGGCGAATACCGACGAGGCCGACATCTGGGTTTTCGATCGGAAGTGCCAGGCCGATGACGGCGAGAGCCTCGCAGCAGCAGCCGACCTCTACCGGGGCGACCTGCTTGACGGGCTGTCATCCCCCGGCCAGATCGATGAGTGGCTTGCGCCGCTTCGGGCAAACTACAGCCGCAAGGCGCTGGACCTGGCCGAGCGGCTGAGCCTGTTGCGGGAGCTGGGCTCGCACGAGGAACAGGCCTGCGAAACACTGGCCGAGCGGCTGGTGACGCTCGACCCATGCGCCGAGCAGGCCCACCGCGCCCTGATCCGCATCTTTCGCCGCCGTGGCAAGACCAACGATGCCTTCCGCCAGTTCCTGGCCTGCAAGGAAGCGCTGAAGCGCGAGCTCGGCGTCGAGCCCGAGGAAGCGACGCGGGCGTTGGTCGAACGTATCGAAGCTGCCAACATGGAGCCGAAGGAACCGGTAGTCGACAGCGGCCCGCCAGAGGTCGAACTGTCCAACCTGGAAGTGAGGGCGGAGTTGCCGCGCCCTGCCGTTTCGGTGCCGGAAAAGCCGTCGATCGCAGTCCTGCCGTTCCAGAACATGAGCGGCGACGCCGAGCAGGACTATTTCACCGACGGCGTTGTCGAGGAGATCACGACGGCGCTGTCGCATGTGAACTGGCTGTTCGTGATCGCGCGGAATTCCGCCTTCGCCTACAAGGGCCAGGCGGTCGACGTCACCCGCGTGGGGCGCGAACTCGGGGTCCGCTACGTGCTGGAAGGCAGCGTCCGCAAGGCCGGCAGTCGGCTTCGGGTGGCAGGCCAGCTCGTCGAGGCGGCGGCGGGGACAAGCCTCTGGGCCGACCGCTTCGAGGGCGACGTATCGGAGATATTCGAACTGCAGGACCTCGTCGCCTCCAGCGTCATCGGCGCGATTTCGCCCAGGCTCGAGCAGGCCGAGATGGCGCGCGCCAAGCGCAAGCCCACCGAAAGTCTCGACGCCTACGACCACTATCTGCGCGGCATGACGAGCCTTTACCGCTGGACGAGGGAGGGGTTGGATGAGGCACTGCCGCAGTTCTACAAGGCCATCGAGCTCGACCCCGATTTTGCCGCGGCACAGGGCGCTGCCGCCTGGTGCTATTTCTGGCGGATGGCAAATGGCTGGATGACCGACCGGCATCAGGAGACCGCCGAGGTCGCCCGCCTGGTCGGCAACGTCGCCATTCACGGTAAGGACGATGCGGTGGCTTTGGCCTTCAGCAGCGTGGCGCTTGGCTACGTCATCGGCGACTACGAGGCCGGCTCGGCGCTGGCCGATCGGGCGCTCGTGCTCAACCCGAACTGCGCCACCGCCTGGAGTGCCAGCGGCTACCTCAAGGCCTGCTACGGCGATCCGGACATCGCCATCGAGCACCTGTCGCGGGCAAGACGGCTGAGCCCGCTCGATCCGCTGACCTTCTTCATGCAGACCTTCACCGCCTTCGCCCATTTCGTGGCCGGCCGTTACGACGCCGCCTGGCCGCTGGCCGAGGCGGCTTCCCGCGCGCAGCCCTATTATCTCACCGGCCTGCGCGTGGCCGCCGCCAGCAATGCCATGGCCGGCAGGCAGAATGCCGCGAGCAAGCATATCGCCCGTTCGCGGCAGCTCGACCCCGAACTGACGCTTTCCAACCTCAAGCACCGGGTGGGGCCAATCAGGCCGGCCTATTTCACCAAATATTTTGAGGCCCTGCGGCTGGCCGGCCTGCCCGAATGAAACGTCTTGGCCGCGCTCTCTTCAATCCGATGGCGCCGCAGCCGCGATTTCTTTGCCGATGCGAAGCGTCTCGCATACCAGAAGATCGAGGTCGTCGCGCCGCGTGCGGTGGTTGGTGATTGCAGCCCTCAGGCAATGCCTGCCGTGTACGGTGGTGTCGGACAAGGTGGCGATGCCTTGTTCCTGCAGCCGCAGCATGATTTCGGTGTTGAATGCCTTGAGCCGCTCCTCGTATGCGCCGGCCAGACGATGGCGGAAGCAGACGATGTTGATGGTGGTCGGCGCCGTAAGCTCGAGCGCCGGCTCGGCCTGGATCAGACCCGTGAGATGACGGGCCTGGGCGATGTTCTGGTCGATGAGCCGCCCGAATTTCTCGACCCCGTGCTCCCTCAGCGCCATCCAGATTTTCAGCGCGCGAAAACCACGCGATGTTTGAAGCCCATAATCGTGCAGCCATTGCCCGGAGGCGAGGCCGCGCGGCGTCGATTCCAGATATTCCGGGGTGACAGCGAAGGTGTTGCGGTGGGCGGAGGCATCGCGAACCAGCGCGCAACCCGCCTCGAACGGCGCGTGCAGCCATTTGTGCGGGTCGAGCGCGATGGAATGCGCCTGCTCGATGCCGGCGACGAGCGATCTGTTTTGAGGTGCGATCGCGATCAGAGCGCCGATGCAGCCGTCGACATGGAACCAGAGGTCTTCCTCGGCCGCCAACGCCGCCAACGCCTGGAGGTCGTCGATCGCGCCGGTGTTGACGGTGCCGGCTGTGCCGATGATGCAGGCCGGCTTGAAACCGGCCGCGCGGTCTTCCGCGATGGCCGTCCTGAGCGCATCGACGTCGATGCGCAAATCGGAGTCGGTCGAAACGCGCTGCAGCGCCCGATTGCCAAGGCCGAGCGCTTCCATCGCCTTGCGGTGGCAGGAATGGACCTGGTCCGAGGCATAGAAGCGCAACGGCCTTGGGATGGCGCCGACGCCCCTTTCGCGAACGTCGACGCCCGCCTTGGCATTGCGCGCCACGGTCAGCCCGATGATGTTGGCCATCGAGCCGCCGCTGACCAGCGTGCCGCCGGCCGAGGCCGGAAAGCCCACCATCTCCTTGCACCAATTGACCACCTGGCTGTCCATCAGTCCGGCGGCGTGGTTGCCGCCGCCGAGGTTCGAGCCCTGGATCGCCGCCAGGAAATCGCCGAGCGCGCCGGTGAAATTGCTTGAACCCATATACCAGGACCAGAAGCGCGGATGAATGTTGCCCATCGGATAGGCCATCACGTTGCGGGCGACGTCGCCATAGACATCGGCAATGGGCGCCGGCTCGCGCGGCATTGGCGCGTTGAAGAACGTCCGCACCTCGGCCGGCATCTCGCGCCACACCGGACGATCCCGGACATCCCTGAGATAGCCGACGGCGGCGTCGATGATCCGGTGCGACAGGGCCTGCACATCGGCCCAGTCCGGCGGATCGAGCGTCTCATCCATCGCCGTCGTTTCCTGCAAGCTGTCCATCCGGTTTCTCCTGCATGGCGCGCGATCCTTGATCGACGCGCGAGATCGGCGGCGCCGCCATCCGAGTGGACAGCGGCGCCGCGCGTTGTCTTCAGGCGTCGAACTGGCAGCTCGGCGTCGAGCGCGACAGTGCCGTCTCCTCGGCATCCATCTCCGCCTGGATGCCGTCGAAGAGCGGCGTCGACATGTAGCGTTCGCCGGTGTCGGGCAGAATGCACAGGATCACCGAACCGGCCGGAGCCGTGCCCGCGATCTGGCGCGCCACGGCGAAAGTGGCGCCGCCCGAGATGCCGGTGAAGATGCCTTCCTGCTGCGCCAGCGCCTTCGCCCATTTGATGCCTTCCGGGCCGGGGATCGGCACGACTTCGTCATAGTAGTGCTGGTCGATCGCTTCCTGCAGGACGTTGGGGATGAAATCGGGCGTCCAGCCCTGGATCGGATGCGGCTCGAAGGCCGGATGGCTGGCGGCGGGCGCGCCGCCCGCGCCGCGCTCCTGCCCCTTGCCGCTGCCGATAAGCTGTGCGTTCGCAGGTTCGGCCAGCACGATCTTGACGTCCGGCCGCTCGCGGCGCAGCACCCGGCCGACGCCGGCGACCGTGCCGCCGGTGCCATAGCCGGTGACCAGCACGTCGAGCCTCGAGCCCGCGAAATCGTTGATGATCTCGCGCGCCGTCGTCGCCTCGTGAATGGCGGCATTGGCTTCCGTCTCGAACTGGCGGGCCAGGAACCAGCCATTGGCCTCGGCGAGTTCCACCGCCTTCTTGTACATCCCAAAACCCTTCTGGGCGCGCGGCGTCAGCACCACCTTGGCGCCCAGCATGCGCATCAGCTTGCGGCGCTCGATGGAGAAGCTGTCGGCCATCGTCACCACCAGCGGATAACCTTTCTGCGCGCAGACCATGGCTAAGCCGATGCCGGTGTTGCCGCTGGTCGCCTCGACGACGGTCTGGCCCGGCTTCAATTTGCCGCTGCGCTCGCCTTCCTCGATGATGTTGAGCGCCAGCCGGTCCTTGACCGAGGCTGCCGGATTGAAGAACTCGGCCTTCACATAGATCGTCGCATGGGTCGGACCGAGATTGTTGATACGGATGACCGGCGTGTCGCCGACCGTATCGAGAATGCTGTCGAACAGCCGGCCGCGACCGGCGGTGGTCCTGATCTTCAACTGCTGCAACATGGAGCTTTTCTCCTCGTTATCTCACGTGCCGGTTACAAACCGGCGGCTTGGGCGGCGCGGTTTCGACACCTTGCCGAGTTAGGATGCTTGACCAGCCGCGAATGCGGCAACGGCGGCGTTCCGGCATGGAATTGGGCTGCCGGATGCTTCCTGTCGTCTTTGGTGATAGAACATGGACCAGCTGGTCAGCGTTGGAGAGAGCGTGGAAACATTCGTGGAATCCACCCGATCGAGCCTGAACGACACCGCCGGCCTATCCGTGCGACTGCTTGGGCAACTGGCGGTTGCTCGTGACGGCGAGCCGGTTAAGCTGCCCTCCTCGCGCAAGCTGCGCGCGCTGCTGGCATATCTGGCGCTCGCGCCGCATCCCGTCAGCCGCAGCCGGCTCTGCGAGCTTCTGTGGGACGTTCCCAACGATCCGCGCGGCGAACTTCGCTGGTGCCTGAGCAAGCTTCGCGGCGCGCTCGACGAACCGGGTCTGCACAGGATCGAGACCGAAGGCGACACCGTGGCGCTTCGCCTTGCCGATATCAATGTCGATGCCGTCGACGCCGCCGCGGCGGTGGCCGAAGGGATCGAGACGCTTAGCCTCGGACGCCTGCGAGCGTTGGCGCAACTTTTCGCCGGCGATTTCCTCGACGGGCTGGAACTCGATCGGAGCCCGCATTTCACCAGCTGGCTCACCGCACAACGCCGCCGTTTCAGCTCATGCCATGTCGCCGTTCTGGAGCATATCATCGCCCTTCTCCCGCAGGGAGCCGATGAAGCAGGCGCCTATCTGGACAAATGGCTGGAGCTCGCGCCGTTCGACGGGCGCGCGCATGTGGCGTTGCTGGAAAACCTTGCGCGGCGCGGCCAGATCGGCGCCGGCGAGGAACATCTGGCCACCGCCGCGGAGCTGTTTCGCTCCGAGGAGCTGGATGTCGCTCCCTTGCGCGAGGCATGGCACGAGATTAGAGCCCGCAACATCAGCGCGACGCCATGCGCCCGGTCCGGGCCAACTTTTCTGGCCCCGCAACCGCCGATCGTTGCCGTCGATTTCGAACCCGCCGCGTCGCGCCGGGCCTCGCTGGCGGTGATGCCGTTTGCGGAAAGCACCGTCAATTTCCGCGGCGGGCTGGCCGACGGTCTGACCCACGACATCATCACGCGCCTCGCCAAGCTCCGCGATTTCTTCGTCATCGCGCGCGGCTCGGTCTTCGCGCTCGCGGAAAAGAACATCGCGCCGGAGGATGCCGGCCGCCGGCTCAACGTCGATTATGTGGCGACCGGCTCGGTCCGCAGCCTTTCGGGCAGGGTCATCGTCTCGGTCGAGCTCGTCGAGGTCCGCACCGCGCGGATCGTCTGGGCCGAGACCTTCGAGCACAGGCCGGATGAAATCTTTGTCGTCATCGACGATATCGGCAACAGCATCGTCTCCTCGATCGCCGCCGAGATTGCGACCGTCGAGCGAAACCGCGCGATGCTGAAGGCGCCGAACTCGCTGAATGCCTGGGAAGCCTATCATCGCGGCCTCTGGCACATGTACCGCTTCACCCGTCAGGAAAACGAGCTGGCGCAGCAGTTCTTCAACGACGCCCTGAAGCTCGACCCGACCTTCGCCCGCGCCTATGCCGGGCTTTCCTTCACCCATTGGCAGAATGCCTTCCAGCGTTGGGGTGATCGCGACCGGGAGACGGCGCAGGCTTTCGAAACCGCCGGTCACAGCCTTCTGGTCGATGACCGCAATCCGGCCGCACACTGGGCGATGGGACGCGCCTTGTGGCTGCGCGGCGAGCAGGACAACTCTCTGATCGAGCTGGCAAAGGCCGTCGACCTCAGCCCGAATTTCGCGCTCGGCCACTATGCGCTGTCCTTTGTCCACTCGCAGTCGGGCGATCCGCAATTGGCGATCGGCTCGTCCGATCACTCGCGTCATCTCAGTCCCTTCGATCCACTGCTGTTCGGCATGATGGGCGCGCGCGCCATGGCCCATGCACGGCTGGGCGAATACAATGAAGCCGCGGAATGGGCGCTGAAAGCGGCGGCCAGGCCCAATGCCCATGTCATCATCCTGGCGATCGCGGCCCACTGCCTGGCGCTGGCCGGCCGCCGGCACGAGGCGCGGAATTTTGCTGCCGCGATCCGCACCACATGGCCTGACTATCGGGCGGACGATTTCATCGCCACCTTCCGCTTCGACCGGGACGGTGAAGTCCTGTTCCGCAGCGGAGCCAAGCTCATCGGGTTGAACTGAGTCTGTTCCGCGTCAATGCACGAGCGGGCCGCTGGCCTTCCGCCATGCATCGATGCCGCCCTGTATGTGGCGGGCGCTCGATATCCCGACATCCTGCGCCGCCTGCACGGCCATCGCCGAGCGCTCGCCGAAGGCGCAATAGAACAGGATCTGTCTGCTGGTCGATTTCGCCAGCTCATGCAGCATACCGCCAGGAGCGATGTTTTCCTGCAGCCGCGGATAGGGCAGATGGATCGCGCCGGGGATGACGCCGTGGCGATCCCGTTCGGATTGCTCGCGCAGGTCGATCAGCGCCACGTCGGGCCGGCCGATCAGAGCCAGCGCCTGTTCGGCGCTCACCGACCAGCCGCGGCTGGCGATATCGTCCTGATGCAGCCCCACCCGCATGTTGGCCGGCACCGCGACGTCCATCATCTTCGGATTGGACAGCTTCAGATTGTTCATGATGTCGACATACTCGTCGACCGACTTCACCTGCAGGCGGGGATTGAAGGCCTTTTCCTCGCCGATCGTCGACACGGTTTCGCCCTTGTAGTCATGCGCCGGGAAGATCATCGTCTCGTCGGGTAGCTTCAGCAGTCGGCCGAAGATCGATTCATACTGCTGGCGCGGATCGCCGTTCTGGAAATCGGTGCGGCCGGTGCCGCGAATGAGCAGCGTGTCGCCGGTAAAAACCCGGTCCGGCAGGATGAAGCTGTAGGAATCGTCGGTGTGGCCGGGCGTGTAGATGACGTCCAGCGCCAGCCCCTCGATCGCAAGCTTGTCGCCGTCGGCAAGCCGCATCGACACGACGTCAGCCTTCGTCTGCTCGCCCATCACGGTCACGCAATGCGTCCTGTCGCGCAGCGCGCCGAGGCCGGTGATGTGATCGGCATGGAGATGCGTGTCGACCGCCTTGACCAGCCTGAGATCGAGCTCGTTGACCAGTTGCAGGTAGCGTTCGACCTTCTCCAGCACCGGATCGATGATCAATGCCTCGCCGCCCCGGCGGCTGGCAAGCAGATAGGAGTAGGTGCCCGAAACGGAATCGAAGAGCTGACGAAAGATCATTTCTCGGCCCCATACGTCAGCGGCCCAGCCCGGCCGTCAGTCAGGCAAGTCTAAATCAAGCACGAGGTGCCCGCCAGCGAACACTTCATGCTTGATTTTAATGCATGTCGCCCAAAAAGTGCGCCGCGGTTTTGGGAGAAGGACATGCATCAAAATTAAAGGCCGAAGCTATCGCCTGAGCACCGCGCTCAGCACGTCGCGGATGCCGATCGCGCCGACGAAGCGCGAGCCTTCATCGAACAGCGCCACCGGCGCCGTCTGCGAACGGTGCATGGCGAGCATCACCGTCTTCAGCGGCGTGCCCGGATTGGCCCAGAAGACTTGCGCCCCCTCCTCCGGCTGGCGCTCTACATCGGCGCACGACACCCACACCGCCGGCTTGCCGTGGCGTTCGGCCGCTGTCACGAGACCATGCTCGTCGATCTTGAAGCGCGTCGTCTTGCGCCGGTCGAGCCACACCCAGCCGTTCTCGCCCTGGTCCAGATCACGGCGGTCGCGCATCACGTTCCACGCCGTCAGCACCGAAAGCGGATTCACATTGGCGATGAAGTCGCGGACATAGTCGTTGGCCGGACGCAGCACGATGTCTTCCGGCGCGCCGGTCTGGACGATGCGCCCGCCCTCCATGATGGTGATGTAGCTGCCGATCTTCAGCGCCTCCTCGAGGTCGTGGCTGACGAAGATGATGGTCTTCTTCAGTTCCGCCTGGAGCTGCAGGAGCTCGTCCTGCAGCTTGGTGCGGATCAGCGGGTCGAGCGCCGAGAACGGCTCGTCCATTAGAAGGATCGGCGCTTCGGTGGCGAAAGCCCGGGCGAGGCCGACGCGCTGCTGCATGCCGCCCGAAAGCTCATGCGCGTATTTCTTCGACCACTGGTCGAGATGGACGAGCTGCAGCTGCTTTTGTACCCGCATCTTGCGCTCGGCGTCCGGCACGCCGGCAAGCTCGAGGCCGAAGCCGACATTTTCCTCCACCGTACGCCACGGCAGCAGGCCAAACTGCTGGAACACCATCGCCACCTGCTTCTGCCGCAGCCGCCGCAGGGTCGCGTCGTCGCAGGTGACGACATCGACGGTGCGGTCGCCGTCATTGACCAGCACCTGGCCGCGCGACACGACGTTGAGCCGGTTGACGGCTCTGAGCAGCGTCGACTTGCCGGAGCCCGACAGGCCCATCAGCACGGATATCTCGCCTTCATTCACGGTGAGATTGGCCCCGGCGCATCCCAGCACATTGCCGGTCTTTTCGAGGATCTCGGCGCGGCTGGCGCCCTTGTCGATCATCGCCAGCGAGCCGGCCTGGTCGGCGCCGAAGACGATATCGACGTTCTTGAAGTCAACCGCGACGGTCATTTCTTGCCTCCAACGCCGATGCGAGTCATCCGGTCGAGCACGATGGCGAGCACGACGATGGCCAGGCCGGCCTCAAGTCCGAGATCAATGCGGCGCGAGCCCAGCGCACGATTGATTTCGGTGCCGAGGCCGCCGGCGCCGATGAGCGCCGCGAACACCACCATCGACAGCGACAGCATGATCGATTGCGTCAGTCCCGCCATGATCGTCGGCAGCGCCGAGGGCAGCTCCACCTTCCACAGGAGTTGGCGTTTGGTGGCGCCGAAGGCTTCACCCGCTTCGATGATCGCCTTGGGCACCGAAACCACGCCAAGATGGGTAAGCCGCACGGCCGTCGGGATGACGAAGATGATGGTGACGATGAGGCCCGGCGCGTTGCCGAGCCCGAACAGCGTCAGCACCGGGATCAGATAAACGAACGTCGGCAGCGTCTGCATCAGGTCGAGCACCGGCAGCATGACGCGGTAGACCTTCGGCTTGTGCGCCGCCCAGATTCCGAGCGGCACGCCGATGGCCATTGCCATGGCGGCGGCGGCGACCACCAGCACCAGCGTCTGCACTGTCTGCTTCCAGAGGTTCTGGTTGATGATGAAGATGAGACCGATGAAGACGCCGATGGCGAGCGGGCGCGAGCGCTGCAGGAACCAGGCGATCACGGCGGCCACCAGGGCGAGCAGCACAGGCGGCACCATCAGCAGCAGGTCCACCGCTCCGTCGAGCAGGAAATTCAGGCCGTTCGAGAAAGCCCTGAAAATCGTATCGAAATTGTCGGTAAGGAAACCGAAGAAGGCTTTGCCCCACGGTCCGATGGGAATCTTGTAGGCGACCAGAAATTTCGAAATCGGATCCATCTTCCCCTCTTTGGCCTTCGCCGTCCTTGGCAGACGGTCGTCTTCTCAGCATATGAAAAAGGGCAGCCTTTTCCAGTGGCTGCCCTTTTCCGGAGATCATACCGGACTCAAAGCCGGCTCAGCTCCCGAGCGCGGTCTTGATCGCCGCCGCCGCGTCGCCGCCATCGAAGGTGGTCACGCCTGCGATCCAGGGCGTGATTGCGTCCGGATGCTTCTTCAGCCAGTCGGTCGCGACCGTCTGGGCGTCGCCGCCCTTCAGGATCGCGTCCATCATCTCGCCTTCCATGTCGAGATTGAACTTCAGGTTGGCGATGAACTTGCCGGCGTTCGGGCATTCGGTGGTGTAGCCCTTGCGCACGTTGGTGTAGACGGTGGCTGCGCCGAAGCCGCTGTCGCCCATGCCGTCGAGATAGGTGATCTTCATAGCGCCCATCACCGGATGCGGCGTCCAGCCGAGGAAGGCGATCCACTCATTGTTCTTCATCGACTGCTCGGCCTGGGTCAGCATGCCGGCTTCCGACGACTCGACCAGCTCGAAGCCGTTGAGGTTGTCGGCCGGGTTCTTGATCATGTCGAGGATGATGCGGTTGCCGTCATTGCCGGCCTCGATGCCGTAGATCTTGCCGTTGAACTTGTCCTTGAACTTGCCTAGATCGGTGAGCGTCTTGACGCCGGCGTCGGCGACATAGGTCGGCACGACGATGCCGTAGCCGGCACCGGTCAGGTTAGTGCTGATCGTCTCGACCGAGCCGTCGGCCGTGTAGTCCTTGATGTCATTGGTCATCGACGGCATCCAGTTGCCGAGGAAGACGTCGAGGTCCTTGTTCTTCAGCGATGCCATGGTCACCGGCACCGAGAGCTGGATCACCTGCGGCTCGTAGCCGAGCGCGGTGAGCAGCACCGAGGCCAGCCCGGTGGTCGCCTGGATGTCGGTCCAGCCGACATCGGACAGACGCACGGCCTTGCAGCTCGCCGGATCGCCGGCATAGGCGGCGGTCGTGGACAAAAGCGCCGCCAGGCCGAGGCCGGCGACGAAGGATTTCATACGCGACATGAACTTTTCTCCCATTGCAATTCGAGGCGACGCGAAGTCAGGGGTCTTGCGCCCGCCTTGTTTCGTCAGCCAAACACCATTTTGATGTGGTTTCAAGCGGCGCCCCATCACGATCAACGGCGCGCGCTGGCCATTCAGCGACATGCCGACGCCTTTCCGGCAGGGCGGCTTTTTTGGTGGACGGCGCTGGCGCCCCCTCCCAGTGCCACGGCAACTCGGCTTAAAAGGGGGCCATGGCCAAGCTTTACTTCAATTACGCGACGATGAATGCCGGCAAGACGACGATGCTCTTGCAGGCGTCCTACAACTATCGCGAACGCGGCATGACGACGATGCTGTTCGTCGCCGGCCATTATCACAAGGGCGACACGGGGCTGATCTCGTCGCGCATCGGGCTTGAGGCCGAGGCCGAGATGTTCCGCGACGGCGACGATCTCTACGCCCGCGTCGCCGAGCATCACGAGCACACGACCGTGCATTGCATATTCGTCGACGAGGCGCAGTTCCTGGAGGAGGAGCAGGTCTGGCAGCTTGCCCGCATCGCCGACCGGCTGAACATCCCGGTCATGTGCTACGGCCTGCGCACCGACTTCCAGGGCAAGCTGTTTTCCGGTTCGCGCGCGCTGCTTGCCATCGCCGACGACCTGCGCGAAGTGCGCACCATCTGCCGCTGCGGCCGCAAGGCGACGATGGTCGTGCGCCTCGGTCCCGACGGCAAGGTGGCCAAGCAGGGCGAGCAGGTGGCGATCGGCAAGGACGTCTATGTCTCGCTCTGCCGCCAGCACTGGGAAGAGGAAATGGGCCGCGCCGCGCCCGATGACTTCATCGGTTTTGCCCGCAATTGAGGCGGAGACCTGCCGACAGTCGGATAACTGGCTGCCAAGGCGCAAGAGATTGTGGCGCGGCTGCAGTGACGCTGCTCATAGCGCAAAAACAATAGCTTAAGGTATATCAGCTACAGCTGTTTGAAGGCGACGCGCATGACTCGCGCCTTGAGCATGCTTGCCTTGTCTTTCAAGGACCTAACCAATTCTTTTGTTTTAACCGCTGGGCTTGTCTTCCTTCTTTCAATCCCTTGAGGCCCCACATATATTCGCCGCCACGTGCGACACGAAACCGGATGCCGAAGCGGGAGGCCCCTATGGCGACATTGCAGAATTTCGATGCCGAAATTGCCAAGACCAAGCAGGTCGTGGAAGACATGCGCACCAAGATCGAGCAGTCCGGCACCGTGCTCGATACGCTCGCCCAGGCCGACAAGAAGATCGGCGACGCCAATTTCGACATCGAGAACGCCCGCATCGAGGACGTGCTCAAGCAGCAGAAGGTGATGGAAGGCAATATCGCCGACCTGATCATCGGGCTGGAAGACGCCACCAACGTCTTCGGCGCCGAGTTCGAGAGCATGAAGAACTATACCGGCTGGGAAAATTTCGTCGGCGTCTTCTCAGCACAGCGCAAGCAGCGCATGCGCACCGACCGCGTGCGCAACATGTCGCTGGCCGGCAATCTGCAGGAGCTGCTGGCCAAATCCGATACCATCGTCGGTATTCTCAAAGCCCAGAAGCAGATCCTCGACCAGCGCTACAAGACCTCCGAGACCAGCCTGTCGCAGGTGATCGAGCGCCGCAAGACGACCATGGCCAATCTCGAGGCGGTGCAGAAGCGCATCGAGGAGCTCAACCCGATGCTGCTCGACATCGAGAACAAGATCGCCGCCTCGACCAGCCAGAAGGAGCGCACCCAGCTCGAAGGCGAGCGCTCAAAGATGGCGACCGAATACAACGAGAAGCAGGCCAAAGAGCAGGAGCTGCTCGCCGAAAGCCAGACGCTGGAGCGCTACACCTCGATGTTCCAGACCTTCGTCGATTCGCTCAACAACCAGATCGCCGCGCAATCGACGCTGATCAACAAGCTGACCATCGACACCGAGCAGCGCATCGTGCTGTACAAGGCGCTGGAAGACTCGCTGAAGACCGCCGCGCAGCAGGACGTCGCCCACAAGATCAACACGCTTGGCAGCCAGGTCGACAACACCGCCGACGAAACCATGGCCGGCATCGGCGCCGCCTCGCAGAAGCACATCGGCGATCTGCTTGAGATGCACGAGAAGAATATGGTGGCGAGCGCCGACATCCAGCGCCGCAAGAAGCTCGCCGACGATGCCTTCTCCCGCCGATTCGACGAGGTGATGAAGAAGCACAATTCCGCCAACTACGTGCAGCAGTAGGCGGCGTGCCGGGATTCTTCTCCAGGGCAGTGCCATGACCCCCGAAAATGAAGCGGCGGCGCGCTACTTCTCCGCTATCACAGCGGCGCTGAGCGGGCTGGAAGTATTCATGCGCGACGACCGCTCGCCGCTCTACCGGCATGGCATCGTCGCCAAGATCGTCGCCGAATATATCGCGCGGCTGGACAAGTCCTTTTCCTGCTGGCGCAATCGGCTCGGCTTCATGGACACGTTCCGTATCTCGCGCGCCGACAGCGGCTATCCGGTGTTCCAGAACCTGCTCGAGCTGGAGAACGACCGCCGCCAGGCCGACGCGCGGCTCGCCAACATTCCGCAGGCCGGCGAGCTGCGCGAGGAGATGGCCGACTTCATCCTGCGCCACAAGGAGTTTCCCGCGGCACTGCAGAAGTCGATGGCCGAGCGGCTCTATCTGGAAGACGTCAAGAGCGAGGCGACCTTCGGTCCCTTTATCCTGGCGCAGACGGCGAAGGTCTCGGTCAATCCGAAGACCTTGCGGCCCTATTACCTCGTGCACTGGGCCTCGTTCGACGGCAGCGCCAACCTGCCGCTGGTCTACATGGTGACAGTGGAGGACTCCTCCGAGAGCATGGTGCGCCAGCTTGTCGACGAGAACGGCAAGCTCAACGAGCGGGTCGACATCCCGCTTCCCGTCGACGGCCTGCTCAACCCAGAGCTTGCCCATCGCTTCGACGATTTCACCGAGAAGAACTCGGCCTATACGCTCTCGCCCGCAACCATCGCGGTCAATCTCGACAAGGATTTCGAGCCGTTGCATCCGAAACAGTTGAGGCGCGTCGTGCTCGGTCCCTTCTATTCCGCAGGCATCACCGAAAACAATTCGACCGTGACCGAGGTACTGGCAAAGGTGCGCAAGTCGGAAAACGCCTGGCTGCTCACCTGGACCATCCAGGAAGTCTTTTCCAAGGCCGAGAAGCCCGGTCGCAAGGGCCTGTTCTCCAGCGAGAAGACGACGCAGGAATTCTTCATCAACACCGACGACCTCGAGGCGGCGCGCCAGGGCGTGTCGAGCTACGAGAACCATGCGCTGATCCCGCACGAGGCCTACCAGGCGCTCTATGCCGCGGGCGAAGCGCAGAAGATCTTTTCCGGCTACAAGGTCCACATCCTGTCCAAGGGGCAGGTCATCAGCGACGTCTGATTTCAACCGCGGAGCACCCTCGATGGACACCGGGCTGACCACGATCTCGGAAGCGGCAATCGAAAAGCACCGCGCCACCGCGCAGAGCTTCATCACCCGCATCGTCGTGCTGGAGGATCCGTCGCGCGAATCCGGCACAGCGCTGGCCGGCACCAACCGTCGTTTCGTTTCGACCGTGTCGACCGGCTCGGTGCGCCGCACGCGCGAGGTCGAACTGTCGAAAACGGTTCAAGCCGTCCATCCCGACGACCAGTTGATGAGCATCCCGCAGCACATGCTCCTCTTCCGTGCCCGGCGCGGCCTGGCGATCGCGCTTGCCGTATCGGATGTCTTCGCCGAAGGCTCCGACCTCGAAAGCCTGCAGGCCAAGAACGCCCGCGCGCCGCTCGAAGGCGATGAGGCCGCGGCCTTCAAGAAGCTTTTGTCGGCCTCGGCTTACATTTCCGCCTTCAGCCTCGCCTCCTACCTCTTCCAGCTGATCGACAGTGACGGTGAGGCGCCGAACGACATTCCCGAGCCGGACTTTCTGTTCGACACGCCGCAGGACGCGGTGAAGTCGATCGTGGCCGGGCTCGACAAGGCGATTGCCGGCTCGAAGGATGACGCCGACCTGATGACGCGGGGGCGCGCCTTCGCCCGCGTCGCCATTGACGGGCTCCTGGCGCGCAAGGGCCGCTTCGACGGCATCGGCCCGTTCGAGAACGCGCATATCCGCATCGACGTCGACGACTTCACCCTCGACGGCTTCGACGTCGCGCCCGGCAAACGCTCCAAGCCGCTGGTGATGACCTTCAAGAAACCGGAAGAGGTCGTCGGCAATCACATCGCCAAATTCCAGTCGGTCAGGTTGGCCAAGATGCTGATGGCCTACGACTTCGAGCGTGAGCTGAACCCTTTCGTCGAGCTCGGCGGCTTTCTCTTCACCTTCATCGGCGACGGCGCGCCCGGCACCGGCAAGACGACGCTGATCCAGATGATCGCCGGCCTCGTCAACGGCTACTGCCAGGTGGCCGGCTACCCGTTCGCCTACGAGAATTTCGGCGTCGACCAGATCTCGTCCTACCAGGGCAAGTCCGGCCAGAACTGCCGCCAGTTCATCAACAATGTGCTCAATCCGCGCGCCATCGGTTTCGGCACCATCGACGACATCGACCAGGTGGCGGCGCGCCGCTCCGACGATCGCGCGTCCGCCGGCCAGCAGGAGATTACCGGCGTGCTTATGGATGCTTTTGCAGGTGCGGCCACCGTGGTGCGCGGCAACTGCTCCTTCGGCATGTTCTCCAACTATCCGGAAAATGTCGACGATGCGCTGCGCCAGCGCGCCGGCGCCCGCTGGTTGGTCGACGGACCGCAGACGCGTGACGACTACATCGACATCTTCGTGCTGCTCGCCGGCAAGAACCACAAGATCCCGCTCGGGGACCACGAGCTCTATGCCGCGCAGGAGATCCAGCGCGCCGTCGCCGAAGCCTATGAGGAGCATGAGAAGCCGCAGGAAGACGGGCTGATGAAGGTCTACGAGCGCTACATGGAGGAGAACGGCGCGCCCACGACGATGGCCGACATCGGCACCTACCTGCACATGATCAAGGACGCCGAGCCGCGCTTCACCGGCCGCGCCATCAAGAACGTCACCGACGCCATCAAGATGCGCGCCATGGACATCGAGCTGCCGGACGACTGGTTCGAGAAGCCGGAAGCCTTCATGCACAAGAGCTACGACGACAAGAAGGCGATGATCGAGGAACTGCGCGGGCCGTTTTCGATGGACATGGTCATGCAGGAGATCAACCGCTACGCCGATTCCGAATTCCGCTATTCCGACAAGTCCGACGACGCCGCGGTGGAGAAGCTCCTGCGCGACACTCGTCTGCGCGAGCGCGCCGCGCGCGAGATGGAGGCGTTGAAGAAGAAGGGTTTGTGGAATGCGTAATTTGCGCCAACGCCCCCTTCTCTCCTTCGGGCACCTTCTCCCCGCGAACGGGGAGAAGGCATAAGATGGCCCGCCCCGCCAAAAAGCCCGACCTCCTGCGCGACAACGAGCTGATCTACGGCAGGCTGCTCGCCGTCGACGAGCCGCATCTCATCCAGCGCTACAACAAGGCGCTTGTCGCCTTCGGCCTCGAGCCTACCAAGCTGAAAGGCTTCCAGATTGATCGCACCGGCTTCTCGCCCGAGGTCGCCGAGGAGTGCGGCGACTACGACTATCTCGATCCCAACGAGGTCAATCGCCGCTTCATCATCCTGACGCCGTCGCAGATCGACCTGCCGGTGGTGCACACCGCTTTCTCCAACACCTCGCAGCTGATGTTCGAGTTCATGTCCAAGAACCAGCGCGCCATCGACGCGCTGACCATCAAGGATGTCATCTACGGCGAGATCGAGGATTCCGTCCCTAAGGTCAACGACATCGAGGACCTGCTGTCGATCAACCAGGTCGAGTTCAAGGTGCTGTCGGCCGAGGACGTGTTGGGCAAGGCGGCCGAGCTCGGCAAGCTCGTCGACCGGCTGAAGCAGGAGCCCGACGCCTGGCGCGACAACGCCATGCTTGAGCGCATGGTCGATCTCGCCAAGGTCTGCGGCGACATCCGCGAGAACGCGCTGGTCCCGGACCAGGTGATCTTTCGCCACAACGCCTACTGGACCAGCCATTTCGGCGGACTCTACGTCTTCGTCGACCCTGACATGACGACGGTGATCAGCGATCCGGCCGCCCCCGGCTTCCGCCGCTCGCGCCCCTGGCAAGTGAGCTATCTGTCGATCAACGACGCCGACAAGGTATTCCGCTTCCTTGCCGCCACTGGCCGGCTGGACCTGCCGCGCGCTTCCTGGATCGAGGCCTCGGGCTATCTCGAGCATCGCGCCGAGATGGTGGTGCGGGCATTGATCCGCGACGCCGAGCCCAACCGCAACCTGACCGATGTCGACAAGGTCTGGCTGCAGACCTGGACCCACGGCCATGCCGACTTGATCGCCAGCGACGGCAATTTCCCCTTCCTCAACGCCGCCAAGCGCGAGATCGCCCAGTTCGGTCACCTGAAGCTGGAAGATGTGTCGCCGCGCCAGCGCTTCCTGGTCGTGCGCGCCAGGCCCGATCATCACGATGCCTGGCTCACCAACCAGCTGATCTCGGATTTCGTGCCGCAGGACTTCGTCTCGCGCTACGTCTTCAACAAACCAGGCTTCTACAAGGACTTCGACGGCTTCAGCGACGCCTGGCGATCGCATGTTGTGGACGTTCTGAAAACCACATATTTGAAGGATAAGGCGGCGTTCCGCGCGCGCCTTTACGGCTTGACTGACTGAGGGGGTGACGAGAGCCATGCTTGACCCGATCGTGAATTTCTTCACCCGGATTTTCCAATGGATCGGCCGCGGCATCGGCTTCGTCGTCGGCATCATCCTATGGCCGTTCATGTGGGCGGGCCGCTGGTACGGGCAACGCGGCTGGATCCTCAAGGCCGTGGTAGGCCTTGCCGTCCTGGTGCTGATCGGCCTTTACGCCAACTTCTTCTACGCCACCCAGTGGTGGAATAACTTCGAGCCGAACTATCCCGACAAATATACCTTCGAGACGCGCAACGTGTCGGCCGGCGAACAGGTCTCGGCCGGCGCCGGCACCGACACCGCCAAGACCTGCGGCAACTCGGCGATCGCCCAGGTGGCGGCCGATCTGACGGATTTCAACGTCAACCAGAATGCCTGGATCTCATCGATGATCCTCTACAAGCTCGGCCTGTTCGGCATCGACTGGGACCACACGCCGTGGATGGACAACAAGGCCTCCTTCCAGCGCGGCATCAATCAGGCGGTGCGGCGCACCGCGACAGAGCTTGCCGACAATCTCGGCCGGGTGCGCACGACTTCGCAGATTGACAGCGACCTGCAGGACGCTCGCGGCAATCTGCAATTCGACGAATACACTTGGTATTTCGGACTTAACCCGTTCGGGCCTAAGACGCCGACGCCGAGCTATTATCGCGACGCGGTGCGCAAGCTACGCTCCTTCAACGCTCGCCTCGCCACCTGCCAGGCGACGTTCGATGCCCGCGCCGACAACCTGAAGCAATATATCGACCGCATCTCGTCGGACATCGGCTCGACCTCGGCGATCCTCAAGGAGCGCGCCGAGAACCACAACAATGGCTGGTTTGACACCCGGGCCGACGATCGCTTCTGGTTCGCCTACGGCCAACTCTATGCCTATTACGGCCTGATGAAGGGCGCCCAGGCCGACTTCGACGATGTCATCAAGGAAAAGCATCTCCAGAATCTGTGGGAGACGATGGACGCTCAATTCGTCTCGGCGCTGCGCATCCAGCCCTTTATCATCGCCAACGGCCGTGAGGACGGCTGGCTCTTGCCGACGCATCTGACGACCATGGGCTTCTATATCCTGCGCGTGCGCTCCAACATGGTCGAGATCAGCAACGTGCTGACCCAATAGCCTGACCAGCCGACAGTTGGGGCTGGCGGATTTGCGCCGTCGCCTCTGTCGCTTTTCGCGTATTGCGCGGCTGTTTTGAGACGGCGGAACGATCCCCGCTCTGGCTTCTATACTGCCCAGCGACCGGGCGCCAAAGACCCTTGGAAAGGTCGACCGGGAACAGCAAATTATTTCTTCGCAGGAAACATAGTTGCATGGAAGTTGACGCCGTGACAGCGACAGGGTTAGAACATGCCCCTGCGTCCGGGCGGCGTTTCAATCATGCACCAGAGCGGTCCATCGTTTCACCGAAACGCAGAACCGCTCTATCTCCCTGTTTTAACGCAATTCCGGACGGAAAACCGTTTCACACTTTTCCTGGAATTGCTCTAGTGATCGAACCCCTCCCCTCCACCGCTCAATCCAGAGGAAAGCCGTCATGGCCGAAGTGAAGTCCGACATCGAGATCGCGCGCGCCGCCAAGAAGAAACCGATCCAGGAGATCGGCGCCAAGATCGGCATCCCGTATGAGCACCTTTTGCCCTACGGCCACGACAAGGCGAAGATCTCGGCCGAGTTCATCAAATCGGTGAAGG
>NZ_JAVIJB010000045.1:0-48765 GCF_033977165.1 Mesorhizobium captivum
GCCGCATGGCCGGCATCCGCGGCCAGCTCAAGTCGATCGGGCTCGAACCCTATGACTGCCTCAACCCGGGCCTGATGGACTACATCGCCACCTGGACGGCGAAGAAGTCGGGAGCGTTGGCGGCATAGTCTGCATTGCCGCGTCGGGGGGCGTGGCAATCGCGCCGAAAGACGTCGCCATCGATCTGGCTTGATGCGGGAGCACCAGGGCTTGCTACGGCTGCAGTCTGCCGGGCCGCCCGCGGCCGAGCGAGCCGTCGGTGCGGGCTTGCAGATAAGCATAGATCTCGTCCACATAGGGTGCGAAGTTGGGATCGCCGGCGAACCCCTTCATCACCGAGCCGCCGTCGGCACGGCCGTTGAGCACGGCGCGCCGGAAGGCTTCGATGTCGGGCAGTCGGCTGACCAGGGACGGCGCGAAGGTCGACCCCACGCCGTCAGGGCCGTGGCAGCGGTCGCAGCCCGCGTGGTAACGCCTGAAACCGTCATAGGTCCGCGCGTCGGCCTTGCCGTCGACGACCCTGTAGAATTTTCCGGGAGTGGCGGCTTCCTGCCCCGCCGCGCCTGCGCCGGCCGCGAGACTCAGGACAGCGGAAGCCAGGACAACCGTCTGCGGCAAGCTACCCATTTGTCTGTCATCCAATAGCGACGGCGGGGGCCTGCTGCGTCGCTTCGCTCTTTGCTTCGCCCCAGTGCAACAGAATGAGCACCCCCGCACGTTCCAACCAGCCCGATTCAGGGCGCGGTGGCAGACGTCTTGACCGGCTCCGCGCTATCCAGCGTCAGGTCGTTCTCCGCGGCGGTGGCCGGAACGAAGTTCGGGTCGCTGACGAGCAGTGCCTTGCCGTCGCGCAATATTTCGAAATCGATCGACGGTTGGCCGACGGCCTGCGGCACGGAGATCATCATGCGCTGGCCCGGCGCGAGCGTGGAGACGACGCGGACCGGCTGCTGCTCGGCCCCGGACGCCATGGTCGCGACGACCCGGTAGCCGTCCCGCTCGACCGTGTAATAGACGGCGCCGCTGAAGCTGCCGAGCTGGATGCTGTGGCCGCTGCCCGGTGCCAGTTCCGATGCCGCCGCGCCACCCGTGGCAGCGAGCAGCGCAAATGCAAATGCGCTAAAACGTCTGGTCATCGCTATCTCTCCCTTCGGTTCAGCGAACTCCCGGACAGGCGCCCTGCCTGGGATATCAGCTGACTTGAGCCTACGCGCCGCCGTCTTCGCGCACATCGGTACGATCACCCAAATTTCGGCTGTCACCTTCCTAATTTCGCGGGATCACGGTGCGGCGGTGGAGAGCAGCCACGGCTCTCCGCGCAGCCTGAGCAGCACTTCCATCCGGTTGGCGGCGTTGAATTTGCCGAGCACCGCCGAAACCTGGTGCTCGACTGTGCGCGGCGATCGCGACAGGGTCCGGGCGACCTCCTTGTTGCTCTTGCCCTCCGCGATCAGCGCGAGCACCTGCTGCTCGTGCTGCGTCAGGCCGAGCGGGTGCTGGCGGGCGGCCGTGTACGGGCCCCGGCGCATCTTCGGCAGCCGGCCGGCGATGCCCAGCCGCTGTGCCTGCTTGCGCGCCAGCATCGCGGCGGGGCGCGCCTCGAGCGCCTCCAGCCTTGTCACGGCGCTCGCCAATGCCATCGCGGCATCGGCGCCCCGCACCTGCATCAGCGCAAGCGCCGCCTCGTAGGGAAGGCCCAGGCGCTCCCATTCCTTGGCCGACGCAGACGGATCGCCGCCAAGTTCGACCGCGCGCCGCCATGGAATGCGTGCGGTCGGCGCCGGCAGCGGCTCCTTCATCCCGGATCGCCGCCACCAGACAGCCAGCTCGCCGAGGTCGGAAGGGCGGAAATTGGCGAGGTCCATCGCGGCCAGCGCCGTCAGCTGCTCGTGTCCGGCCGCGCGGTCCTCGGCAAGCCAGGCGGCCTCTGTCAGCGCCATACGGACCGGCACGATACGTTGCAGTTCGCCGGTCGGCAGTCCCTCCTCCAGAGCCTGCTGCAACAGGGCAGGGCCGCCTCCTTCGCCAAGCCGCACGCGCACCCTGCCAAGCACGGTGAGCGCCGGCAGGTGCATGACCACCGGCAGGGGTTCCAGTTTCATCACGCCCTGCGCTATGGTCTCGGCGTCGCGAAAGCGGCCCTGTTCCATGCGAAGCTGCGCCTGCCGGCCGAGCAGATACTGCGCCGGCGAATCGAGGTCATGCCGGGCGGCGAACACGATGCCCTCGGAGAGCAGCCGCTCGGCGAGCGCGAAATCCTTGGACACTACCGCATATTCGGCATAGTTGGTGTAGGCTCGCGCCGCATGGTCGTGGAATCCGTGCTCGAGCGCGAGCGCCAGGCTTTCCTCCATCCGTTCGCGACCGCCCGGTCGGTCGTCGAACAAAAGCGAGGTGCCGACATTGTTCAAGGCATGGACGCGGGTTTCGACCTCGTCCAGCCGGTCGGCCAGGGTGATCGCGCGCAGGCCCCACTCAATCGCCTCGTCGAAGCGGTAGTGCAGCATGTGCAACTGCGAGCAGGTGCTGTAGGCCATCGCCAGTTCCGGCCCGGGCGGCAGGTTCTCCACCTCGCGCACCGCCTCGTTGGCAAAATGCTCCGCCTGCTCGCCTTCGCCGCGGCGCCAATGCAGCCTGGAAAGGTTGCGCAGGTTGAGGCTGACCTTGTCGGGGCGCCCAAGCTCGCGCCAGAGCTGAATGGCGCGATGCCGCGCTTCGATGATCGTGTCATAGACCTGCAGCGCCAGTCCGGCCTCGTAGGCCCAGGATTCGTAGAGCTGGGCGGCCTCGGCCGGCGGCGACTGCGCGATGTATCTGAGCGCCGTCGCCAGATGCGCGGCCGCTTCACGATGCGCGCCCAGGCGCGCAGCCTGCGCCGCGGCCAGCGGCGCGAGTTCGAGGACGCGCGCGCCGTTGTCGGCGGCTGCGGCATGGTGCACCCGGCGTGCGAGCTGGGTGCTTGCCTGCGCCGCCGGAAGCCCTGCTATCGCTGCCTCCACCTTGGCATGAAGCGACCGCTGAAGGCTGGGCGACAGCCGCTCGAGTGTCGCCTGCCTGGCAAGCTCGTGGCGGAAGGTCAGCGCCCCCAGAGCGTCCCGCCGCAGCAATCCGCGAGCTACGCAGCGGTCCACGACAGCGTCGACCTCGGGGCCGAGAAGGGCGCGGATCAGCCAAGGCTCCACGCTGCCCGGCTCTATGCTCATCATCTCCAGCACCTCGCGCTCGCCGTCCGTCAGGCGCGACAACCGCGACCACACGGCGTCGCGGATGGAATCGGGAACATGCCCCGCTTCCGCCTCCCTGCTCGCCAGAAGCTCGGAGACGAAAAACGGATTGCCAGCGGTGATCTGGTATAGATCGGCACCGGCGCGGCCAGACTGTTCGGCCAGTGCAGTGACCGCCTGGGGTGAAAGCGGCTTCAGCGCGATGCGGGTCAGCGATGCCGCGGGCAGGTCGCCTTTTATATGCGTGAGCGGATGGTCGCCGACAAGTTCGTCGCTGCGCGCACTAAGCACCAACATCGCGCGAAGCACGGAAATGCGACGGCCGAGATATCGGATGAGATCGAGCGTTGCATTGTCGGCCCAGTGCACGTCCTCGAAAACGAGGACTGTGGTTCCTAACCTGTGCTGAAGCGCATCGAGGAGCGCCGGAAAGAGCCGCTCGGGCGCGGCCCCCTGGTCGAGCAGCGTTGCGACCTCGGGGTCGAGCGCCCGCGCCATGTCCTGCAGGGGCCCGAGCGGACGGGGCGTGAAAAGCGCCTCGCACCAGCCCCACAGCACCCGACAGCCTTCGTCCGCGCGCTCGGTGAATTCCTGCAGCAGCGCAGTCTTGCCTATCCCGGCCTCGCCTTCGAGCAGCACGATGCCGCCCCGACCCTCGGCGGCACCGGTCGCGGTTGCCAGCAAAGTTTTGAGAGGTCCCTCTCGCTCGAGCAGCATTGGCGCAACCGTTTCCAGAACATGTCGCCCAAGAATGCCCCGCGTTTGCCACATGCTTAGAAACAAGACAGTGGAGCGCCTCACAAAAGGCGGATCGAACACGACGCGCTTCAAGCCGGGAGTGTATCCCAACCAGGCTTGCTTTCCATTAGAATTGCTTAAAATAAGGCCGAATCCCGGCGGGCCCGATCACTTCCCGATACCGGCGTCGCAAATCGACTGCGAGTGGCCGACGCCGAAACCGATTGGCCGCAGTGCACCTTATCTTGATCTTAGGGATCGGCTGTTCGACCGGCTGAAAGCAGACATCGCCGGCGAATGCCCGTTAAATTGTAGCGCGGCCCGTTACCGATCCTTAGCCATGGTTGAAACTGCCCGGCGCCGTTAACGTCACGGTTGCTCTGCCTCTGCGATGTTTCCCGCCTGAACACGCACCAGGGTGGGCCATCCATGATTGACCATATTCGCTCGCTGCTCGAGCAGCATCCGATGATTCCAGTGAATTTCGGCGCGCTCGCCGACGACGCCAATCTCTACGACGCGGGACTGACGTCCTTCGCCTCGGTGCAGATGATGCTGGCGCTCGAAGAGGAGTTCGACATCGAATTCCCCGAGACGATGCTGACTCGGCGCACCTTCTCTTCGCTCGCCAACATCGCGGACGCCGTTTCGCAACTGACGCGCAAGGCGGCGTAGCGCCATGAACGTGTTGAGAAAAATCGAGGCCGCTTCGATCGCGGAAGCGCCGGAAGCCGCAACCGAACGCATGCGCCGCGTCGCCGAGATCGCCGCCGGCCATGCCGATCCCGTCGACAAGGAAGGCCGTTTCCCGGCCGAAACGGTCGAGGCGCTGAAGCGCGAGCGCCTGCTCGGCGTGGCGATCCCGATCGAACATGGCGGCGAGGGGCTCGGCACGATGCAAATCGCCGATCTCATCGTCCAGCTCGGCCAGGCCTGCGGCTCGAGCGCTATGATCTATGCAATGCACCAGATCAAAACGTCGAGCTTCGTCACTCATGGCGGCGCCAGCGATTGGCACCGGGCCTATATGCGGCACATCGCCGACGAGCAGCTGCTGATGGCTTCGGCGACGACGGAGGCCGGCATCGGCGGCAATTTGCGCAATTCGATCTGCGCGGTCGAGGTTGCCGGCGGGCGCTTCGCGCTAACCAAGGAAGCCACCGTCATCTCCTACGGCAACTATGCCGACGCCATCCTCGCCACGGCGCGGCGCGATCCGGATGCGGCAAGCTCCGATCAGGTAATGGTAGTGATCCCGGCCGATGCCAACCGCTCACTGGACCGTACATCGGTGTGGGATACGCTCGGCATGCGCGGCACCTGCTCCGACGGCTTTCACCTGGTCGCCACGGGTGACGCGGCGCAGATATTTCCGAAGCCGTTCTCCGAGATCGCGGCGCAGTCGATGCTGGCCAGCTCGCACATTTTCTGGGCGGCGACCTGGTTTGGCATCGCCGCCGACGCCTTCAACCGGGCACAGGCCTTCGTCAAGGCGGCGGCGCGCAAGCAGCCGGACGCCATGCCGCCGGGCGCGCTGAGGCTCGCCGAGGCGGCCGCCCTTTTGCAGGAGATGAAAGGGCATCTGGCCGCCGCCATCCGCCGCTTTGAAGCGGCCAAAGGCGACGACGACGCGCTGTCTTCGATCGGCTTCGCCGCCGAGATCAACGCGCTGAAGGTCGCGGCCAGCGAGAAGGCGGGCGCGGTGGTGCGTCTCGCCATGCTGGTCAACGGCATCCTCGGCTACAAGAACGGCACCCCGTTCAGCGTCGGTCGGCATCTGCGCGATGTAACCTCGGCGCCGGTGATGATCTCCAACGACCGCATCCTTTCGAATACCGCGACGCTCATGCTGATGAGCCGCTTCGACACCGGCCTGGGAGACTGAGATGGACGCCAAGACTTTCGATGCCAAGTCGCTGCTCGACAGCCTGTTCGAGAACGGCATCCTGTTCGAATCCGGCATCGACGGGCTCTACGGCCGTTCGGGCGCATTCGAGGAAGTGATCGAGCGGTTCGAGCGTCTCGTCACCCGCCTCGGCGCGCCAGACAAGGCCACCCGGATCCATTTTCCGCCGGGCATGAGCCGCGCGACGCTGGAGAAGAGCGGCTACATGAAGAGCTTTCCGCAGCTTGCCGGCTGCGTGCACTCCTTCATGGGCGGCGAGCGCGAGCATGCGCAGCTGCTCGGCATGATGGCGGATGGCGGGGACTGGACGGAGCTGCAGAAGGCGACGGATGTCGCGCTGACGCCGGCGGCCTGCTATCCGCTCTATCCCACGGTCGCCGCGCGCGGCCCGGTGCCGGCGCAGGGCCTGCTTTTCGAACTCTCCTCGTATTGCTTCCGCCATGAGCCGTCGAAGGACCCGGCGCGCATGCAGCTCTTCCGCATGCGCGAATTCGTCAAGATCGGCACGGCCGAGCAGGTGCGCTCGTTCCGCGAAAGCTGGCTGAAGCGTGGCAAGGCGATGATCGAGTCGCTCGAGCTTCCTTGCGAGGTCGATCTCGCCAATGATCCGTTCTTCGGCCGCGGCGGCAAGATGATGGCCAACAATCAGCGCGACCAGGGCTTGAAATTCGAGCTGCTGATCCCGGTGACCAGCATCGAGAAGCCGACCGCCTGTCTGAGCTTCAATTATCATCAGGATCATTTTGGCCGAACCTGGGGGCTTACGTTCGCCGACGGGGAGCTCTGCCATTCGGCCTGCGTCGGCTTCGGGCTGGAACGCGTGGCGCTGGCGCTGTTCCGCCATCACGGGCCGGACGCCGCGGCCTGGCCGGCGGCGGTTCGCGACGTGCTGTGGGGCGTCTGACATGCGCAGCGCCATCGCCGGCATCGATCCGGCCAGCTACCGGCCGCACCGGCTGCACGATCCGGAACGGCGCTGGCCGCAGACCAACTGCTATGTCGATCTCCTGATCGAGGTTCTGCACGCGACCGACCACGATCCGGTTGCGGCGCTCGGCTTCACCGTGGCGCAGGATTTCGAGGGCGATCAGTTCACCTTCTTCAAGTTTCCGACCGCCGATCTGCAGAGGCTGGCCGGGCTGGACATCCAGGAACTGGCGGTCTTCGACAGGCTGGAGACGCATGTGCTGGCCCAGGTCGAACTAGGCCGGCTGCCGCTTGTCGAGGTCGATGCCTTCTACCTGCCCGACACCAAAGGCATCACCTATCGCAACGGCCATTCCAAGACCACGGTCGGCATCAACGCGCTCGATCCCGAGCGGCGGCAGATGCGCTACTTCCACAATGACGGCTACTTCGCGCTCGAGGGCGAAGACTATGACGGCATTTTCGGGCAATGGGACGATGTGCCGGCCGGCGGCTTGCCGCTGTTTCCTTACGCGGAATTCGTGAAGTTCGACGCCACGCGTCCGGCCCGTGACGCGGTCGGGACCGCGGCGGCGCTGCTCGCGCATCACCTCAAGCGGCGGCCGAAGCGCAATCCGCTCGCCGCCTATGCGGCTGCGTTCGGCCGTCACGCCGAAACGTTGGCGAGCCGGTCGCCGGACTATTTCCATACCTATGCCTTCAATACGCTGCGGCAGGTCGGCGCGAATTTCGAACTCCTCGGCAGTCATCTCGAATGGCTGGGGCAGCATGGCGAAACCTGCCTGGCCGAGGCGGCGCAAGCCGCTGGCGAGATAGCCGAGGCCGCCAAGGTCATGCAGTTCAAGCTCGCCCGCGCCATGGCGCGGCAGCGGTTCGAGGGGCTGGCCGAGGCAATCACGCCGATGGCGCGGGCTTACGAAACGGTGATGGACGTGCTGGACGCCCGCGTGGCGGGTGTCGCCTCCAAGGCGGCGTAGGGGCCGGCCGGGGCGCGTTTGGGCAGGGGTGTGTGAATGGACGCCACGGTGTCGAGCGCCGACGCGGCCGAATTGTTGGACCGGGGCTGGCGGATGGCCATCTCCGCGGCCGGCGCTTGGACCTCGCCGGACGATATCGACGCAAACGCCGAATGGCTGAACGCTGCCTGCCCCGGCACGGCGGCGGGCACTCTGGAAGCACATGGCCGCTGGGACCGCAAGCAGCCGACCCCGCTGCACGACCGCGATGTCTGGTACAGCCGCAGGCTCGACACGACCGGTCCGGTGCGGCTGGTATTCGAGGGTCTGGCGACCATCGCCGAAGTCTGGCTTGCCGGCCGGCTGCTGTTCACCTCGACCTCGATGTTCGAGCGCCATGAGGCTGCGGTGACGCTTTCGGGCGGCGAGCAACTCGCCATCGCCCTGCGCAGCCTCGACCGTCATCTGGAGACGGCGACCGGTCCGCGCGCCCGCTGGCGTCCGCGCATGATCGACGACCAGCGGCTGCGGCTGGTGCGCACGACATTGATCGGCCACATGCCGGGCTGGTGTCCGAACTTCGATGTCGTCGGGCCATGGCGTCCGGTCAAGCTGATCCGCGAAAATGGCGGGCAGCGCATCGTCGATGCCGACATTTGCGCCAAGCTCGACGGAACCACCGGGCATCTTGCCGTTGCGATCACCCTTGCTGAGCCCTTCGACGGTGCGCAAACGGCGCATGTCAGCTGCGCCGGAGCGCGCACGCGCCTCGAGGTCGAGAGGCCCACCCGGCTGACGGCGGAACTGGACATCGCCGGTGTCGCCCCATGGTGGCCGAACAGTCATGGCGAGCCGGCGCTGCACGAAGTGACGGCGACGCTCGGCGCGGTGCGCCACCGGCTGGGCCGGGTCGGGTTCCGCCGCATCGAGATCGATCGCGGCGCCGACGGGCGCGATTTTCGCCTGGTCGTCAACGGTGTGCCTGTCTTCTGCCGCGGCGCCGTCTGGACGCCGTCCGATCCTGTGCGGTTGCCATGCGAGCGGCACGAGATCGAGCGCGACCTCGATCTCGTACGCCAGGCCGGCGTCAACATGCTGCGGATCGGCGGCACGTTCACCTACGAGGGCGATGCCTTCCATGAGTTATGCGACGAGATGGGCATCCTCGTCTGGCAAGATCTGATGCTCGCCAATTTCGATTATCCGGCGAAGGACGAGACCTGGCGGGCGGCGCTGGCGCGCGAGGTGGAAAACCTGCTGAAGCGGCTTCGACATTCGCCGTCGCTGGCGGTGCTGTGCGGCGGCAGCGAGGTGGCGCAGCAGGCGGCGATGCTCGGCATGCCGGAGGCGATGGATCCGACGCCCTGGTTCGATGCGGTCGTGCGTCCGGCCGCGCAGGAGATGCTGCCCGAGCTCGCGCTGGTGTCCTCGTCGCCCTCCGGCGGCAGCTTGCCCTTTGCCGCGGATGGCGGCCCGACGCATTATTACGGTGTCGGCGCCTATTGCCGGCCGCTCGAGGACGCGCGGCGCGCTGAGGTGCGTTTCGCCAGCGAGTGCCTCGCCTTCGCCAACGTGCCGGAACAGGCGACGCTGGACAGGCATCTACCCGTTCCGCCGGGCCACGATCCGCGCTGGAAGGCCGGCGTGCCGCGCGATGCGGGCGCGTCATGGGACTTCGAGGACGTGCGCGAGCACTATCTGGAGACGCTGTTCGGCGTCGACGCGCGCCGGCTGCGCATGGAGGATCCGGCGCGCTACCTCGACCTCTCGCGCGCCGTGACCGCCGAGGTGGTTGAACGCACGATCGACGAATGGCGCAGACCAGCCTCGCCGACGGCGGGTGCGCTGCTGTTCTTCTGGAAGGACCTTCGCCCGGGCGCCGGGTGGGGCGTCGTCGATTCCACCGGACGGCCGAAATCGGTCTGGCATGCGCTCAGGCGCGCTTTTGCGCCGCTCAGGCTGACGCTCAGCGACGAGGGCGTCAACGGGCTCGGCATCCATCTCGTCAATGATGGGGCAAAGGCCGTCGAGGCGACGCTGTCGCTTGCGTGCCTGCGCGATGGCGTCACCCCGGTGGTGACGGCGCGCCAGCCGGTCACCGTGCAGGCGCGCGCGGCTCGGTCGTTGCCGGCGTTCTCGCTGCTCGGCGCCTTCTTCGACCTGTCTTATGCCTATCGTTTCGGTCCGGCCGGTCACGAGGTAACCGTGGCGAGGCTTGAAGGCGGCGACGGAGAGATCCTGGCCGAGGCCTTCCACGTGCTGCCCGGCGTCATGATCGCGCGGCGCGATGTCGGCCTGTCGGCGCGATTGGTGCGCGGACAGGACGGCTGGCGCCTGCGGCTCGCCTGCAACCGCGCCGCTTATCACGTCGCCATCAAGGACGAGCGGTTCCTCCCGCGCGAGAATAGCTTCCACCTGATGCCGGGTGCGGAGAAGGAAATTTGCCTGGACGGGCCGCCCTCGGCCATCCCGGCCGGCGTCGTGACGGCGCTGAATGCCGACCGCGACATAGCCTACGATGCGCCGCAAGCCGACAATGCAGAAATCGGGGCAGAGATCAGACGACCGTTCGAGCCCGCCAGGAGCATGGCATGAAGGGGATCGTCTTCGCCGACACGATCGGCTGGCTCAATGAAGGCAAAGGCACCGTGGGGCGCAGCCGTGGCGTCGTCATCGCCGGGGCGCATGGGCATGAGGACCTGTGCAGCCGGCGCTTCCTGAAGCTGCTCGCAGACATGGTGGCCGAAAGCGGTCTGCCGACGCTGCAGTTCGACTATCCTGGCTGCGGCAACGCTGCCGGCGATCATTCGACGCCCGGCCAGGTGCGTGCGTGGACGGCGAGCATCGGCGCCGCAATCGACCGGCTGAAGCAGGATTGCGGCGTGGCTGACGTCATTTTGGTCGGCTTCCGGCTGGGCGCGCTGCTGGCGCCGCTGGCGGCGGCCGGACGAAACGACGTGGCCGGTCTCATGCTGCTGGCCCCGCCGTCCTCCGGCAAGGCCTATGTCCGCGAGATCACAGCCATGTCGCGCATGATCGACGCGCCGCTGGCCAGCCGTTCGGCGGGCGAGGGGCCTTTCACCGAGGGGCGCGAGGCGGCCGGCTTTCGGATTTCGCATGAGACGCTGGCCGAGCTTGCGGCGCTCGACTGGCGGAAGGCCGCAGCAGACCTTCCATCCCTGCCGATGCTGGTGCTTACCAACGGCAAGCCGTTCGCCGCTGACGAAATTCGTGGAGAAAGGGCGAACGTCGGGGATATCACCACGGCCGAGTTCGACGGCTATCCTCTGTTGATGTGCGACCCGACCGCCAACCGGATTCCGGCCGCCGCTCTCGATCGTTGTGCGACTTGGATGGCCGGCCACGCCGGCGAGGCGGTCACAGGAAAGGCCATGTTGCCGGCAATGGGGCCACGCGACGCCTCGGAGGTCCTGGTCGGTCCGCACTATATGGAAGAGCCGGTCCTGATCGGACCGGAGCCAAAGATCTGCGGCGTGTTTTGTCGGCCGCGCCGCCGCCAGACTGCGGCCGAGCCGGTGATCTTTCTCAATGCGGGCGGCGTGCCGCACGTCGGCTGGGCGCGTGGCACCGTGGAAGCGGCGCGAGAACTCGCGGCGGAAGGGCTGCCTTCGCTGCGCATCGATCTGCCCGGACTTGGCCTCAGCGGTCAGACCGAACCAGGGCGCCTGTTTCTCTACGATGAGCGTACCCGCCATGATGTCAGCCGTGCGGTCAACTGGATGGAACGAGCGGGCTATTCTTCTGTCGGTCTGGTCGGCGTCTGCGCCGGCGCTTTCCAGGCTTTTCACGCCGCGCGGGCCGACCGGCGGATATGCGCGCTGACCATGATCAACCCGCTCTGCTTCGCCTGGAACAGTTCCTACGCGCTGGAGATGGCGGTCTGGAAGACTTACGAGACTTCCAAGGCCGTGTCCGCGCGGAACGCCGCCGTCATGGAGGAGAGCCCCGACCCGGACGCTCCGGCATGGCGCGGGATCGCTTCGCGCCACGCCCGGCTGATCGTCCGGCGCGGGCTGGAGGCGATCAAGTCTACGCTGTCGATGCTGCATCCGGCCGCGCTGGCGGGACAGCGGCGGGTGGAACGCTGGATGCGTGAGCTTTGCGGCCGGGGCGTGCGGGTTCTCCTGGTGACCTCGGAAGGCGACTTGAGCCTGAAGGAGATCGCCCGCCATTTCGGCCCGGAGGAAGAGCGGCTTGACAGGATTCGAGGCGTGACCAGGGTGTCTCTGCCAAACGCCGACCACACGCTCACACCCCATCATGCAAGGCGCGCCATGATCGCCCGCCTGATCGATCACGGCGGCGTCAGGCGTGACGGCCACGTTCGTTCCGACAACCTGCTCGCGACGACAAGCCCGTCCTTCCTGGCGCCCTAGGCGCTTGTAGGCGCGCAGTGCTGCCCGGTATCGCAGGCTGAGGAAACGGATAATAGCGGAATCGCTGATGGGCAGAGTACGGCCGATCGCCTGCTGACTTGACGCGGAACCACAACTTTTCTCCAAAGTTGTGCAGGGAAAGGAACCTGTACGATGCCGAAATCAACGCAACGGGAAAAAGTCCGCAAACCAAACCCATCCGACCCCAATCCGAAGGACAAGCCGCCGAGGGATACGCGTGAAAAACCGACGCCGAATCCGGATGGTCCTAGCGAATTGCCCGATACGAGCACGCGAGAAGAGGTCGAGACAATCAGGCCTAATCTGAAGCGCTAAAGCGCGTCACGTCGAAACGGATTGGGCTCATAGCCCGATCCTGACATTCATGTCTCGATTGCTACGGCAGGTCGGCCGCGTTTGACACATCCGATCAATCTAGCCGACGGATAGCCGCTTGCGACAATTGTCTCGACCAGGGCGCTGGCGCTGCCGGGCTCGCAGGCAATCAGCAACCCACCTGAAGTCTGTGGATCGGTAAGCAGATCGCGCCGCCAGTCCGCCATGCCTTCATACTGCCGCACCGCATCGCCGTAACTTGCCCAATTGCGCCGCGACGCGCCGGTGACGAAGCCTTGTTTTGCAAGTGATGGGGCCTGTGCAAAGACCGGAATGTCGCGGTCGCGGATCACGAGCTCGCAGGCTGAGCCGCGCGCCATCTCAAGGGCGTGTCCGAGCAGGCCAAAGCCGGTCACATCGGTCATCGCATGCACGTCTGGGTCCTGGGCGAGCTCCGCTCCGATCCGGTTGAGAAGGGTCGTCGAGGCAATCATCTTTTCATAGCCGTCAGGCGACAACGCCTGCTTTTTGACGGCCGCTGAATAGATCCCGACGCCGAGTCCCTTGGTCAGGATCAGCGCATCTCCCGGTCTGGCCCCCGAATTGCGCCGGATGTCCGCCGGCCGGCAGATGCCGGTCACGGCAAGCCCGTAGATCGGTTCCGGTGAGTCGATCGAATGGCCGCCCGCGACCGGTATCCCTGCCGACGCGCAGATGTCGCGGCCGCCTTTCAGGATTTCCCGCACCGTATGCGTCGGCAATTTCTCGATCGGCATTCCGACCATGGCCAAGGCCATGATCGGCCGGCCGCCCATTGCATAGACGTCGGAGAGTGCGTTGGCCGCCGCGATCCGGCCGAAATCGTAAGGATCGTCCACCATCGGCATGAAAAAATCGGTGGTCGCAATCACGCAGGTCGCGTCGTCGATCTGCCAGACTGCGGCATCATCCCCGGTTTCCGTACCGACAAGGAGCTGCCTGAAGGGGCTGGGTTCCGCCTGCTCGGCAAGAAGCTGCTGAAGGACGGAGGGCGCCAGCTTGCAACCACAACCGCCGCCATGAGCAAGGCTGGTCAGGCGCGGAGGTGCTTCGGTGATATCGCCCCGCGACGCGGGAGCCGTTTCCAAGACCACGCGATACTGTAGGACCACGTTCCGAAAAGCGTCAATCGCATTTTCCTGCGCGAAACATTTGCCGACTTCGATCTGCGCTCTAAGTGTTTGACATTACGCCAATTCGGCTCAAAATGGCGTGCGTATCCCTTGGTTCTGGATGCCCCTATGGGCATGGAATTCGGGAGGAAATCCAGATGAATGTTGAACTCTCACGGCGCGCGTTCCTGCAGACGGCAGGCGCGGGTCTCGCCGGCACGACATTGGGAGCTTTCGGCTTCGCCGACATCGAGGTCGCGCATGCGGCGGCGATACGGCCCTTCAAGCTCGCGACCACGGTCGAGACGCGCAACACCTGCCCCTACTGCTCGGTGGCCTGCGGCATCATCATGTATTCGAAAGGCGATCTCAGAAAGGGCGAAAAGGCCGAGATCACCCATATCGAGGGCGATACCGATCACCCGACCAATCGCGGCACCTTGTGCCCCAAGGGGTCGGCTCTGCTCGGCTTCGTAAAATCTCCGACCCGGCTGCAGCATCCATTGATCCGCAAGCCCGGGTCCGACAAGTTCGAGCCGATAGGCTGGGAGGAGGCGCTGGATCGCATCGCCCGCCTGATGAAGGACGATCGCGACAAGAACTTCGTCGCCAGGAACAATGACGGCGTGACGGTCAACCGGTGGATCACCACGGGCTTTCTCGCCGCCTCGGCTTCGACCAATGAAACCGCGTTCGCGACCTACAAGGTGGTTCGCAGCGCGGGCATGCTGGTGTTCGACAACCAGGCACGTGTCTGACACGGCCCGACGGTGGCGAGTCTCGCCCCAACATTCGGCCGCGGCGCAATGACCAATTCCTGGACCGACATCAGGAACACGGATCTTGTTGTGATCATGGGCGGCAATGCCGCCGAAGCACATCCTTGCGGCTTCAAATGGGTCACGGAAGCGAAGGCCAACCGCGGCGCCAAGCTCATCGTCATCGATCCGCGCTTCACCCGCTCAGCCTCGGTATCAGACGTCTATGCGCCGATCCGCCAGGGAACGGACATCGCCTTCCTGCTCGGGCTCATCAACTACTGTGTCCGGAACGACAAGGTGCAATGGGACTATGTGAAGGCATTCACCAACGCGGCTTACGTCGTCAAGGAGGGCTTCACTTACAAGGACGGCTTGTTCTCCGGCTATGACGAGGCGAAGCGGGATTACGACAAGTCCACCTGGGATTACGATATCGGGCCGGACGGCTTCGCCGTCGTCGACGAAACCCTGGCCAATCCCCGTTGCGTCTGGAACCTGCTCAAGAACCACGTCGCGGTCTATACGCCGGAGATGGTCGAACGCATCTGCGGCACGCCGGCGGAGAAATTCCTGCAGGTAGCCAAGATGGTTGCCGAAACGTCCGCGCCGAACAAGGCGATGACGTCGATGTATGCGCTCGGCTGGACCCAGCACTCGAAGGGCTCGCAGAACATTCGCGCCATGGCCATGCTGCAGCTCGTGCTCGGCAATATCGGCATTCGCGGCGGCGGGATGAATGCATTGCGCGGCCATTCGAATATCCAGGGGCTGACCGACATCGGGCTGATGTCGAACCTGCTGCCCGGCTATCTCACGCTGCCGACACAAAAGGAGCCGGATCTCGCCACCTATATGTCGACGCGCGGTTTCAAGCCGCTGCGGCCGAACCAGATGAGCTACTGGCAGAACTACAAGAAGTTCTTCGTAAGCTTCCAGAAGTCGATGTGGGGCGACGCGGCGACGCCGGAGAACGACTTCGCCTATGACTACCTGCCGAAGCTCGACCTGCCGGGCTATGATCTTCTGCGTGCCTTCGAACTGATGCACCAGGGTAAGATGAACGGCTATTTCTGCCAGGGCTTCAACCCGCTGCAGGCAGCTCCGAACAAGAAGAAGGTGATCGAGTCGCTCTCGAAGCTCAAATTCCTCGTCATCATGGATCCGTTGGACACGGAGACGGGGCGGTTCTGGGAGAACCACGGGCCGTACAACGATGTCGATCCGTCGCAGATCCAGACGGAAGTCTACCAGCTGCCCTCAACCTGCTTCGCCGAGGATGACGGCTCGCTGGTCAATTCGGGGCGCTGGCTGCAGTGGCATTGGGCCGGCGGCACGCCCCCCGGGGAGGCCAAGCGCGACACGTGGATCATGGCGCAGCTCTATCTCCGCCTCAAGGAGCTCTACACCAAGGAAGGCGGAGCCTTCCCCGATCCGATCGTCAAGCTCACCTGGCCTTATGCCGATCCCAGCGATCCGAAGGCCGAGGAGCTTGCCCAGGAGATCAACGGCAGGGCGCTCGCCAGGGTGACCGACACGGCGGATCCGACGAAGGTGCTGGCCGAGCCCGGCAAGCTGCTGCCGGCCTTTGCGGCGTTGCGCGACGACGGTTCGACCGCTTGCGGCTGCTGGATCTATTCCGGCTGCTTCAACGAGAACGGCAACAACATGGCCCGGCGGGATACGACCGATCCGGACGACGCCGGCTTCTATTCGAAATGGGCGTTCTCATGGCCCGCCAACCGCCGCATCCTCTACAACAGGGCCTCGGCTGACCTTACCGGAAAACCCTGGGATCCGAGCCGCAAAGTGATCGAATGGGACGGCGCCAAGTGGTCGGGCTACGACGTGCCCGACATCGTGCCCACTGCCAAGCCGGATCAGGTCGGCCCGTTCATAATGAACCCGGAAGGCGTCTCGCGCCTCTTTACCCGGGGCATGATGCGGGACGGTCCATTCCCGGCGCACTACGAGCCGTTCGAGTCGCCGATCGTCAATCCGGTGGCGCCCAAGGTCCGCGGCAATCCAGCAGCCCGCGTGTTCCAAGGCGATATGGCCCAGTTCGCCGAAGCGGCTTCGCAGGAGTTCCCCTATGCGGCGACCTCCTACCGCCTGACCGAGCATTTCCACTTCTGGACCAAGCACGTCATCGTCAATGCGGTGATGCAGCCGGAGTTCTTCGTGGAGATTTCGGAACAGCTAGCGGCCGAGAAAGGCATCACCAAAGGCGGATGGGTGCGCGTCTGGTCGAAGCGCGGCTCGGTTGTGGCCAAGGCCATGGTCACCAAGCGGATCAGGCCGCTCACCTGCGACGGCAAGACCATTCACATCGTCGGCATACCGCTGCACTGGGGCTTCACCGGAGCGGCAAAGAAAGGCTTCGGTCCGAACATGCTGACGCCTTTTGTCGGCGACGCCAATATCGAGACGCCGGAATACAAGGCGTTCCTGGTCAATATCGAGCCCGCTCCAGGGCCGGTAGCATAGGAGGATCAAACGATGTTTCCTCCCCTTCCCAATCCTTCGACGACGGACACAGCCTCGCGTTTTTCCGAGAAGGACCTCATCCGCCGCTCGGCGTCGACCGTGCCTGCCCCCGAGAAGCAGCTGACGGAAGTCGCCAAGCTCATCGATGTCTCGAAATGCATCGGCTGCAAGGCCTGCCAGACCGCCTGCCTCGAGTGGAACGACACGCATCCGGAGGTCGGCGTCTTCGCCGGCGCCTTCGAGAATCCGCCCGACCTGACGCCGGACATGTTCACGCTGATGCGCTACAGCGAATGGGACAATCCCGAGACGAACGAGCTCGAATGGCTGATCCGCAAGGACGGCTGCATGCATTGCGCCGATCCCGGCTGCCTCAAGGCGTGCCCGGCGCCGGGCGCGATCGTGCAGTATTCGAACGGCATCGTCGATTTCGTCCACGAGAACTGCATCGGCTGCGGCTACTGCATCAAGGGCTGCCCGTTCAACATCCCGCGCATCTCAAAGGTCGACCACACGGCCTACAAATGCACGCTCTGCTCCGACCGCGTGGCGGTCGGTCAGGGTCCGGCTTGTGCCAAGGCCTGCCCGACCCAGGCGATCGTGTTCGGCACCAAGGATGAGATGAAACAGCACGCCGACGGCCGCATCAAGGACCTCAAGTCGCGCGGCTTCGTCAATGCCGGCCTCTATGATCCGCCGGGCGTCGGCGGGACACATGTAATGTATGTGCTGCATCATGCCGACAAGCCCGAGATCTACAGCGGCCTGCCCAGGGACCCGAGGATCAGTCCGCTGGTCGAGGCGTGGAAAGGTGTGACCAAATATGCGGGCCTCACGGTGTTGGGCGTGGCGGCCGGCGTCGGCTTGCTCCACCATTTGATCATGGGACCGAACAGGGTAACCGAGGCGGATGAGGAGCATGCCGAAGAGTTGACGGAAGGCGACAGCCATGAGCGCCGATGACGTGAAGCCGAACGAACAGGTACATCCCGGCAAGCCGGTGATCGTGGACCGCTACACGGTGGGGGCGCGGATCAACCACTGGATCACTGCGGCGAGCCTGATCCTGCTCGCCCTATCGGGCCTTGCGATGTTCCACCCGAGCCTGTTCTTCCTGTCCGGCCTTTTCGGCGGGGGACAGTTCACACGCTTCATCCATCCCTGGATCGGCGTCGTGCTCTTCTTCAGCTTCCTTGGACTTTTCCTTCGATTCTGGAAGGCCAATCTGTGGAGGCGCGAGGACGGGACGTGGCTCGGCCGTTTCCGCGACGTGCTGGCCAACCACGAGGACAATGTTCCCGAGGTCGGCAAGTACAATGCCGGCCAAAAACTCGTCTTCTGGTCAATGTCGGTGCTGATTGTGATCCTCATCTCCAGCGGATTGGCGGCATGGGATCAATATTTCTCCCAGTATACGACAATCGATCAGAAGCGCGTGGCCATACTTATCCACTCCATAGCTGCGGTGGCGATCATCGGCGTCTGGATCGTCCATTTCTACTCGGCCATCTGGGTGCGCGGCACCATTCCCGCCATGACGCGCGGACGGGTGACCGGCGGCTGGGCCTGGCGGCATCACCGCAAATGGCTGCGGGAGCTCGTCACCAAATCGAGCAAGGAAACAGGATCATCGGGATCGAAGCCCGCCGAATAGAGCGGGCGCTGGTCGGATGACTTTCCCGCCCTAGTTTTGTGTTTGCACATGATTTTGTGCCGGTCAGGCAACCACGTGACCCGTGCGGTTCGTGAGGCTCGAATGCCAAGACAGATCATTCCGGCGGGTTCCGACCCCACCGCCATAGGCGAGGTCTCCGCCCCTCCCTTTGCCCGCCTTCCAGAGCCTGCAAGTCTGTTCTCTCGCCGCGCGCAGCGGTGGAACGCGCTGGCGGCAGGCCATGAGCTGGGTCCCTATCTTCGCTTTCTTGCCGCTCTCGCCGATGTGCAGCACCGTAGTCAGGAGGGCCTGGCGGAGCCAGAGATGCCTGATGCCGCGGCGCGCGAGCGCGCGCGCAGTTTTGGAATGCCGCCGCTCGACCGCAACAGCCTCGCGCTCGACATGGCCGTAGAGACACTCGACCGCCTGATCGCCGCGGCGTCGGAGATCGAGAAGCCGGTCGCCGCGGCCGATGCGCTGGACCGTTTGAGGCAGGGCGCTCCGGCGAAGCGCGCCAGCATGGCGCGCAATGTACTGGCCGGCGCGATCCCGATGGAGGCGCTCGCCGAGCACGTCTATGCCGCCGCCGCGCTGCAGGTTCACTTCGCCCGTCTCGCCGCCCGCCTCGACGCCCCTGCGCTGGTGCCGGTAGGCGAGGGCGCATGCCCCGCCTGCGGAGGCCCGCCGGCATCCTCGATCATCGTCGGCTGGCAGGGGGCTCATGGGTCGCGCTTCTGCGCATGCTCGCTGTGCGGCACGCTGTGGAACTATGTGCGCATCAAATGCACGTTGTGCGGCTCGACCAAGGGCATCGGCTACCAGGAGATCGAGGGCGGGGCGGGCACGGTGAAGGCCGAGACCTGCGATTCCTGCGGCTGCTATGTGAAGATCCTGCATCAGCACAAGGATCCCGGTCTCGACCCGATCGCCGATGACGTGGCAACGCTTGGCCTCGACATGCTCGTGCGCGAAACCGGCTATCGCCGCGGATCGTTCAACCCGTTCCTGATCGGCTATTGAGGGTGCGATGTCCGATCTGCCCGCAACTCGCCTGCGCGATCTCCCATCAGTCGATCGGGTGCTGAAGACGCCGCTCGCGGCTGCGGCGGTCGAGCGCTTCGGGCAGCAGTCCACGACGCGCGCCATCCGCGATGTGCTCGAAGAAGCGCGGGCAGTGTGGCACACCGGGGCCGCGGTGCCTGATCCGTGCGACATCGCCGCCGACGCGCTTGTCCGGCTCAAGACCGCCGAGCACCCATCGCTGCGCCCGGTTTTCAACCTGACCGGCACTGTGCTGCACACCAATCTCGGCCGTGCGCTCATCGCGAACGAAGCTGCCGAGGCAATGCGCGCCGCCATGCGCGAGGCAGTGGCGCTCGAATTCGATATCGGGACCGGCAGACGCGGCGAACGCGACGATCATCTGCGCATGCTCATATGCGAGCTCACGGGGGCCGAGGACGCGACCATCGTCAACAACAACGCGGCCGCGGTCCTCCTCGTCCTCAACACGCTCTCGCTTGGCCGCGAGGCGATCGTGTCGCGTGGCGAGCTGATCGAGATCGGCGGCGCGTTCCGCATGCCGGACATCATGACCCGCGCGGGAGCGAAGCTCGTTGAGGTCGGGACCACCAACCGTACGCATCCCAGGGACTATCTGTCGGCCATCGGTCCGGCAACCGGACTCGTGTTCAAGGTGCACACGTCAAACTACCGGATCGAGGGGTTCACGGCGGAGGTGCCGGCGCGCGAGCTTTCGGCAATCGCCAGGGAGCGCGGCGTGCCTCTCGTTCACGATCTTGGCTCGGGTACGCTCATCGATCTTACCCAATATGGCCTCAGGCACGAGCCGACCGTGGGCGAGGCGATCGCGGACGGCGCCGATCTCGTCACTTTTTCGGGCGACAAGCTGCTCGGAGGGCCGCAGGCAGGTTTCGTCGTCGGCAGGAAGGATCTTGTTGCCGAGGTCAACCGAAACCCGATGAAGCGGGCGCTTCGCGTCGACAAGCTCCGGCTGGCCGCGCTGGAGGCGACGCTGAAGCTCTATCGCAACCCGGATCGCCTGGCCGAGCGTTTGCCGACGCTCAGGCTGCTCGCGCGCCTCGCCGTCGATATTGCCGCGCAGGCCCAGCGCTTGGCTCCCCTGCTCTCCAACGCTCTGGGCGATCAATTTATAGTGCAAGTGACGGAGTGCCGCAGCCAGGTCGGATCGGGTGCAATGCCGCTCGATACCTTGCCGAGCGCCGGGCTTGCTCTTAGCCCCCATTCAGGCAGCGGTCAGGCCCTGGAAGCACTCGCAGCCGCCTTGCGCGCGCTGCCTGTTCCGGTGATCGGGCGCGTCGAAAAGCGGGCGCTCGTGCTTGACCTGCGTTGCCTTGAAGACGAAGCCGGTTTTGTGGCCAATCTCGCAAACTTCTCTCCGGGAGGCAGCGGCGGTGCGATGGCTTGATCATCTCGCGCGCAAGGCCGCCCCGGCATCTGCGGCCGACCAGTCGGCCGCGGCCCTCGAGGCTGCCAAACGGGGCGACTACGCCACAGCGCTCGGCATTTGGGAGCCGCTGGCGCGGTCCGGATCGGCTCGCGCCCAAAACAATATCGGCGCCTGCTTCGCCGAGGGGCTCGGCGTCGAGCGTGACTGCAGTCTTGCTTTTCGCTGGCTGGCGCTGGCCGCCGAAGCCGGCGATCCGGTCGGGCAGCGGAACCTCGCCTCGCTCTGTTTCCGTGGCGAAGGCGTCGAGCAGAATTACCGCCGCGCGGCCGAGCTCTATCGGGCCGCGGCGGAGCAAGGCGACGGACCGGCGCAGGACATGCTGAGCTGGATGCTGCTCGAGGGTGAGGTGATCGAGCCCGACATTGCCGAGGCGCGGCGCTGGGCGCAGGCCGCCGCCGGGCGAGGGATCGCATCGGCGATGACCCGTGTCGGCATGCTCTATCACGATGGGCTCGGCGTGCCGCGCGATCCTGCCGAAGCGGTCCGCTGGTGGCGCAAGGCGGCATTGCGCGCCGACGCGGACGGTCAGGCCATGCTCGGCGCCGCCTGTCATCTCGGCGCCGGCGTTCCCGCCGACGCTGTCGAAGCCTATACATGGCTGCTGCGTGCGCGGGCAGGCGGCAGTGCTCTCGCAGGCCGGTATATCGACGCACCGCGCGGCGCGCTCACCGCGGACGATATTGCCGAGGCCGAGCAGCGCGCCGCACTGCCGCTCGAGGAGCCTGCGCCATGATCGTCGGCACGGCGGGACATGTCGACCACGGCAAGACCGCGCTGGTGCAGGCACTGACCGGCGTCGATACGGACCGGCTCCAGGAGGAGAAGGCGCGCGGCATGACGATCGACCTCGGCTTCGCCTATCTTCCGACGCCGAGCGGGGACGTCGTCGGGTTCATAGACGTTCCCGGTCATGAGCGCTTCGTTCACACCATGGTCGCCGGCGCCAGCGGCATCGATTTCGTGCTGTTGGTCGTGGCGGCCGACGACGGCGTCATGCCGCAGACGCGTGAACACCTGGCGATCGTCGATCTCCTTGGCGTCAGGCGGGGGCTGGTCGTGCTCTCGAAGTGCGATCTGGCCGACCCGGCACGACGCGCAGCCGTTGCCGCGGACATCAGCGCCGCCGTTGCCGGTACCGCCTTGGAGGAGGCTGAGGTTGTCCCGGCCTCCACCATCACGGGCGAGGGCATCGATGACCTTCGGCGCCTGCTGGCCGAGGAGGCATCGCGCTTTGCCAAGCGCTCAGCCGCGGGCCGCTTTCGATTGGCGGTCGACCGCTGCTTTACCCTGCATGGCATCGGCACTGTCGCGACCGGCACCGTCCTCTCAGGTTCAATTGACGTAGGCAACAGCGTGGTGGTGAGCCCGCCAGGGCTTGCCGCGCGCATTCGCTCGATCCACGCTCAGAACCACGTGGCAGAGCGCGGCCGAGCCGGAGACCGCTGCGCGCTCTGTCTGACAGGCGACGGCGTCAGCAAGGAGGCGATCCGCCGCGGAGACATGCTCCTCGATCCCGCGCTTCATGCGCCGGCGGACAGGATCGACGCCGAGTTGCGCCTGCTGCCCCGCGAGCCAAGGCCGATCGGGCAGTGGTTCCCGGTGCGGCTCCACCACGCCGCTGCCGAGGTCGGGGCCAGGATTGTGCTTCTCGGCGACCAGCCTATAGCGCCGGGCGGCGCGGCCAAGGTTCAGATTGTTTTGGAGAGCCCGATCGCCGCAGCGGCCGGCGACGCCTATGTGATGCGTGACACCACCGCGCAGCGAACCATCGGCGGCGGACGTTTCATCGACCTCAGAGGTCCGAGCCGGAAACGCCGCTCACTGGAACGGCTGGCCATGCTCGAAGCATCCGCCATCCCGGCTCCGGAAAAGGCCGTCGCTGCGCTGCTCGACACGCCTCCCCGCTATCTGGACCTCGCAGCCTTCGCACGCGATCGTGCCCTCGGCGCCCACGAGGTCGCAAGCCTGATCGATCGTCTCGGCCTTGCCACGATTTCCGTCGGGGAGACGCCGTTCGTGGTCTCGTCGATGCGTTGGGCTCGGTTCAGGCGCGACCTGAGCTCAATCCTGGAGGCCTTTCATGCCGGCAACCCGGATTTGCCGGGTATCGGAATGGAAAAGCTGCGCCTTCAGCTTGATCCCTGTCTTCCTGCGCCGGCCTTCGCTGCCGCGACGCGAAACCTGGTCCGCGTCGGTCAGATCGAGCTTGACGGCGCCTGGATACGGCTTCCGGGACATCAGGTCCGCCTCGCGGCCAGGGAAGAGGCCCTCTGGCGCGAGATCGAGCCACGGCTAGCTGGCCCGGTGAAATTCCATCCCCCAAGAGTGCGCGACATCGCAAGCGAGCTTGCCCGGCCGGAAGCGGAAATCCGCAAGGTCCTGAAGCTCTCCGGACGCATCGGCATAGTGCATGAGGTTGCGCATGATCACTTCTTCCTTCACTCGGCGCTGGGCGAGATCGTCGAGATCGTCTGCGATCTGGCGGCCGAGCATGACGGACGGTTCAGCGTCGCGCAGTTTCGCGACAGTGCGGGCAGCGGGCGCAAGGTCGCTGTCCACATCCTCGAATTCCTCGACCGGCACGGCGTCACCTTGCGACGCGGTGACCTGCGTCGCGTCAACAAGCATCGGCTGGACCTGTTTCGCCGCCAGGACGACAGTGGGCCGCCAATCGCAAAAGCTTCTGGAGGAGCATCGTCCCCGGTGGGGCGTCCGGACTTCAAATCCGGGAGGGGCCGCGAGCCGGTCCTTGGTGGGTTCGACTCCCACTCTCTTCCGCCATCCTCTTAGAATTGGCTGTCGGATCTTTCCGAGGAGATGACGCAATGCCAGCATCCTTTCTGCTTGAACTGAGGACTGCCGCCGAGTCCGCCAAAGCTGTGGAGACGAGTTTCCGGCACGAGGCGGCAAGGCAGATCGCAGTTCTGGAACAGGACCGCGCATTTGCCTTCCGGCGGCTCAATTTCATGCAGATGATCGCCGATGCGATAGCCCCGGCCGAAAGTGAGGATATCGCCGTTGCGAGCGCCTTCGCCGCTTTGCGCACGAGCCTCGGCTGGAATGCAGACAGCGAGGCGCGCTCGGAAGTGATCTCGCATTTTACGCCGGTTGCGCTGGCAATGTTCCGCGACACGAAGGGGAACCAATCCGCCAATATCCGTGCCGCGCTTGCGGATTTCGAGCAATGGTACTCTGAAACCCGGGGCTCCGTGTTCTGGACACTGTTCGAACAGCAGATGCCGGACACGCCTGTCGTCGATTTTTGATGCGCGCCGTGCTCAGTCTGAGCGCCACGCCGGTAATGCGAGCCATTCTACGCGCGGAAGGAACGAGTTTGCGAAGCCAGCCATACGTTCAGCGTATTGCTACCCAAAGAATTTTCAATCTTTCTACGGCTCTCCAAATGACGGACTATAACTTTCATGAATGGTTCGGAGCAGAACGTGACCTTAGCGGCACCGCAGTCCAAGGGTAGGGAGACATCGCTGGATCCGTTGCTTCAACCGTTCCGGCTCAAGGGACTGGTTCTGCGCAACCGCGTCGTCAGCACCAGCCACGCTTCGATGCTGGACGATGGCGGCCTGCCGCTCGAGCGCTACCAGCGCTACCACGAGGAGAAGGCGCGCGGTGGCCTCGCCATGACCATGATGGGTGGCTCGGCGATGACGTCGCCGGATTCCAGCTGGGGCGGCGGCCAACTGGATCTTTCGAGCGATCGCACCATCCCGCATCTCCAATCGCTGTCGCAGCGAATCCATCGCCACGGCGCCGCCGTCATGTGCCAGGTATCGCATCTTGGCCGGCGCGCCACGGCCTATGCCGGCAACTGGCTCCCGCCAGTGGCGCCGTCGCGCGTGCGCGAGACGCGAAACCGGAATTTTCCGAAGGAGATGGATGCCTCGGACATCGGCAGGATCGTCGGCGACTACGCAAGCGCCGCCAGGCGCTGCCGCGACGGCGGTCTCGACGGCGTCGAGACGGTCACCGGCGGACATCTGATCGGTCAGTTCCTCTCTCCAAGAACCAACCGGCGCGCGGACGGCTTCGGCGGCTCGCTCGAAAACCGCGCGCGCTTTGGCCTGATGGTCCACGAAGCGATCCGCCGGGCGGTTGGCGACGACTTTGCCGTCGGCATCCGGTTCGTGATCGACGAGGCGGTCGAGGATGGGTCGGATTTCGAGGAATGCCTTGCCTTCGCCCGGCTGTTCGAGCGGGAAGGGCATATCGATTTCTTCAACTGCATCTTTGGCCGCATGGACACCGACTTGGCCCTGGCCGAGCAGAACATGCCTGGCATGTTCAGCCGGAGCGCGCCGTTCCTGCCGCTGGTCGGACAGTTCAAGCGGGAAACCAGGCTGCCCGTCATTCACGCGGCAGCCATTCGCGACGTAGCGACGGCGCGGCATGCGATCCGCGAGAACCTTGTCGACCTGGTCGGCATGACGCGGGCGCATATCGCCGACCCGCATATCGTCAACAAGGTGATACGGGGAGAAGAGAAGCGCATCCGCCCCTGCGTCGGCGCATCCTATTGCCTCTACAAGAAGGTCCAATGCGTCCACAACCCGGCCAGCGGCCACGAAACGATCGTCAGCCACATCATCGACCGGGCCGAAACGCCGAGGCGGGTGGTCGTGGTCGGCGGCGGCCCGGGAGGGATGGAAGCGGCGCGGGTTGCCGCCGAGCGCGGGCATAGCGTCACCCTGCTCGAAGCCGGAGCGCGGCTTGGCGGCCAGGTGCTGATCGCCGCCTCCGCACCCGATCGCAGGGATCTCATCGGCATCGTCGACTGGCGTGTCGAAGAGCTCACCCGCCTCGGTGTGGATGTCCGCCTCAACGCTTATGCGGATGCGAAGATGGTCCTTGCCGACAAGCCCGACACAGTGATCGTCGCCACGGGCGGCATTCCCGACATGGAACGGCTGGATGGCGCTGAACACTGCGACAGCGTCTGGGACATGCTGACCGGAGCCGTACCGGCGAAGGACGATCTGCTCATCTATGACGAGACCGGACGCCAGGCCGCTGTGTCCTGCGCCCTTCATCTCGCCCGCCTGGGGCGTGCGGTCACTTTCGCCATCGCGGACGACACGCTGGCGATCGAGACTCCCTATCCAGACAGGGTAAGCTTCCGCAAACGAACCTCGGAACTCGGCATCCGGGTCGTCAGTGACGTCCGGCTGATCAAAGCAGTGCGCCAAGGCAACGGCATCATCGCCAGATTCCGGCATGAGCTTACCGGCACAGAGACGGAATTGAGCGCGGCTCAAGTCATAGTCGAGCGTGGCACGGTCCCCATCGAGGACGTCTATCAGGACTTGCGTGTCCGCTCTTCCAACAACGGCGTCACCGAAATTGCGCTGATGACCGGAGCGAGGGCGAAAGAGGGCAAGAAGCCCCCAACCGCGGGATCGTTCGAGCTGCACCGCATCGGGGACGCTGTTGCCAGCCGGGATATCTACTCGTCGATCTATGAGGCCTACCGTCTCTGTTCGCAATTGTAGACGGGCGTGGCCGCGATCGCCGCGCTTGGGCGGCCCGAAACGCGCACGGGCGATATACGCGGAACCACCAACACCGAAGGAATGACCAGCGCCATCGTCGCTGCCATCGAAAAGGAAGCAGAAAATGTCCTTACATAGGATCGCCGTAATCGGCGGTGACGGCATCGGCCCGGAGGTCGTCGAGGCCGGCGTCAAGGTGCTGGAAGCGCTCGCTGCCGTCGAGCCGGGCCTTGCCTTCGAGTTCAAGCGCTTCGATTGGGGCTCGGATTACTATCGCCGCAACGGCCGCATGATGCCGCAGGATGGGCTCTCTCAGATCGAGGACTTCGACGCGATCTATTTCGGCTCGGTCGGCGACCCGAACCTTCCGGACGACATCACGCTTTGGGGCTTGCGCCTGGCCATCTGCCAAGGGTTCGACCAGTACGCCAATGTGCGGCCGACGCGCCTTCTGCCAGGCCTCACCGGTCCGCTGCGGCCTGAGCTCGGCCAGCAGATAGACTGGGCGATCGTGCGCGAAAACAGCGAAGGCGAATATGCCGGCGTCGGCGGCCGAGCGCATCGCGGCCTGCCGATCGAGGTCGGTATGGATGTCGCTGTGTTCACCCGCACCGGCATCGAGCGCATCGCCCGTTTTGCCTGCGATCTTGCCATGTCGCGGCCGCGCAAGCTGCTGACCGTCGTTACCAAGTCGAACGCGCAGCGCCATGGCATGGTGCTGTGGGACGACGTCGTGCGCGAAGTCGTTCGAGACTACTCCGGCCTCACCGTCGACTGGATGCTGGTCGACGCCATGACCCAGCGCATGGTCAACAAGCCCGGGAGCATCGACACGGTGCTGGCGACCAATCTGCATGCCGACATCCTTTCCGATCTGGCGGCAGCACTTGGTGGTTCGCTGGGCATAGGCTCAACCGCGAACATCGACCCGTCGCGTGTGCGCCCGTCGATGTTCGAGCCCATTCATGGCTCGGCCTTCGACATCACCGGCAAGGGCGTCGCCAATCCGCTTGGGTCGTTCTGGACGGCGAGCCTGATGCTTGACCATCTTGGCGAGCAGGCCGCGGCGCGTCGCCTTATGGCGGCAATTGAAACCGTCACCGGCCGGGGAGAGTATCTCAGTCCGGATCTTGGCGGCGCGGCGCACACCGCCGAGGTCACCGCTGCCGTGATTGCCGCACTCACAGGTGTCAACAGCTCGAGTTCGTCCCGCCTGGTGGAATAGAAGCCAACTCTTTCCATTTCCTGGCAGCGCCGCTTTTTCAGGCGCGGCTGAAGCGATCGACCCTGAAATCGTCGAGCGGCGTCTCGCAACGGCCGGTCGTGATGAGCTCGGCCATGGCGTCGCCGACGCCCGGGCCGAGCTGGAAGCCGTGTCCGCTGAAGCCGAAGGCGTGGAACAGGCCTGGCGTCGTCGCCGAGCGTCCCATGACCGGCAGCATGTCCCGCACGTAGCCCTCGCAGCCGGACCAGGTGCGGATGACCGCGACCTGCGCGATTGAAGGCAGCAGCCGTGCGACGGCGCGGAGCTGGCCCGGCAGGCGCATGGGGTCGGCCGCCGCATGGCCTGGATCGAGGTCCACCGGCACCCTTTCGGCCGCGCCGCCGAAGACGATGTTGCCGCGCTCCACCTGACGCAGATAGGCGCCGTAATCCTTGTCGCGCGTCCAGATGCCGACTACCGGCAAGATCCGATGCGGCAGCGGCTCGGTGACGCCCATCTGCGGGCCACGGGCGTCGAGCGGAACCTCCTCGCCGAACCGCGCGGCGATGCGCGCGCCCCAGGCGCCGGCGGTGTTGAGCAGGCACTCGGCGGCGAATGAACCTTTTGAAGTGATGACAAGGAAGCCAGAGCCGGTGTGCCTGATCGTCTCGACGTCGGCTCCCTCGACGATGTCCGCGCTCAGCTTGCGGGCAGCGTCGGCAAAGGCCGGCGCGATCAGCCGCGGATTGCCGCTGCCGTCTTGCGGCGAGAACGATGCCGCGATCGCGTCGGGGCCGAGGCCGGGGAAACGAGCGCGAATTTCGCGCGGGCCAAGTTCGTCCAGCTCGAGCCCCCAGGGCTGCGCCGCCTCGGCGTAGGTCCGCATGTCGGCGAGACCGCCTTCATCGAAGATCAGCCGGATATGGCCGGTGGCGCGGAATTCCACGTCCCGCCCAAGCATTTTCTCGGCCTCGCCCCACAGTCTCAGCGAGCGATGGGCCAGCGGGAGCTGGGACAGATGACGTCCCGTGCGCCGGATGTTGCCGAAGGAGGCGACGGTTGCTGCGGCCCCTACGCGGTTGCGTTCGATCAGCGTAACGCGCGCGCCGCGACTGGCGAGGAAATAGGCGGACGCCGTCCCCATCAGCCCGCCGCCCAGCACGATCACATCCATAGTCGTTCCTTAGCGCAGAGCGGCCGATCCTTCGATCTGCCCATCTTGTTCGCGCCGCGGCATTGCGTCAAAGATGGGTTTGGACAAAGGCCATAAGCTTTACCTATGGAGTAGCAATGCGGGCGCGGCAGCTCGAAGTGTTCATCGCCGTCATGCGCGCCGGCACCGTGACCGCCGCGGCGCGGATGCTGAACATCTCTCAGCCTGCGCTCAGCCAGATCCTGCTCCACACCGAGGACGAACTCGGCTTCACGCTGTTCGAGCGGGTGAAAGGCCGGCTGCGGCCTACTCCGGAGGCGCTCGAGATCTTTGCAGACGCCGAACGGTTGTCGGCGGGGCTGGAGGGCCTTCGCCGCAAGACTACCGACCTGCGGCTGGGCCGGACTCGGCTGGTGCGGGTCGCGGCCTCGCCGCCGCCGGCCATGGCGATATTGCCGCGCGCATTCACCAGATTCCGGGCGCAGCATCCCAACATATTGCTGCGCTCCAACATTGCGCCGATCGCCGCGATCATCGACATGCTGCGCGCGGGCGATGCAAGCCTGGGCGTGGCCATGGACGATCGCCTGCCTCCCGACATTGACGCAGAGGTGATGGGCAGCATCGGCTTCGCCTGCTTGCTGCCCGCCGGGCACGCGTTGCAGAAGAAGACCGAGCTGACACTCACCGATCTCGTCGGGCAGGAGTTGATATCCTATCGCGGGAACACCCGTCCCGCCGACGAACTGGCCCAGGCGGCCCGCGCGCAGGGGGTGGCGCTTTCGCCGTCGCTCGAGATCGATGTGTCGATCTCCGCGATCGGCTTCGTCCAGGCCGGCATGGGCATCGCCCTGGTCGACGCGCTGCTGCCGTGGAACCAGTTTGCCGGGCTTGCCGTCAGGCCGCTCGCGGCGGGACCGGAATTTCCAATCGCGTTGCTTACCTCGCGGACACGGGCGCTTTCGCGGGCCGATGAGATGATGCGCGATCAAATCCGTGCCGCATGCTCCGCTGTCCTGGGCGAACGAGACGGAAGAGTATAAGCAAGACTTATAACCTAACCCGTCATCCATCTTGGACCCGGACCATCCGGTCGTGCCAGCATTCGTTCGGCAGACAGGAAGGGACGCGTCATGGATGGTGCCATCGCGGATGCAGCGCAGAATGGGGCCGACTGGAAGGTCGGCGTCGATATCGGCGGGACATTCATCGATTTCTGCGCGCTCGAAGCCTGTTCCGGACGGGTCGCATCTCTGAAGGTGCTGACGACGCCGGAAGATCCGGGCGCCGAGCTGATGACGGGCCTTGCCCTTCTGGCCGAGCGCGAAGGCTTCGACCCTACCCGTATGACGCGCTTCGTGCACGGCACGACCGTCGGCATCAACACGATCATCCAGCGCAAGGGCGCGCTGCTCGCGCTGTTCACCAATGCAGGCTTCGAGGACGTAATCGAACTCGCGCGGCTTCGCATGCCGGACATGTATTCGCTGTTCTGCTCGCGGCCGGAGCCGCTGATCTCGCGCGACATGGTGTTCGGCATTCCGGCTCGCATGCACGCCGATGGGAGCGAAACGCAGGCGCCGGACATGGCGGCGGTGGAGAGGGCGGTCGCGACGGCGAAAGCGAACGGGGCGCAAGGGATCATCGTGTCCTTCCTCCATTCATGGCGCAATGCCGCGCAGGAGGCTTCGGTGAAGGCGGCGATCGCGCGTCTTGCGCCCGAGCTCTTCGTCTTCACCTCAGCCGAGGTGTGGCCGGTTATCCGCGAATACGAGCGCAGCTCGACGGCCATCCTCAATGGCTATGTCCATCCGCGCGTCTCAGGCTATCTGACTGCGCTGGAAGAGCGGCTGAAGGATCGCGACGTGCCTGCACGCCCGATGCTGACGAAGTCGAACGGCGGGCTGATGAACGCTGCCGAAGGCAAGCGCGCCTGCGTGAACATGCTGCTGTCGGGAACGGCCTCCGGCGTCATTGGCGCCTCCTGGCTGGCGCGCCAGGCCGGAGAGGATAAGGTTCTCACCCTCGACATCGGCGGAACCTCGGCCGACTTCGCGCTCATCATCGGCGGCGAGCCGCAGTTCGGAACCGGCGAGCTGATCGGCGAATTTCCGCTGCATATCCCATCCGTGTCGGTCAGCTCGATCGGCGTCGGCGGCGGCTCGATCGCCAGCGTCGACGCGCAAGGGGTGCTGCGCGTCGGCCCTGAGTCGGCCGGTTCGACGCCTGGACCGGCATGCTATGGCCGTGGCGGCGAGCGGGCGACGGTGACGGACGCCATGGTGGTGTGCGGGTGGCTCGGTCACAGCGAGATGGCCTATGGCCAGCTCCGGATCGATACCGGGCTGGCGCATCGCGCTGTCGGCGAGCTTGCCGCGCAGCTCGGCCGCCCGGTCGAGCAGACCGCGCAGGCGATCCTCGACATCGCGGTGTCGGAGATGTTCGTCGAGGTCGAGAAACTCGCCTCGCGCGCCGGCGTCGACTTACGCGAATTCACGCTGATGCCCTTCGGCGGCGGCGGCCCCATGCTCGGCGCCTTCCTTGCCCGCGAGCTCGGGATGAAGCGCGTCATGGCGGCGCGCCGTCCCGGCGTGGTGTCGGCGCTGGGCGGGCTGGTGGCCGATCTGCGCGGAGACTTCATCCGCACGATCTTCAGTCCGCTGTCGGTCGCGTCGCTTCCCGCGATCTGCGAGGCCTTCGAGGCGCTTGCGCAGGAGGGCTGCGGCTGGCTCGCGGCGCAGGGGCACGATGCGGCCGCTGAGCTCAATCTCTCCTGCGACATGCGCTATGTCGGGCAGAGCTATGAGATCGAGGTCGTCCTTTCGCCGGAATGGCTGGTCGATGGCGATGCGGAGGCAGTCGAGCGTGCCTTCCACCTCACGCATGAGCAGCTCTACGATTTCCACGATCCGGAGGGCGAGATAGAGCTTGTGAGCGTCCGGTTGTCCGCCGTGGGCACGGGTCCGGCGCTCTCCTTCCCGCAGACCGACGAGATCGACGCCCCGGCCGTTCCGGCGCGCCGGCTTCCTGTCTATACGGGCCTGAGCGTCGAGACCGTCGACCTCCACGACCGGCAGACGCTCGTACCCGGCAGCACGTTCCGCGGGCCCGCCGTGGTGGTGCAGGAAGACACGACCTTTGCTATTCCCGCGGGAACGCAGGCACGGGTCGACCGCCACCTCAACCTTCTGCTGACCTTCGCGGAGTAACGCCTTGTTCGACCGGACAAATCTTCAGGTTCTGGCAAATCATGCCCGCGCGGCCGCAGAGAACATGGCGCACACGCTGCACCGCACCGCGCACTCCGCCTTCGTCAAGGAGACGCAGGACTTCACGGTGATGCTGATGGACCGTTCAGGGGCGACTTTCGCCGTCCCGATGGAACTTGGCGCCACCTGGTATCCAGGGCTTTCCTATCACCGCGCGATCGCGATGCTCGACGACTATCGGCCCGGAGACGTCGCCTTCACCAACGATCCTTATTCCGGCCACGTCGCCACGCATGCGCCCGACACACATCTGTGGAAGCCGGTCTTCGTCGACGGCGAGATCGTCGCCTGGACCGGAGGGCACATTCACAACACCGACATGGGCGGCGCGGTGCCGGCTTCGCTGAGCCGCGCGCTCACCGAAATCCATCAGGAAGGCATCCGCTTTCCGCCGATGAAGCTGGTGAGGGAAGGCGTCTTCGACGAGACGATCCTCAGGATCATGAGCACCAATGTGCGTAAACCCGACCTCAACATCGGCGACATCAAGGCGCTGGTCGGCGCGCTCAACACCGGCGAGCGCAAGATCCAGGCGATGGTGAGGAAGTTCGGCAAGGCCGGCTTCATCGAAGGCGTTTCGGCTCTTCTCGACCATGCGGAGGCGCAGGCGCGCGACGTGCTGCGCTCCATGCCCGACGGCAGGTGGGAATTCGCCGACTATGCCGACGAGGATTCGGTCGAGGCCAATCCCTGCCGGCTGAAGCTGGCACTGACGATCAGGGGCGACGAGGCGGTCCTCGACTTCACCGGCTCCGATCCGCAGCTTGGCTCCTCGCTCAACGTGCCTTCGGGCGGCGACCCGCGCCACACGATGCTGCTGGTCGGCGTCTACTATGTGCTCTACACGCTCAACCCGAAGATCCTGCTCAACACGGGCCTTACCCGGCCTTTCACCTGCATCACGCCGCAAGGTTCGGTGCTGAACCCGGTCTATCCCGCAGCCGTCGGCATGCGCTCGCTCACCTGTGCCCGGCTGCGCTCGGTCATCTTCGGCGCCTTCTCGCAAGCCCTGCCGGAACGCCTGCCGGCGGCGCCGGCCGGCAACAATTGCATCGTCAACGTCATGACCACGGACGAGCGGACCAGTCGGAGCGTCATCGCGGCGGTAAACCCGGTGGTGGGCGGCGGCGGCGCGATGCCGCATCGCGACGGCACCAACGGATCGGGCGCGGATGCCGCGTATCTGAAGAACACGCCGATCGAAATCACCGAGACCGAAACCCCGGTCGAGTTCGTTAAGTACGGGCTCGCCCGGGACAGCGGCGGCGCAGGCCGCTGGCGCGGCGGGCTGGCGACCGAGATGGCCTTCCGCGTCTTTGCCCCCGACTCCAGGATCACGGCGCGTAACCGGGATCGCAGCTTCTTTCGTCCCTGGGGCGTGCTCGGCGGCAAGGCGGCCGGCCTGTCGGACATGGTCGTCAATCCGGGGACCGAGCACGAGCGGCGGCTCGGCAACATCGACACGGCGGTCCTGCAGCCCGGCGACGTGCTGGAAATCCGCTCCGCTGGAGGCGGCGGGCGCGGCGATCCGCATCAGCGCGATGCCTGGCGGATCGTCCAGGATGTGCGGCGCGGCTATGTCTCGGCGGCCGCGGCCGAGCGCGATTATGGCGTCGTCCTCAGCGGCGGCGAGGTCGACGCGCAAGCGACGGATCGGTTGCGCGCGGGGCAGGTGCCAGCCGCCGGTCATTTCCATTTCGGTCCGGAGCGCGACGGCTACGAAGCGCAATGGACGCCGGCTGCCTATGACCGGCTCCACACTCTGCTGGACGCCTTGCCGATCCACTGGCGGTTCTTCGCCAAGACGGAGATCTTCCGGCGCATGAAGGGGCGCTCCGGGCCGGAGGGCGTCCAGGCAGCCTTCGAAGCGGTCTGCGAACGCTTCCCCGAACTGCCTCGTCCGAGGCCGGTGCGAGAGGCTGCGGAATGACCCCGTCCGGCCGCATCGTCCGGCTGGCCGAGCGCGAACGGGCAGAGGTGCAGTTCCTTCTCGATAGGGAAATGCGCGGCGCGCTTGCGGGCGACACCGTGCTGACCGCCATGCTGGCGTCGGCGCACGCTCTACGAAGCTCGGAGTTCGGACCCGAGTCGCGCGCCGGCTTCTGCCTGATGGGAGCTTGCCAGGATTGCTGGGTCTGGCAGGAGGAGGGATCGCGTCTGCGTGCCTGTACAACCCTTATCGTCGAGGGCATGCGGCTGCGCACGACGCCGCCGGAGTGCTGGCCGTGAGCGAGGCCGCATCGCCGCGGGTCGTGATCGTCGGCGCGGGTCCGGCCGGCATAAGGGCCGCCGCGACGTTGGTCGATGCCGGGCTCCATCCGGTGGTCATCGACGAAGGACATCGTGCGGGAGGGCAGATCTATCGCCGTCCGCCTGCCGGCTTCGTCCGCACGCAGAAACAGCTCTATGGCTCGGAGGCGGCGAAGGCGCGCGCGCTGCATGTGCTCTTCGACCAGTTGGCCGAGAAGGGGCGGCTCACCCATTGCGCGCTAAGCTCCGTCATCGCCGTGCATGAGGGTCGGCTCCAGCTGCTGGGGGAGGGCGGCGTGCAGGTGATCGGCTATGACCGGCTGATCCTTGCCACCGGCGCATCCGACCGCGTCGCTCCGGTGCGCGGCTGGCAGAGCGCCGGCGTCTATAGCCTCGGCGCGGCGCAGATCGCGCTCAAGGCGCAGGGCGTAGCCCTCGGGCGGCGCATAGTCCTGATGGGATCCGGGCCTTTGCTGACACTTGTCGGCGCGCAGCTTGTCAAGGCTGGAGCGGATGTGGCTGCGGTGCTCGACACTTCGTCCTGGCATCAGCAGGCGCAGGGGTTTCGGGGACTTGCCGGCCGGCCGGTCGTCGCGCTGCGCGGTCTGGTCCTGCGGGCGCGGCTTGGCCGCCTCTACCACGCTGGTGTGGCGCTGGACAGTATCGAGGCGGACGAGACCGGCGTCACAGCGCTGCGCTGGCGCGATGCCCGCGGCCGGGAGCGCCTAACCCCATGCGACATGATAGGTATGGGCTGGCACCTGCGGGCGGAGGCGCATCTGGCCGACCTGGCGGGCTGCGCCTTCAGTTACGACGAGCAGTGGCGGCAGTGGCTGCCGAAGACCGACGAGATGGGTCGGGCCGGCAACGGTGTCTACCTTGCGGGTGATGGGGTTCGCCTCCTCGGGGCGGACGGCGCGGAGATCGCGGGACGCCTTGCCGCGGCGGCCTGCCTTGCCGATCTTGGGCGTCCGGCGCCTTCCGTCAGCGCCGATCTGCGCAAGCTGGCGCGGCTCGAGCGCTTTGCCCGTGGCCTGGCTTGTGCCTTTCTCTGGCCAGCCGAGATGGTGCGGGCACTCCCCGACGATGCGATCGTCTGCCGCTGCGAGAACGTGACTGCGGGAGCTGTGCGTGAGGGCGCGGATTTCGGGAGTGGCGAGGCCAACCGGGTGAAGTCGTTGTCGCGCGTCGGCATGGGGCGCTGCCAGGGGCGCTATTGTCAGTTGGCCGCCGTCGAGCTCGTCGCGGCGCAGACCGGCTGCGCGCCCGGCGCTGTCGGCCGGTTTCGCGGGCAGGCGCCTGTCCGGCCGGCGCCTATCGGCGCCTTTCTCCGAGAAAGCTGATGCAATTCCGGAGACTCGGCAAGGGTCACGTCTTAGAAATCGGCGACCTTCCCCCAGACCGAAGCGTCGAACCGCCGTGGATCGTAGGATGTCGGATCGACGATCGGTTCCGACCCGGTCACCAGATCGGCGACGAGGTGCCCGGCGCCGGGCCCGATGCCAAAACCGTGTCCCGAAAATCCGGCGGCCAGGAAGAGACCTGGAACTGGGTCTATCTCGCCGATGGCGGGCACGCCGTCCGGCGTGCTGTCGATGTAGCCCGCCCAGGCCGCGCTGATCGTTGTCTTGCGCAGCGCCGGCAGCAGCTCGAGCGCGCGGGCGAAGGTCAGGCGGATGGTCGCCCGGTCCGGGACCGGATCGAGGATGCGCATCCGCTCCATCGGCGTCGGCCGGTCGAGCCGCCAGCGTTGCAGCGTTTCGTGCCCCGAGCGCACGCCCTGCAAGCCGCCCGGCGCGAGGCTGCGCCACCGCTTCAGGAACATGGGCAGGAACTGCGAGGAGAAGCGCAACTGCTGCGGCGTCACGTCGACGCGCCCGCGCCCGCTTATGGCGAGCGTATAGCCGCCGTCGCCGCGACGCGTGGCCGAGATCCGTGCCGTGTGCAGCGCATCCGGCAGGCCTTCCGCGCCGGGCGAGACCGACAGGATAGAGGAGCGGACCGACGCTTGCGGAAAGCAGAAGCCGAACTGGTGGCAAAAGGAGGACGCCCAGGCGCCGCCGGCGAGGACCGCCAGCTTCGTCCGGATCGTTCCGCTTTCGGTGACCACTGCGCTCATGCGTCCGCCCTCGGTCTCGACGCCGCGCGCGGCGCAATTTTGATGCACGCTGCCCCCGAGCATGAGGATGGCGCGGGCGACCGCGGGTGCGGCACGCGACGGATCGGCGGTGCCGTCAGTCGGCGAGAAGACGCCACCCTTCCAGGTCCGGCCCGTGGCGCGGCCACGCTCGCTGGCCTCGATGCTGTCGAGCATATGCGTGGTGACGCCGGCCGTCTTTGCGAAGTCACGCCAGCGCGCCCAGCCGGCCAGTTCCGCCTCGTCATTGCTGAGGTAGAGCAGGCCGCAGCGGCGAAAGCCGGTATCCTCGCCGGTGTCCGCAGCAAAGCGCTCCCACAGATCCAGGCTTCGTGTCGCCATGGGCAGCTCGCGGGCATCGCGGTTCTGCTGGCGGCACCACCCCCAGTTCCGGGAAGACTGCTCGGCGCCGATGCGTCCCTTTTCGACAAGCGCGACCTTCATACCGCGCCTTGCGAGGTAATAGGCAGCGAAGACGCCGACGATGCCGCCGCCGATCACCACCGCGTCCGCGGATTGCGGCAGTTCGCCGGATGTTTCGATTTGCTGCAGCGGCGCGCGCATGGTCTCTCCACCTTGAAGCGCCAATCTAGCGCGTTGTGCAGGCAGCCGCTGCCGCAGTTGGGGCTGAAGCAGAATTTTATTCCGGCGGCCCGGTTGAAATCGGGAGCCGATGCGTCTCAAAGCGGTATCCGCTCTGATGCACAGGCCGGTGGGCTGTGATAGTGTCGATGGTGATTGGCAAGACAGCATTTTGTGCTGTGGCATGCGTTCTGTGGAGACGGCCGTGAAACTCGATCGGATCGACATCAAGATTCTGTACGAATTGCAGAAGAACGGCCGTATCACCAATGTGGAACTGGCCGAGCTGGTGCACCTGTCGCCCAGCCCATGCCTGATGCGGGTCAAGAAGCTCCAGTCGGAAGGTTACATCGAAGGCTATTCGGCGCAGGTCAATATCGGCAAGCTCGGCCAGACGCTGACCGTGTTCACCGAGATCACCTTGAAGAACCATCGCCAGGTGGACTTCGCCCGCTTTCTCGCCGTCGTGGAGAAGATCGACCAGGTCATCGAATGCCATCTCGTGTCGGGCGGCTACGATTATTTGATGAAGTTCGTCACCGCCGGTATCGGCGAGTACCAGACGATCATGGAGCGGTTGACCGACATGGATATCGGCATCGACAAGTATTTCTCGTTCGTGGTGCTGAAGTCTCCCATCGTCAAGGCGCACATGCCGCTGCCCAGCCTGTTTCCGATGTGAGGCTCGGCCGCTGTAGCACTTTGATTTTGCGCATGTCTTTGTCCCGAAACTGGTTCCGCTTTCGGGAGACAAGCGCTAGCGGTGGCCGTACTGGCTGACGAGCTCGGGGTCGCGGACGAGGCCGTCGAGCCAGGTTGGGTCGAGCTTCGGCACGGAGGAGAACAGAAGCTTGGAATAGGGGTGGGTGGGCGCCTTCACCTTGTCGGGCGTGATCTGCTCCACCCGCTCCCCATTGTACATCACCATGATCTGGTCGCAGATGGCCTCGACCACCGAGAGGTCGTGACTGATGAAGATGTAGGACAAACCCAGCTCGCGCTGCAGCTCCTTGAGCAGATCGATCACGGCGGACGCCACCACCGTATCGAGCGCCGAGGTGATTTCGTCGCAAATGATGAGCTTGGGGTCGGCCGCCAGAGCGCGCGCGAAGTTCACCCGCTGTTTCTGGCCGCCCGAAAGCTCCGATGGGCGTCGGTAGCGCAGCGCCCTCGGCAGCCGCACCATGTCGAGCAGTTGGTCGACGCGCTTTGCGCGCGCCTGCCGGTCCAGCCGGTGATAGAAGGCCAGCGGCCGCGAGATGATGTCCTCGACAGGCTTGGCCGGATTGAGCGCGGTGTCGGCATACTGGAACACAATCTGCATTTCGCGCAGCTGGTCGCGGCTTCGGTTCCCGGCGGCGCGCTCCAGTGTCTTGCCGTCGAAGACGATGTCGCCGGAGGCCGCCGGATGGATGCCGGCGATCGCTCGCGCCAACGTCGATTTTCCGCAGCCGGATTCGCCGATGACGCCGAGATTGCGCCCCTTCTCCACGACCAGGCTGACGGACTCGACCGCGCGGATAACCGGCCGCCCGTCAGGTTTCACCGGTCCGTATCCGGCCGTCAGATTGTCGATGCGAAGCAGCGGCTTAGCTCCCGAATCTCCATCCGCCTGCGTCTGCCTTGGTTTCGGTTCGAAGGCGGCCAGCAGTTCCCGCGTATAGGGGTGCTTGGCAGCCGAAAGGATTTCAGCCGTCGTGCCGGTCTCCTGCACTTCGCCGCCCTTCAGCACCACGATGCGGTCGGCGATCTGGGCGACGACCGCGAGGTCGTGGGAGACGTAGACACCTGCTATACCGCCAGCGCGCATGACTGACTTGAACGCCTTCAGCACGTCGATTTGGGTCGTCACATCGAGTGCCGTCGTCGGCTCGTCGAAGATGACCAGCTTGGGATCGCCGATCAGCGCCATGGCCGCCGCCAGCCGCTGCAATTGCCCACCCGAAACCTGGTGCGGATAGCGGGCGCCAATCCCCTCCGGGTCCGGCAGCGACAAGGCCCTGAACAGCTCGACCGCGCGCCGGCGCGCCCGCTCGGGCGGCATCAGCTTGTGGATGCGCGTGACCTCGATCACCTGGTCCATGATGGTGGCAGCCGGGTTGAAGGCGGCGGCGGCGCTTTGCGGAACATAGGCGATGTCGGTGCCGCGTGATTTGGCGCGTTCCTTTTCGGAAAGCGCAGCCATGTCCTTTCCGCTTACGTTGATCTCGCCGCCTGCGATCCGGCAGCCGGGCCGTGCGTGACCCATGAGCGAGAGCGCGACTGTCGTCTTGCCTGAGCCGCTCTCGCCGATCAGGGCGACGATCTCGCCGTCGGGGATGTCGAGGCTGACGCCCTTGATGATTTCGACGAGACGTCCGGCGTCGGTCGTCGCCTCGATTCGCAGATTCCTGACCTCGACGAGATTGCTCATGCGTCCCGGTCCCTGATCTTCTGCGGCAGGTTGTCGATCAGCAGGTTGACGCTGATGGTGAGGCTGGCGATCGCCAGCGAAGGCACGATGACGGCGGGAGCCGCGAAGGGCAGGCCGCCTATGTTCTCGCGCACCAGCGCGCCCCAGTCGGCTAAAGGCGGCTGCAGGCCGAGCCCCAGGAAGGAGAGGCCGGAGAGCAAGAGCACGATGAAGACGAAGCGCAGGCCGAAATCGGCGAGCACAGGGCGGATGATGTTGGGCAGGATCTCGGAACCGATGAGATAGACCGTGCTCTCGCCGCGGACGCGGGCGACGGTCATGAAATCCATCGTGTTGATGTTGACGGCGAGCGCCCGCGCGAACCGGTAGGCGCCCGGAATGTAGATGACGGCGAGCGTCAGGATCAGCACCGGGATCGACGAGCCGACCGCGGCGACGACAACAAGGCCGAACAGCTTGCTGGGGATGGAGTTCATGGCATCCAGGAAGCGGCTGAGGCAGGTGTCGGGCCAGCCGCCGGTTACGGCCGCGATCATGCCCAGCACGACGCCCGAGAAGCAGGCGATGGACACGGCGGCGAGCGATATGCCGACCGTGTAGCGCGCGCCCATCAGAACTCGCGAGAGCATATCGCGGCCCAGATAGTCCGAGCCGAGCCACAGCCCTTGGCGCATCGGGCCGAAATAATCGTCATCGACGATATCGCCGATCGGATGGGGAATGATGTAAGGCGCGAAGATCGCAACGAGCGTCCACGCCAGGATGACCAGCGAGGACACGACGCCCACGAGGTTGTAGCTGTGGCCCAGGAAGGACCGCGTTGAGGATGTCGCGCGCGCCATGGTCATCTGAGCCTCGGATTGGACATGATGGCGATGATGTCGGCGGCCGTGATGAGCAGGAGATAGCCGAGGCAGAAGATCATCGCGCAGCTCTGGATCAGCGGCAGGTCGCGGGTCGCGACCGCATCGACCATCAGCTTGGCGATGCCGGGATAGTTGAAGATCGTCTCCACGATGATGACACCGCCGACCAGATAGGACAGCGAGAGCGCGACCGCGTTGACGATTGGCCCGAGCGCGTTAGGCAGCGCGTGCCTCAGCACCATGCGGCTGCGCGAGGCGCCTTTCAGAAGCGCCATCTCGACGTAGGGCGTGGAGAGCGTTTCGATCACCGCGGCGCGGGTCATGCGGATCATCTGGGCGGAGATGACGAAGGTGAGCGTGATCACGGGCATCGCATAGATGCGCACAATGTCGGTCAGCGAATGCGCCTCGTTGACCGAGGACAGCGCCGGCAGCCATCTGAGATAGACGGCAAAGAGCAGGACCGCCAGCGTCGCCACCATGAACTCCGGCACGGAGATGACTCCGATCGAAAGGACGGTGACGGTGCGGTCGTAGAGGGAGCCGCGCAGCATCGCGGCGGTGATGCCGAGCGTCAGCGCCAGCGGCACCGAGATGAGCGTGGTGATGCCGGCGAGCTTCATGGTGTTGACGAAGCGCCCGCCGATCAGCGCCGCGACCGGCATGTCGTTGGCATAGGAGGTGCCGAGATCGCCGTGAAGCAGGCCGACAAGCCAGCGCAGGAAGCGCAGGATCGCCGGATCGTTGAGATGCATGGCCTCGCGCAGGCCGGCGACCGCCTCGGGGGTCGCCGCCTGGCCGAGCAGGATCGACGCCGTGTCGCCAGGCAGCATGCTGGTGGCGAAAAACACGGCGAACAAAACGATCAGAAGGGTGACGACCGCGACCGCCAACCGCTTCAGCACGAGGTTTAAAACCCCAGACTTCATGGAAGCTCCCTGCGGTTGCGTTCGGCCAAACAATCTTGCGCAATGCAATGCCGGGGACCGGCGTACCGGTCCCCGGCAAGCGCGTCTCAGGCTTCGAGCCAGAGGTATTCCGCCATTGCGTAGCCCATCATGCCACCGAGCGGGTTCGCTTCCAAACCCTTGACCTTGCTGGAGAGGGCATCGACGTTGGAAATGTAAGCCGGAATGATGGTGCCGGCCTCCTCGGAGACCATGGTCTGCATCTGGCCGTAGATTTCCTTGCGTTTGGCCTGGTCGAGCAGGCCGCGCGCCTCGACGAGCATCTTGTCGAACTTCTCGGACTTGTACTGGCTTTCGTTCCAGGGTGCGTTGGAGGCGTAGAGGAGCGAGAACAGGATGTCCGGCGTCGGGCGCGGATTGATGTTGCCGAAATGGACCGGCGCCTTGAGCCAGTAATTGTCCCAGTAGCCGTCGGACGGAACGCGCTGGACGTCGAGCTTCATGCCGATATCCGCGCCGGCGGCCTGGATGATCACCGCCATGTCGATCGACGATGTTGCCGCGTCGGAGGCGACCACGGGAATCGACTGGCCGAGCACGCCAGCCTTCTGGAAGTGGAACTTCGCCTTGTCCGGATCGAAAGCCTTCGGCTTGAGGTCGGGATTGTGGAAGATGTTCGCCGGCGATACAGGCTGGTCGTTGCCGATTTCGCCGAGGCCGCGCAAGGCCGATTTGACGATCTGCTCGCGGTTGACGAGGTACTTCATGCCGGCCACGAAATCGGCCTTGCTGCCCGGATCCATGTCGAGCCGGATGTTGAGGTCCGTGTAGTTGCCCGATGTCGTTTTCGACAGTTCGAAACCCTGCTGGCTCTCCAGCAGCTTCATCGAGCGCGGATTGATCGAGGCCGCAAAATTGATGTCGCCGGAAATCAGGGCGTTGACGCGGGCGCTGTCGTCGGTGATGGCGATGAACTCGAAAGAGTCGAGATAGGGCTTGCCCGACTTCCAGTAGTTCTTGTTCTTGGTGACCACCGAACGCACGCCCGGTTCGAACGTCTGCAGCACGAAGGCGCCGGTGCCGTTGCCCTTCGAGAAGTCGGTGGTGCCGTCCGCCACGATCATGAAGTGATGCAGCGCCAGGATGGTCGGCAGGTCGGCATTTGGATCGGCGAGCGTGATTTCCACGGTCGACTTGTCGACCGCCTTGAAGCCGGTCATTTGCGCGGCGATCTTGGCGACCTTGGAGCCGACCGCTTTGTCGAGATGGCGCTTCAGCGAGAAGACGACGTCATCGGCGGTGAGGTCCTTGCCGTCGTGGAAGGTGACGCCTTTGCGCAGCTTCACGGTCCAGGTCTTGGCGTCCTTGCTGTCGAAGCTTTCGGCCAGCTCCATCTGCGTCTTGCCGTCCTTGTCGAGGAAAGTCAGACGGTTGTAGAGCGAGCAGCAGCGGACATAGTCTGTGGAGAGCGACGCCTTTGCCGGATCGAGCGTGTCGGCCGTCGAGGACGACCAACCGGCCGCCTTGAAATTTCCACCGGAAACAGGCGTGCCGGCGACGGCCTGCGTGGCGCGACCAAGCACCACGCCGCCCGCGGCAACCGCGGCGCCGCCGGCCAACAGCATCTTGAGGAGTTCGCGGCGGCTGGCGCCCCGGCGGATGGCATTTTCGACCATGGCATCGTCTGCACTGGTCCAGTTGGTGATCTTGTCGGTCATGTCATTCCCCTTTCTGTCGGTTTGGTCGGTATGCTCGTCTTGCTGCGGCTTTCCGGGCTTGGGTTCAGGTTCGTTCCTTCAGGCTTTCCCGCACGGCGGCCGCCAAGGCAGCCATTGAGGTGAAGTGGTAGTCCGGCACGGTGAAGCGCTCGGGCTCGATTGTGCCGCCATAGCCCTTCTGGGCGTGACGGCGCTCGATCCAGCAATTGGTCGTGCCGAGAGCCCGGGAGATGCCGATGTCGTGATACTGGCTTTGCGCGACGTGCAGGATGTCGTCCTTGCTGTCGCCGAAGGACGCCACGAAATCGAAGACGTTCTGGAAGAAGACCGGGTCCGGTTTCTCCGTGCCGGTATCGTCGGCGGTGAAGGTGGCGAAGAAGGGCGATCCGAGCTGCTTCTCGAAATGATCGAGCGCCCAGCGCCGGGCGTTGGTCATGGCGATCAGCCTGTGAGACTTTGCAAGCTCGGCCAATGCCGCCGCGCTGTCGGGGAAGCCTTTCCAGGTGCTGGGCGAATCCCGCAGGCGGACGCCGTATTTCTCCTCGGCCGGCAGGCCGAGCCTCGGCGCGATAACCATGTAGACGCGCGCGAGATCGTCGGGGAACAGGCCCGCGTCGGGCATGTAGCGGGCCTGTCGGTAGAGGGCCAGCGCTTCTTCGCCGTCGACGGCAACACCAGCCTCGGCGGCAATCCCGGCCAGGCAGCTCGTTATGCCGCCCTCGAAATCGATCAGCGTGCCGACCACATCGAAGGTCATGTATTTGAATTCGCTAAAGGCCCTGGCCAAGAACTAGCTCTCCTCTGCGCGCGGCTGAATTGCTTGGTGCTGAACAGAACAAAATTCCGTGCTGCTCAGGGCGTTCACCTTCTTCAAAAGCCCGGAAATTCGGGCTTTCTGGCCTTGTCTTTAAAAGCAGTCTGGCACTTCCCCCGCGCTGGATTCGCCGAAAAGGCGCGGGGCTGCGGCACAAAATTGCGAAATCGTCTGCCCCGGCGATATTTCGAGATGCGAAAAATTCGCCGCCCTTCATGCAAGGGCCTTGCGGACATCAGGATCGTCCAGCGTCTGATCAAGCGTCCGGCGCGTGCGCTCGACGATCGCATCGATGTCGCCGTCGGTGCAGCAGAGCGGCGGCGCATACCCAAGAACGCCGTGCGCAAAAGCGCGGATGATGAGGCCGTTGTCCCAGGCCCTGTCGAAGACCCGCCGCGCCGGCATGACCGAGGCGGGAAGCGGCGTCTTCTTCTTTTTGTCGACCACCAGCTCGATCGCGGCAAGCATGCCGCGGCCGCGCACGTCGCCGACGAGCGGGTGGTCGCTCAAGGCCGTCAATCCCGCCATCAGGCGCGCGCCGGCCTTGGCGCCGTTCTCGAGAAGGCCGTCCTCATAGAGCTTCAACACTTCGAGCGCCACGGCGGCGCTGACGGGATGGGCGGAATAGGTGTAGCCGTGGCCGACCGCGGAAGCGCCCGCGCCATCGGCGATGACATTGTAGACATGATCGGCCATGAACACGGCGCCCATCGGGACATAGCCCGAGGTCAGCCCCTTCGCCGTCGTCATGAAATCGGGAACGATATCCTCGTCGGTGCAGGCAAACAAAGGTCCCGTGCGGCCGAAGCCGGTGATCACCTCGTCGGCGATGAAGAGGACGCCGTGTTCGCGGCAGAGTTCACGCATCGCCTTGATCCAGCCTTTCGGCGGAACGATGACGCCGCCCGAGCCCTGGATCGGCTCGGCATAGAAGGCGGCGATCCGCTCCGGCCCGATTTCCTCGATCTTGGCCTTCAGCGCAGCGAGCGAGGCGGCGATGATCGCGTTCCCGTCCTCGCCTACGGGGTTGCGATAGGGGTAAGGCGAGGGGATCTTGTGCTGCCAATCAAGGGGAATGCCGAAACCGGCGTGAAAGGCGGGCAGGGCGGTCAGCCCCGCGCCGACCACCGACGACCCGTGATACCCCTGCTCGATCGAAATGAACTGGTCGCGTTTCGGCTCACCCTTCGCATTCCAGTAGTAGCGGACGAAACGGATCGTGCTGTCGACCGCGTCCGATCCGCCGAGCGTGAAGTAGACGTGATTGAGGTCTCCCGGCGCGCGATCGGCCAGTTCCGAGGCGAGCCGGATGGCCGGTTCCGAGCCGAGGTCGAAATAGGCGGTGGCGTAGGGAAGCTCGCGCATCTGCCGGGCAGCCGCCTCGACGATGCTGTCGTGGCCGTAACCGGCGTTGACGCACCACAGCCCGGCGAAGCCGTCGAGGAGTTGCCGGCCGGACGCATCGGTCACCGTCGCGCCCTTCGCCGATTTCAGCACCCGCACGCCGAGCGCCTCGTGGCCGCGATATGAGGAGACCGGATGGATGAGATGCGCGCGATCGAGTTCGATCAGGGAATTGGCAAGCATTGTTGTCCTCCGGACTAGAGCGAGATGCCGATAAGTGTCGAGCGGTTTTCGGGCGACATCATGCTCTATCTCTTTGATTTAGAGCCGGATTCAGATTTCAGGTCGACTCGACCTGAAATCATCCGGCTCTAGCCGAGCGCCTGGTTGGCGAGGGCGTAAACTTTTGGCCTGGCCTGTTCGGCGCCTTTCTTGGGCGGACGGTCCATGGCCACGCCGCCGCCGACATGGGCGAGGCCGATTTCCGCGAGCCAGCCGGCGATGCCGGTCCTGCTGTCGGTATCGACGCGCAGGAAAGCGGCGGGGCGCGACGCGGCGAAGAAGCCGATCAGAGCCTGGGCGGCGTCAGCGCTTCCCGCGATGACCGGACCGATCACCTCGCCGCGTCCGAACGGGCGGATCGCGGCATAGGCCTCGATGGCGCCATTGCGGCGGATGACAGCGAATTGGCCGCGCTCGGCCAGCACATCGATCAAGGCTTCACGGTCGGCGCCATAGGCGTCGCGGTCCAGCGCCTTGATTTCGGGCAGATCGCCGGTGCTTGCCGTTTCCACGCCGCCAGGCGCGCGAAGCGTTGCCACCCTGCCCTGATGTTGCAGAATGGTGCCCGAGGGCACGAAGCCCAGCTTCTGATAGAGCGGCATGCCGTCGGCCGTCGCGACGAGCCGCAGCGGACGGTCCCCGGCGAGGGCGAAGGCCTGTTCCATGAGCCGGCGCCCGAGCCCCTTGCCACGCGCGTTCCTGTCGACGATCACCATGTTGATCATGGCGCAGTCCGCACCGTATGGCGTGACCAGGATGGTTCCGGCGACCCGGCCCTGGTCGTCGAGCGCGACCGCGCCGCTGGAGAGCTGCAGCGCCATCTGCCAGTCTTGCGGACGATGCGGCCAATTCTCCTGGCGAGAAAGCTCCACCGCGCCCTCGATATGGTCCGGCCCGAAGTCCTGGAGTTCGATCTCGCCCTGCTGCATGGAGCATCCTTCCGTCTGCCCCAAGTCTCGGCTATCGGCGCGCCGCAGATCGTCTGAAGGTTTCGGCTTCGGCGGTATCTTTCGCCGTAGCGTGGGGCGCGCGCCGCATCTTGTGCTGGCACTGCTTCCGGCACATGCGCTGCACGGCGCGGTACTGCACTGCCATCGACAGGCAAGATGCTACAGCGTGCCGAACCGGACGGCGGATACGGAACTTTCTGCTTCCGGAACGGCCATTTCGGTCAGGTGGCTCGCTACCTGCCGGCCTATGATGAAAGACATCCCAACGCGGATGTGCTTCCACCGGAGATCGACGGACATGGCTTCTTTCAGGCCCAAATACATCACCTTCGACTGCTACGGCACGTTGACCAATTTCCAGATGGCGGAAGCGGCGCGCGACCTCTATGGCAATCGGCTGGATGAGCCGCGCATGCAGGAGTTCATCAAGAACTTCGCGGCGTACCGGCTCGATGAGATCCTAGGCGACTGGAAGCCCTATGCCGACGTCATCCACAACGCGCTCGAGCGCGCTTGCAAGCGCAACGCCGTCGCCTTCAGTGCCGACGACGCCAGGATGGTCTATGAGCGTGTCCCGACCTGGGGGCCGCACGCGGACGTTCCGGCCGGCCTGGCGAAGGTCGCCAAGGAAATCCCGCTGGTTATCCTCTCCAACGCCATGAACGCGCAGATCATGTCCAATGTCGAGAAGCTCGGCGCGCCGTTCCATGCCGTCTACACGGCCGAGCAGGCGCAGGCCTACAAGCCTCGGTTCAAGGCCTTCGAATACTTGTTCGACAGGCTGGGCTGCGGGCCGGAGGATATCCTTCACTGTTCGTCTTCGTTCCGCTACGACCTGATGTCGGCGCACGATCTCGGCATCAAGAACAAGGTCTGGGTCAACCGTGGCCACGAACCGGCCAACCCCTATTACGGCTATGTCGAGATCGCCAACATTTCCGGCTTGCCGGGCGTGGTCGGGCTTTGAAACAGGCGGATTGCCGATGAAGCTTGTCTCCTACTGGCACGACACCGCCGCTGTCTTTTCCGGCGGGGCGCAAGGCCCGGTCGAGGGGCATTGTGACGCCGCCATCATCGGCGGCGGCTTCACCGGTCTTGCCGCTGCGCGCCAATTGGCGAAGGCCGGCGCAAAGGTGATTGTGCTCGAGGCGGAGCGGGTGGGCTGGGGCGCATCCGGGCGCAATGGCGGGCATCTGAACAACGGCCTCGCCCACAGCTACCTTTCGGCCAAGGCGGAGCTTGGCAAGGAATGCGCAATCGCGCTCTACCGGGCGCTGGACAATTCTGTCGACACGATAGAAGCACTGGTCGCGGAGGAAGGCATCGACTGCAATTTCCGCCGCGCCGGCAAGCTGAAGCTCGCCTCCAAGCCGCAGCATTTCGAAGCGATCGCCCGCAATTTCGAGGCCGTCCATGCCGAGGTCGATCCGGACACGGCGCTGCTGTCGGCGGCCGATCTCAAGTCCGAGATCGGCCCGCCCTTCCATGGCGCGATGCTGTCGAAGAAAAGCGCCATGATGCATATGGGCCGCTATGTGGCGGGTCTCGCCACGGCCGCCGCCCGCCACGGCGCCGTTATCCACGAGAACACCAGGGTGACGGATCGCAAGCAGAACGGCACACGGCATGAGCTGACAACGTCCCGCGGCCGGATCAGCGCCGACAATGTGCTGGTGGCGACCGGCGCCTACACGACGCCGAATTTCGGCTATTTCCGCCGCAGGATCATCTCGGTCGGCAGCTTCATCATCGCCACGCGGCCGTTGAGCGACGCCGAGATTGCCGCGACCATGCCGGGCAACCGGACATGCGTGACCTCGATGAACATCGGCAACTACTTTCGACTTTCGCCGGACAAGCGTCTGATCTTCGGCGGTCGCGCGCGTTTCTCGGCGACCTCGGACCAGCGCTCCGACGCCAAGAGCGGACAGATATTGCGGGCAAGCCTCGCCGCGATCTTCCCGCAGCTTGCCAAGGTCGAGATCGACTATTGCTGGGGCGGGCTGGTCGACATGACCAAGGACCGCTTTCCGCGGGCCGGCTACCATGACGGGGTCTGGTACGCGATGGGCTATTCCGGCCACGGCGCGCAGCTTTCGACCCATCTCGGCATGATCATGGCCGATGCCATGCTCGGCCGCGAGGACCGCAATCCGATGAAAGGGCTCGAGTGGCCTGCCATTCCCGGCTATTCCGGCAAGCCCTGGTTCCTGCCGATGGTCGGCCTCTACTACAAGGCGCTCGACCGGGTTCGATAGGGGAATAGGGGAATAGGTACAAGTGGACTGCACCCCTGTTGTGAGACAGGGAATAGGTGACAGCGTTAGCGTTAGGCCGCACGGGGCT
>NZ_JAVIJB010000046.1:0-47044 GCF_033977165.1 Mesorhizobium captivum
AAAACTGTTCGCGATGTCCTCGCACACCTGTTCGCGATGTCCCCGGTCCAAACAAAGGGGAGAAGGGAAGGCGCTTCAAACCCGTTCACCCCATCCGCCCCCGCGCCGTCACCGGCAGTGTTTCCAGCACCCTTTCCCCGTCGATGAGATGCACCTGGTCGAACAAATTCGTCACCACGCAGCAATGGTCGGGCACGACCCGCACACGCTCGCCGATGCGAAGCTTGGCGCCTTCCGCGAGCGTGACATTGCCATGCTCTTCGCTGAGGCCGGTGACGCGGGCGCCGGGCATGCCGAGCAGCTCGCCGAAATCGGAGAGCCCGAGTGTATCCGAGGATAGCGCCTTGCTGCCGCTGTCGAGAATGGCGCGGGTCGGCGTCGGGTGGCTGACCACGGTGGCGAGCACCGTCAGCGCGCAATCGTCGAGAGTGCCGACGCCTTTGGCGACTTGGTAGCGGTCGAGATAGATGTACGTGCCGGGCCGATACTCGGTGACGACGCTGTCTTCGCCTGAGCGCCACATATCCGGCGTGCCGCCGCTTGAGATGCGTTGGCATTCCAGTCCTGTCGCGGCAAGCGTCTCGCGGGCGTTTATCAGCCAGGCCTCCGCTTCGGCGGCGCGGCCGGCGGCCGGATAGGTCATCAGCCCGCCGAAGGCGAGACCCTTGGCCTGATCGATCACCTTTGCGAGCGCAATCGCCTCGGCCGGGCTCTGCACGCCGCAGCGGCCCATGCCGGTGTCGCACTCGACCAGCACCTGCAGCGGGTGCCCGGCATCGGTGAACGTAGCGGCAAGCCCTTCCAGCGTCTCATGGCTGTCCGCCGTGACCGACAGCGTGACGCGGCCGTGCAGCGCCTTCAGCCGCTCCAGCTTGGCGCGGCCAAGGATGTTGTAGGGCAGAAAAATGTCGGTCAGCCCGGCATCGGCCATCACCTCGGCCTCGCCGATCTTCTGGCAGGTGATGCCGATCGCGCCGGCCGCGACCTGCTTCTTCGCCCAGTAAGGCAGCTTGTGCGTCTTGATGTGCGGCCTGAGCTTCAGCCCATGGCGATCGGCATGCGCCTGCGCCTTTTTGATGTTGGCTTCGGCGCGGGCCGCATCGATCAAAATCGCCGGCGTGTCGAGGTCGTCTATGCTTGCCATGAAGATCACCGTTCAAAGCATGTCTCCCGAAAGTGGGAACCGGTTTCGGGACAAAGACATGCACAAAAAATCAAAAGACCGGTGGAGGTTATGGGCCTGATCCGGCCGGATGTCACCGGGCCAGAGCCGTCAGTTTGCGTCGACAGCGGAACGGCATTGGGCTATTCGGATTGGCAGATTTCAGCAGGCAGCGGCCGGAAGGAAACAGGACCATGAAGCGCTCCAAAATCAACGACATCATCCGCGAGGCCGACGCTTTCATCCGCTCCTTCGGTTACATCATGCCGCCCTTCGCCTACTGGTCGCCGGAAAAGATGAAGGCTCACAAGGGCGACTCTTCGGCCATCTTCACCTCGCGCCTCGGCTGGGACATCACCGATTACGGCCAGGAGAAGTTTGATGAGCTTGGCCTGTTCCTGTTCACCGTCCGCAACGGCCGCTACGAGGACATGAAGCTCGGCATGGGCATGCTCTATGCCGAGAAGATCATGATCTCGCGCAAGGACCAGCTCTCGCCGATGCACCGCCACAACATCAAGGCCGAGGACATCATCAACCGCGGCGGCGGCAAGCTGGTGCTGGAACTGTTCATGCACGACCGCGACGGAGGCATCGATCCGAAGGCCGAAGTATCGGTGCCGGTCGACGGCACCATCACCAGGTTGCCGGCGGGCGGACTCCTGAAGCTCGACCCCGGCCAGAGCGTCACGCTGCTGCCCGGCGTCTGGCACGCCTTCTGGGCCGAGGGCAAGGACGTGCTGATCGGCGAGGTCTCGACGGTCAATGACGATCTCACCGACAACGTCTTCCGCGAGCCGATCGGCCGCTTCTCCAACATCGACGAGGATGTGGCGCCGGTGCACCTGCTGGTGTCCGACTACGAAAAGTGGGTGGGCTAGGGCGAGCTTCGGCGAAAGCTGCATTCACTGGAAGTCGAGCTTGGTGTCAGTGGGACGTTGGTTGCCGAGGGTCTAGGCAGCAGATCGTGATCGTGTAATGACGAACGAGGGAAGCAGTCTGCAACGAAGTATAAAGGCATTATTCGCCTTTACTTTGCTATTCGTGTTCGTCGTTTCAATATTAATCATTAACGGGATCGGGGGATGGGTAACATTATATGGAAAAGGGTATTTTTCTAGCGGTCACGTTATGAGAGGAGGTTTTCTAATAATTGTATCAGTAGTTATGATGTATGGATATATAAAGTACGACGATCATGAAAGAGGATTTAGAGGCAAACTCGCTGAAGGCCAGGCATTGATGGTCCGATTTATGCAAACAATGGGCATTCTCTTAATTTGTCTGTTTTTATTCCTAACGTCGTAGCTATAGAAAGAATAGCGCCTACCGCGCATACTTATCCGCCTTGCGATTCCCGAGCAGCAGCTTGCGCTCCAGATGCGCTCTGAGTTCGCCATAGTAGGCCGTGAGAAAGGCCTTTGAATCGACCGGTTCGACCTTGGCGCCGATCTTGCGGCCGATCGTTTCCGCCACCGCTTTCATCGCGAAATAGTCGTCGCGGCGCAGCACTTCCTCGAGCTTGTGCAGCTCGGCGATGCCGTAGGCGTCGAGCTGTGCCGCGCTGAACTGGAAGCGGGCCGCGACCGGATCCTTGCGCAGCGAAAGATCCTCGACCAGCGCCACTTTCGGCGCTTCGACCACCCAGGTTCCCGCAAGCAGGTCGCCGATCCTTAGCCGATCGCGGTTGAACAGCGGAAACAGCGAGAAGAGCAGCGCCCACACCAGGCCGAAGATCGTCGACAGCGTGTCGGCGACGCCGGCGCCGCCGCGCGCGGCCAGGATCGACAGCGGCAGGAACACCTCGATCTCGCGCATCAGGTTGCGCGCGATGACCTGGTCGAGCGTGAGACCGGCGCCGCTTCGCGAAGCGACGCGGACACCGACCAGGCGCTTGCCGGGCGTCGCCGCCCGCCGTCCCGCCTCGAAGGCGATGAAATAGACGTTGCGCAGCAGGAAGATGAAGATGATCCAGACGATGAAGAGCGGCTCCGCTTCCTGGACGCCAAGTCCGCCCAGGCCGAAGATCGCGACGAGGCTGACCACGACCGCGGCGGTGACGACGATCACCACGTCGAGCAGGAATCCCGAAGCCCGCGTGCCGGCATCCGCCAGCTTCACGCGCAGGTCCACGCCCTCCGGCGTGACCAGAGGACGCACGAGCGCGGCAGGGTTCCTAGCCGTTGCCATGCCGCACCGTCCGGAACAGGTAGAAATAAGAGATCCAGAGCGCCAGCATGCCGCCGCCGATCGAATAGCGGGCGACGTCGCCGGTGATCGTCTGCCGGCCTATGCCTTCGAGCAGGCCGGCGAACAGCAGCATCACCGCGACGCCGACCATGGCGGTCGCCGCCACGCGCCCGGCCCGGGCGGCCGCCGCCATGCGGGTCAGTTCGCCGGGAAAGGCGATTTTGGTGCCGATGCGCATGCCGGCCGCGCCAGCGATGGCGATCGCGAACAGCTCCGTCGTGCCGTGGATCGACAGCCAGCCGCCGAGCGCGAAGCCGAGACCCTTGGCCGCGTAGACCTGAAACAGGGCGCCCAGCATGCAACCATTCATCAGGATGATCAGCACGCTGGGCACGGCGAAGGCGAAGCCGAGCGCGAAGGCGAGGATCGACACTTGCGTGTTGTGGGTGAAGAGATAGGCGGCGAAGCCCGAGAGGAAATGGCCGCCGCCATCGCCGTAAAGCACGCTGCGCAGCATCTCGGCCGATGAATCCGGATTGCGCCCGCCGGCGAGACTCGGCGCGATGATGGCGTCGTACCAGCGCTTGTCGGAGGCGACCAGCCAGTAGCCGGCGATGGCGCCGATCACCGTGAGGGCGACCGACGTCCACACTTCGCGCCACAGGTCGCGGATCGCCGCCGGCCAGTCGCGCAGGAAGAAGTCGCCGATGCGCGTTCTCAACGATCGGCGCGCGCCGTAGAGATAGAAATAGCCGCGCAGGCAAAGCGCTTCGAGATAGGCGATCAGCGCGCTGTCGAGCGAGGTCGCGCGCGCCACCGAGAGCGAGGACAGCGCCGAGCGGTAGAGTAGAGGCAGCGATAAGAGCTCGTCTTCCGACAGAGCGCGCGGCGCGCGTTTCTCGACGCGGGCAAGCAGCGCCTCGAACGCCTTCCAATCGGCCTCGCGTTCCTGGCGGAAGCTCGCCAGCGACTGGCGCACGGCATCGGTGCCGGCGGGCAGCGTCATAACAGGTTCTCCTCCTTGAGCTGGATATAGCGCTCGACCAGCGCCGGGCCGAGCCGCTGGTGGTCGGCCTCGATGACATGCGCGCCGAGCAGCCTGAGGCGCCCGATCACCACCTGCCGCTGCCTGAGCAAGTCGCCCGCGGTCACCGCGCGAGCCACGTCTTCCGGGATCGCCGGCGCCATGTCGGCCAGCGTCTCCAACTCGACGTCCTTCATCAGCATGAACAGCACCAGATGCCGCTCGGTCAGCCGGCCGACGGTGCGCATCATCAATTCGGCGCTGATCGGATCGACGAAATCGGTGAAGATGATAACCAATGAGCGCCGGTCGAGCTTCGCCGCAAGCGTGGTCAGCGCCAGCGTGAAATTGGTCTCCTCGGTCGAATAGTCGATCTCGGCCGCACGCTTCTGGATCATGGTGAAGCTCGGCGAGCCGCGCACCGCGCCGCTCGACACGCGCGGCCTGGCGTCAAAGGAGAACAGGCTGACGAGGTCGCCGCCTTTCAGCGCAATGAAGGCGGACAGAAGTGCGGCCGTCACCGCGCGGTCGACTTTCGGCACGCCTTCGACCGGTTCGCACATCAGGCGGCCACTATCGATGGCAAGCACGATGTTGTTGTTCTCCTCGATGCGGAACTCGCGGGCCAAAAGCTTGCCGTGGCGGGCGCTGCGCTTCCAGTCGATCATGCGCCGGCCCATGCCGGGCTGATAGTCCTTGAGCGCCTCGAACTCGCGGCCCTGGCCGGCGCGCTTCTGCGCATGGCCGTCGGCAAGGGCCGAGCGCTGCAGCAGCGTGATCGCCTCGTCGCGCGCGCGGCTGACATCGGGCAGCACCGCAATCTTGCGGTCCATCGGCAGCACGACCTGGTTCCAGACCAGCCCGAACGGTCCCTGCCAGCGCAGCCACAGCCGATCGAAGCTGGCAATGCCGCGCCGGATGGCGTCGAATTCGAGATCGAGCGTGCCGCCATTCGCGGGCAGCGCGCCGCCCGTGCCGTTGACAGGCGCCAGCCGCTGATCGTGCCCGACGCGCGCCTGCAGGCGGCGCGGCCTTGCGCCGAGCCCAGCCGCGATATGAAGCGTGAAACGCCCGCCGACGCCGACCTGCGGCGGCGCGGTCAGCGTGGCGCCGAGCGAGGCGCGCCCGCGCCCGGCCGCCGCGTCGACCGCCAGGAAGGCAAGCAGCGCGCAGATCCACAACAGCCCGAGGTACCAGACATGCGGCAGCGCGAGCGCGATCAGGAAGGCGGGGATCGCCCCCGCCGCCGCTGCCCACACCGCTCTGCCGCTTGGATAGATCAACGCGGTGCTTCCGTCTGGTCGACGAGGTCGGAAACGATCTGCTCGACCAGCCGTCCGTCGATCTGCGCCGCCGGCGAGAGGATGACGCGGTGGCGCAGCGCCGGCACGGCTAGCGCCTTGACGTCGTCGGGGATGACATAGTTGCGGCCGTCGAGCGCGGCCCGGGCACGCGCCGCCCTGGCCAGCATGGCACCCGCGCGGGGACTCGCGCCCACTTCCAGATCCGGGCTTTCACGCGTGCCGCGCACGAGCGCCGCGATATAGCCGACGACATCCTCGACCAGCATGACGCCGCCGACCGTGGCCAGCGCGGCTTCAAGCGTCTTGCGATCGGTCTGCGCCGTGATGCCGTATTGCTCGATATTGTGCGAGGCCGAGCCGCCGCCGTGATGGATGATGATGGCGCGTTCTTCCTGCGCATCGGGGTAGCTCACCCGGTGCTTGAACAGGAAGCGGTCGAGCTGCGCCTCGGGGAGCGGATAGACGCCCTGATGCTCGATCGGGTTCTGCGTCGCCACCACCATGAAGTTCTTGCCGAGCGAATGCGTCGTGCCGTCGAAGGTGACGGCGTGCTCCTGCATGGCTTCCAGCAGTGCGGCCTGCGTCTTCGGCGGCGTGCGGTTGATCTCGTCGGCGAGCAAGAGGTCGCAGAAGATCGGGCCGCGCGTCAGCGTGAACTGGCCGCTCTGGAAGTTGTAGATGTTGGAGCCGACGATATCGCCGGGCATCAGGTCGGGCGTGAACTGGATGCGCCCATAGGCGACACCGAGCGCCTGCGCGAAGCAGCGCGCGGTCATGGTCTTGGCCGTGCCTGGCGGGCCTTCGAGCAAAATATGCCCGCCGGCAAACAGGGCCGTCAGCATCAGATCGACCGTGTCGCGCTGACCGGTGATCGCTTTCGCCACTTCTTCCCTGATCGCGCTCGCCAGGGCCTTCACTTCATCGACGTTCACCAAGCCTCCTTGCCGTCCAGTCATGCAGCTTTTCCGCTGCTTCATGCATTCCGGCCAAAGTATTGGAATCGTTCGCGGCCTTGAACCGCGCGGTGAAGCCGTTCGCTTCACTTTTGTCGCGGGAATCCAGCCAGCGGTCGAGCGCCTCGCCCTGCAGCCCATGCGGCGCGCCAAGCAGCGCGGCGGCGCGTTGGCGCATCAGCGCCGCGTAACGGTCGCCAAGTTCTTGCAGCCGGCCGGCGCGCTTCAGCAGCATCGCCGTGGTGTCGACCAGCGCCCGCTTGCCGAAGGCGATGGCGCGGCCTTCGGTTCGCGGCGGGCCGAACCGGCCAAGCCCATGCAGGAAGGCGAGCGCCGCGGCTACCAGCACCGACAGCGTCAGCGCCAGAAAGGGCGGCTCGACCAAGAGCTTGGCGAGATCGTAATTCTGGCCGATGCCGTGCAGCGTCAGGTCGAACATCACCGCGCCTTTCGCAGGCTCCAGCATGGCGATCATGTCGAGGGCCGCGGCGGCTTTTTGCGGATCCTTCAGCGCCGCGTTGTTGATGAGATCGGGATCGGTCAGGATGTAGAAGGGCTCGTTGTCGAGCTCGGTCAGAATGGCCTTGCCGTCACCCGCCGAGATCAGAGGGTGGTCGTCGGCCACCCATTGCAGCTCTTCGGGCATGGCGATCTTGCGGCCTTGAACGTCGATCCGATCGACCGTTGGCTTGCCGTCGCCAAGCTTCGCCTTGGCGAGCCGGCCGAGCCAATCGTTGACCACCGTGGTGGGCAGCCGCTCGACCTTTGTCTCCCAGCCGTCATTGCCCAGCAATGGCATGGTTTGCCATTTGGGCAGCACGAACAGCGTGTCCTTGCCCGAGCGGAGCTTGACGATGCGCTGGAGTGCTGCCGGGTCGCTTCCCGGCGCGATGGTGACGATCAGCAGGAAGGTGGACGCCAAAGCGGATTCCAGGTCCTTCTCGCCGCGCGCCATCGGTGGCGCCTGCCCGTTGGTGAGCTTCAGCCATTCGACTAGTCCGGCATAGCCGGTGCCGCCCTTGGAAAGGGGCGTGGTGCCGCCCTCCGGCTCGCGGAAGTCGGGGGCGTAGGTCGAGAGCAGGAAGAACCCGGCAGCCGCCAGCAGGCTAGCGAAGATGCCCCAGAACAACGTCCTGCGGCTGAACGGCGCCTCTTCTGTCTCGGCCGCCTCCGCGCTCATGCCCAGGCGTCCCGAAAGGCGAAGCGTTCATAGGCGCCGCGCGCCTGCTGCCAGCCCTCGGCGCCGACCGGCCGGCGGGCAAACAGCGCGGCCTCGACGATGCGCGCGATCTCGCTGAAGGCCGTGCGGGGGCGGGTGGGGATCGAGCTCGCGGCGGCGATGTCGCGCGCGGTGAGCGATGGGCGCAGGAAATCGGGCAGGCGGGTGGCGATGGCGGCGACGCTGCGGCGTAAAAGAAGATGCACCGCCTCGTCATACTCGCCGCGCGCAGCGAGCGCGTCGGCCTCGGAGAGCAGGATCTGCGCCGTACCCGCATCCGGGCGCCATTCCTCCTTCGCCTCCGCCTCCTTGCGGGCGCGCCGCCACGGCAGCCGCCAGGCGACACCCTTTGCTTCGAGGATGAGCAGGAACACGATGATCGCGACGCCGGTGATCACCGCGCCCCAGAACAGATAGATCATGTAAGGGCCGATCTTCGCCAGGGCTTCCAGCAAAGGCTTCAGCCATTCCGGCGGCTCCGGCCGCACCAGCGCCGGCAGGTCGAACTGGATGGAATCGTCCGCCAAAAGCTGCTTGTGCATCTTGGCCAGCCATTCGGCGTCGGCCGTGCCCGGCTCTGTCACCCGCGCGTTCCCCCTGCAACCTGCGGTTCGGCTCCGACACTGGCAATATGCCTAGACAATTGCAAGTGCACTGGACGCGGCCCATCAATCTTGGCAAATTTACTTTGAAGTCGCCGAATTGGATGCGGCGGCTCGGGGGAAACTATCATGACCACTGCGACATTGGGACGACCCGGCAGATTCGAGATCGGCAGGGTGTTCAACACCACTTTCGGTGTGATTACGCGCAACATCGGGCTTTGCGTTGGATTGGCCCTGCTCTTTTCGGGGCTGCCGACATTTCTTTTTCAGCTCTGGAATGAAGCTCGGATGAGTAAGTTGGCAGGCGTCGATACGTCCAACCTCGCGCTGGCCGACCCGAATGTGGTGATCCGGGATTCACTCTTCACCTTTGCCTTTGGTCTTGTTTATTTCCTTCTATCGCTACTGCTGCAGTCGGCCCTGGTCAGGGCAACGATCGAAGACCTGAACGGCAAGAAGCCCGGCTTCGGCGACAGCATTCAGATTGCCCTTCAGTGCCTTTTGCCCACGATCGGCATCGGAATTTTGGTCGCCCTCGGCACGGGCATCGCCTCCTTGGCGCTGCTGGTGCCCGGCATCATCCTGTGGCTTGGCTGGTCGGTATCGGTGCCGGTTCTGGTGCAGGAGCGTCGCGGCGTTTTCGGCTCGATGTCGCGCAGCCGGGCGCTGGCCAAGGGCAACCGTTGGTCTCTCTTCGGCCTGTTCGTCATCCTTTTCATACTGGCAATGGTCATCCAGGCGGTTCTTGGCACCTTCGTCTACCTCTTTGGCACCGGCATTATCGGTTCCGTAGTCGGCGCCGTGGTTTCCGCGGTGATGTCGACGGTTATGTCCACGGCGACAGCCGTCAGCTATGTCGAACTGCGCCAGGTCAAGGAAGGCACCAGTGTCGACGAACTGGCGGAGATTTTCTCGTAGCGAAGCGATCACCGCCGTCCTCCGATGAGGGCGGCGGCCAGCTGAGTCAGTAATAGCAGCAGTGCCTTGATCGCACGCTCGTGCGGCATAGGCAGGACGAGGTGATCGGCACATCCACCCTGCCAAGTGCTGTGGCAAGTTTCGCCTCGAGGCCGGGCAGTTTCTCGCTCTCGCCGCGCCGCTTCAGGCATTCGACCAGCCCGTGCAGCGCCCAGACATTGTCCGGGTGCTCCGCGCAGTGCTGGACTGCGCCGCTGAGGCCAAGGTCGTCGCGACAGGCTTCCGCTGCGTGGCCCTGGCCGAGGAGAAGTGCGGCCAGCGCGTGGCGTGGCGCAAACGCTTCTCAGCCGTCGAACCGGGCCGGACGAAACGGTTCAAGCAACGGGCTGGGCGTGCCGCTGACGATCTCGCCGGCCAGCAATTCGCCCGCGACGAGGCCAAGCGTCGCGCCGCTGTGGCTGAAAACGACGTGATAGCCGGGAATGCCGGTCAGCTTTCCGATCACCGGCTCGCCGTCCGCCGGAATTGGCTTCGGCCCCATGTGATGACTTTCCAGCGCCAGCGTCGGGTTGCCTTCAAGCACTTTCGAGGCTTCCTCGAGCAGCCCGGCGATCGTTGACGGCTTTGCCTCGTAAGTGCCGTCGTCGTGCACGATGACTTCATCCTCGGACCAGGCCGAGTCGAGCGCGAAGGCGCCGTTCGGCGTCGGTCGGATGGCGACGCGCGGCGTGTTGAGCACGGCGCGCAGCGGATGCGGGACCGGTTTGCTGAAGACGAGCAGCGCGCGCGTCGTGCCGTCGCCGATGCGCTTGCCGACCTTGGCCGCCATGCCAGGGACGGCTGGGCCCGTCGCGACGACAACAGCATCGCAATCGACTGTCTGGCCGGAGGCCGTCTTCACGCCACTAACGCGGCCATTGGCGAGGGTGACGTCGGCGGAGCCGGCGTCGGCGAGAACGCGGCCGCCCCGGTCGCGGAATTCGCCTAGCAGCAGGGCGATGAGCGAAGGCAGGTCGACCCAGCCTTCGCCGGCATTGAAGATCGCACCCTGCGGTGACACGGCGCCGGCGTCGACGCCCGGCGTGACGGCGGCGATATCGCCCGGCGCGACCAGTCGCGTCTCATAGCCGATCACCTGTTCGTGACGGAAGATTTCCTTGATCTGGTTGGAAGCGTCGTCCGCGTCCCAGGTGAGCCCGCCATCAAGGCGCAGCCAGGCGCCGCAGTCGTGCTTTGTCGCAAATGCCCTGTAGCGCTCGATACCCTGCATGCGGAGTTTGTGGTAGGCCACCGACCGCTTTCGCGCCGAGTTGAGCCAGGCGAGCGAGCGCGACGACGCGCCGTTGGCGACCGGGCCGTCATTGACGATGGTCGTCTCTGCACCCAGCCGGGCGAGATGGACGGCCGTGGAAACGCCGAAGATGCCGCCGCCGATGACGGCGACCTTGAGGGCGGATTTTTCGGTCATGGATGCAGCTTTCGATGGTCTGACGGTTGGTTTTACGGGGGCGCCGGGCCCGGCCGGCGCGGCAAGAATCGTTCACAGCACCTCGGCGAGGAATTGCTTGAGCCGGGGACTCTTCGGCCTGTCGAAGATTTCCACCGGCGGGCCGACCTCGACGATGCGGCCCTCGTCCATGAAGGCGACCTGATCCGCCACCTTGCGGGCAAAGCCCATCTCATGGGTGACGACAATCATCGTCATACCGCGCCGGCCGAGATCGGCCATCAGGTTGAGCACGCCCTTGACGAGTTCGGGATCGAGCGCGCTCGTCACCTCGTCGAACAGGATGACCTCGGGGTCCATGGCCAGCGCGCGGGCGATTGCCACGCGCTGCTGCTGGCCGCCCGACAGGCGGCTCGGCCGGTAGTCCGCGCGCGCGGCAAGGCCCACCTCATAGAGGCGCGCTTCGGCCAGGCGCCGTGCCTTGCTTCCCGCCATGCCTTTGATCTTGGTGAGCGCCAGCATAACGTTCTCGATCGCCGTGTGGTTGGGGAACAGGTTGAAATGCTGGAAGACCATGCCGACGCGCCGGCGCAGCGTTTCCGGCTTGATCGCCAGGATGCTTTCGCCATCGAGCAGCACGTCGCCGGCCTTGGGTTCGACTAGCCTGTTGAGGCAGCGCAGCAGCGTCGATTTGCCGGAGCCCGAGGGGCCGATGACGCAAGTGACCGTTCCCGGCTCGACCTTGAGCCGGATCTTTCTCAGCACCTGCAACTCGCCATAGGCCATGTCGAGATCGCGCACTTCGAGGCTGCCGGCCTTGATGGCGGGCTGTGCCACCTCGTGACGGGGCTTGCCCACCGTGTCCTTCAACTCGCCGACCTCGACGAGGCCGCTGACGACACCGCCAGGCTTCTGCTTGCCGAGCCGCAGGCGGTTGTCGATGTAGTTGACGACGTGGGTCAGCGGCACAGTGATGATGAGATAGAACATGCCGGCCAAGAGAAGCGGCGACAGATTGCCGGTGACCACCGCCTGGTCCTGGCCAATGCGGAATATCTCGCGCTCGGAGGCGAGCAGGCCGAGGAAGTAGACAAGGCTGGAATCCTTGACGTTGCCGATGAACTGGTTGACCAGCGCGGGCAGCACGCGGCGCACACCCTGCGGGATCACGATCAGCCGCATGCCCTGGCCATAGCTCATGCTGAGCGCGCGGCAGGCTTCCATCTGACCGCTTTCGACGCTCTGGATGCCCGAGCGGAAAATCTCGCCGATATAGGCGCCGGCAATCAGGCTGAGCGCCACGATCCCGAGCGGGTAAGGAGAGGGCCCGAAAATCTCTCGGCCGATGCGGGCAAAGCCTTGCCCGATCAGAAGAATGGTGAGGATCGCCGGCAGCCCGCGAAAAATGTCGGTATAGACGCGCGCTGGGACGCGCAGCCAGGCGGAGCGTGAGATGCCCATCACGGCAAGCACCATGCCGATAAGGATGCCGAGCACCGTCGATGCCGCGGCAAGGATCAGGGTGTTCTTCAGCCCGACCGCAAGCAGCGCCGGCAGCACCGAGGCCATCGCGTCCCAGTCGAAGAAACTGCGCTGAAGATTTTCTAACCAATCCATCCGTCAACCTGCTTTGCACGGCGGCGCGATCGCCGCGCGCGATCGCTCATGGCCTGCCGAAAGGGGCCGCCGGCATTCGCGCCGGCGGCCAAGCGCGGCTCAGTTCTTCTTGGGGAGATATTGCTCCGGCATCGGCGATCCGGGGAACCATTTCTGGTAAAGGTCCCGCCAGGTGCCGTCCTGCATGGCTTCGTGAATGCCCTTGTTGAGCGCTTCGCGGAAGGCGTCATTGCCCTTGCGCACGACGAAGCCCGCGGGAGCGTCGAAGGACGGGATGTTGATGGCGATCTTCAGGGCCGGATAGCGCTCGCCATATTGTTTTGCCGCCTCATAGTCGAGGAAGTGCCCGTCGACCGTGCCGTTGTTGAGCGCGGCTATTGCCGAGTTGTTGTCCGGGAACTTCACCAGGTCGGTGTTCTTGAAGTTCTTGCTGGCATAGATCTCCTGCAGCGTGCCCTGGACGACGCCGAGGCGCTTGCCGGCGAGACCCTCCGGCGAGGTGATCTTGGGATCGGACGTCAGCACCGACAGGTAGCCGGCGAGATAGCCATCGGAGAAATCGACCGCCTTCTTGCGCTGCTCCGTCGTTCCTATTGCCGCGACCGCGACGTCGAAGCGCTGGTTGGCGACCGAGGGCATCAGCGCCGAGAATTCCTGGCCGGTGAATGTCACCTGATCCGGCTTGAAGCCCATCCGGCCCACCACGTTCTGGAAGAATTCGAGGTCGAAGCCGGTGAACTTGCCGTCCGCCGTGGTGAAGGCATAGGGCTTGGCATCGCCCATCGTGCCGACGCTGATCACCGTGGGATCGATAAGATTGTACGGATTGTCCGCCGCCCAGGCCTTGGGCAGCGACAGGGCGGCAAGCGCGACTGCGAAGACGAAAGAGCCGATGCGCTGCCGCCGGCTCGATGTGAAAAGACCTCTGATGTTCATGGCTGTTCTCCACTCTGAAGATCAGTTCGTGCGCGCGGCGCAGCGAACAATTTCGACACGGCCTGCGATCCGACGCCTCCGGGCGTTCTTTTTCTTGTGAGACCGGTCTCAAATAGGGGTGAGACCGGTCTCTTGACATTTGTAGGCACAGGAACGACGATCCGTCAAACGAATTTGAAAGCGACTTTTCCACAATGAAGCGCCCACCCAAGGCCCCCTCCGTCACCGTCAGCGATGTCGCACGCGAGGCGAAGGTTTCGAAGGCGACCGCCGCGCGGGTGCTTGGCGGCTACGGCCGGGTAAGCAAGACGGTGCGCGCCGCCGTGCTCGAAGCGGCGAAGGCGCTCGACTACCGGCCGAATGAGCTGGCGCGCAGCATGACCACCGGCCGGTCGGGCAGCATCGGCGTCGTCGTCGGCGACATCGAGAACCCGTTCTTCTCGCTTGCGGTGCGCGGCATAAGCGACGTCGCGCGCCTGTCGGGCATCAACGTCATCCTGGCCAATTCTGGCGAGGAGGTCGAGGCCGAGAAGAGCGCGATACGCGTTCTGTTGGCAAAGCAGGTCGACGGCCTGATCGTGACGCCCGCCCAGTCTGGAGATATCGCTCACCTTAAGGAGATCACCTGCCCGTTGGCACTGCTCGACCGGGCATTGCCGGAACTCGACGTCGACACGGTAACGGTCGATGACCGCAATGCCGCGCTACGTGCCACGCGCATGTTGACGCAAACGGGGCACCGCAGGATCGCCTATGTCACCGCCGCGGTGCTGTCGGGAGATTTTCGCGGCGCCGAGTCGAGGATCAACACCTCCACTGTGCGGGAGCGTATCCTGGGCTTCCTCGAAGCCTGCCGCGAAGCCGGCATAGAGGGGGCGGAGCGCAACATTCATTTCGGCAGCGGGCGATCGGACAGCGCGCACGCCGTGCTGCAACGTCTGCTCCGGAATGCGGGACGGCCGACGGCGATCCTTGCGTCCGACAGCGTCGTGGCGCTCGATCTGTTCAAGGCGATCCGCGAATGCGGGCTCAGCATTCCGAGCGACATATCGCTGATCACCTTCCACGACGCCGACTGGACAAGTGTGACGACGCCGCCGATCACCGTCATCGACCAGCCGGTTTATGCATTGGGGAAATCCGTGGCGGAGCTCTTGATCCGCCGCCTGAAGGGCGATGATCGGCCGCCCGAGAGGATCGTCCTGCCGACGACGATCATCGAACGGATGTCGGTAGGCAGTCGCCCGAGCCAATCGGGCGATCGATCTTACTCATGAAAGCAGATGCAAACCGGCCGGCGCGGCTCTGCTGAGCCACGCCGGCCGAGCGAGTCCCTGGCAGGATCAGGACTCCAGCCAGACCGTCTCGAAATGCTGCTCGAGCGCCTGGTGCTGCACGCAGCCGTGCACGCCCTTGCGGTAGGTGCGGTAGACCGAGCGCCAGTAGGGCTGGATGATGACGCCGGAGTCGCGCAAATTCTGCTCGATCTTGGCCATGATCTCCTTGCGCGCCGCCGCGTCGGGCGTCGCCAGCGCCTTGTCGAGAAGTTCGTCGAACTCCTTGTTCGAATAGGCGCTTTCGTTCCAGGCGGCGCCCGATTTATAGGCGAGCGCCAGCACCTGGACGCCGAGCGGTCGGCCGAGCCATTCGGTGCAGGAATAGGGGAACTTGCTCCAGTCGTTCCAGAAGGTCGCGGCCGGCAGCACGGTGCGCTTGATCTTGAGGCCAGCCTCGCGGATCTGGGCGGCGATGGCGTCGGCGGTGCTCTTCTGCCATTCGATATCGACCGAGATCAGCTCGTATTCGTGGTCGGCCTTGCCGGATTCGGAGAGCAGCTTCTTGGCTTGATCGACATCGCGCTTGGCCGGTCCGATATCGGCGAATTCCGGATGCATCGGGCCGACATGGTGATTGTCGGCGGGCTTGCCCCTGCCGTCGAGGCCGAGCTTCAGCACGGCCGCATTGTCGACGGCAAGCTGGGCGGCGCGGCGTACCTTGACGTCGTCATAGGGCTCATTGCCGACATTGAAGCGCGCGACGATGGTCGAGCCGGTGGCGATCTCGGAGTTCTGCAGGCCCATCTGCTCGGTCTGCGACACCGCGTCCGAAGCGGTCTCGTGGTCGGTGTCGATCTCGCCGGATTCGAAGGCCGACAGCATGGCGTTGGGGTCGGAGCCGTAATCGACCCATTTGATGCCGTCGAGATAGAAGTCGCCCTTCCACCACGGCTTCTCCTTGCGCTTCACCTCGGCGCCCGTCTCGGCATCCCAACTCACCAACTCGCACGGGCCGGTGGTGATAGCCAAAGCCTTCTTCGGGTCGGCGTCGCCCTCATAGGAGCGGTGCATGATCAGCGCCGGATAGTCGGCCATGCCGGCTATCAGCGAGATGTCGGGCTTGGGCAGGTTGAGCTTGACGGTGTGGTCGTCGACCTTCTGGATGCCGCCGTCGACCGGCTTCTTGGTGTCGGCATTGACCAGCGCGCCCATGCGCGCGGCGACCGAATTGCCGGCGGCCGAAGCATCGCACCAGCGGTTGAGATTGTGGATCACGTCGTCGGCATTGAAAGTATCGCCGTTCGACCAGGTGACGCCCTTGCGCACATGAAGCGTGATCGTCCTGGCGTCGTCGCTGGTTTCCCAGCTTTCGAGCAGCCATGGCTCGAAGCTGAAGTCGGTTTTCCAGCGCACCAGATATTCGTTGCATTGGCGCGCGACATTCGACATCTCGACGCCGTCGAAGGTGCGAGGATCCTTGAAACCCTTGACGTTCATGGCGACGCGCAGCACGCCGCCGCGCTTCGGCTCCTCGGCGCGGGCGGGCGAGGGGGTAAGTCCGCCCAAGGCCAAGGCGCCGGCGGCGCTGACGCCCAAGCCAGCCATCAGCGCCAGATATTCGCGCCGGCTGATCGCGCCTGTCTTGAATTCGTCGGCGGTTGGCTTGGCCCGCGGGTGCAGTTTTCTGTCGGTCAGCATGAATTTCATCGTCGTTCCCTCTTGGTTGGGCGCGCGGTGTCGCCAGATACAGGGCGGATGCGACCGCCGGGGCGCCGTTGCCTTCCAGGAATGATAGGTCCGCTTTCCGCAACGAAATGTTTGGTTTTCCGCAGTTCTTGTGCGCTGTTCCGCATGACGTGCGTACAGCCAATCTCCCCCCTTGTGGGGGAAGATGCCCGGCAGGGCAGAGGGGGGGCGCTGTCCCGCCAGCGTCTCAGCTGATTGGAGCTGCCTTCACAGGAACTGAATGTTAGGAAGCCGAAGGGTCGCGATCCTTCGCGCCCCCTCTGGCCTGCCGGCCATCTCCCCCACTTGGGGGGAGATTAGCGCCTCATCGCCGGCACCCAGCCTGGCGATGTCGCCAATAATCCTCGCAAACGCCTCCGCAGATCGCGGCACCATCGGCCTTGCTCGTAGAAAACTGTGCACCAGGCGCGGCTCCTCGCGCCACCAGGCGCGGCCGCCGGCGGCGAGGATGCGGTCGCGATAGTTCTCGCCGTCAGACGACAGCGGATCGCATTCGGCGGTGACGATGACCGTCGGCGGCAGGCCGGAGAAATCGCGATCCCTGAGCGGCGAAAACGTCGGGTCGTCGGGTGACTGCCCGGGCGCCGAGCGGACGCGGCGGTAGAAGTCGATATCGGCGAGCGTCAGCAACGGCGCCTCGGCGTGTTCGATATAGGACCGCCCGGTCTCGTCGCCGCCCAGACTGGGATAGATCAGCACCTGGCCGATGGCATGCCTTGGATGATGCCGCGTCGTCTGCGCTACCGCCGAGGCGAGATTGCCGCCGGCGCTCTCGCCGCACAGCACGATCGGCAGCTTGCTCGTCGCCGCGACCCACTCGAACACCGCCAACGCATCGTCGAAGGAGGCCGGGTGCAGATGCTCCGGCGCCAGCCGGTAGTCTGCCGAGACCACCTCGAAGCCGGTGCCGGCGCAGATCTCGGCACAGATGTCGTCATGGCTGTCGAGGTCGCCGAGCACGAAGCCGCCGCCGTGATAGTAGACGACGATCGCTGATGCCGCCTTTGCCGCCATGCGGTAGCGCCGCACCGGGACCGCATGCGCAGCCGTGGCGACGAGACCGTCACCGGTCGCCACGCCTTCGGGATGTCCCTGGTGGAACGCCACGCACATTTTGTCATAGACCGCGCGCTGCTCGGCAATGGGTGCAGCCACGATCTCCGGCGGGTACCAGCTGTTGACCTTGTCGATGTAGTCCCAGAGTTCCGGATCGAGCAGGGCGGCATATTTGCCGCGCCCTGCCGGATCGGAGCGGTCGTTGGCCATCGCCGTCAGAGCTCGGCGTAGAGCCGGGCCGCGTTCTCGAAGGTGAAGCGCAGCGGCACCGAGCCCTCGACTTGCCAGACGCTCACCGTGTCGCCAGCCATCAGCCGGCAGGCGTCGAGCGTGTTGGTGACGGCGCCGCCATAGAGCCGGTTGGCCATGTTGAGAATGCCGGTCTGGTGCATGGCTGCACTGGCACTGCCGCAGGCGTCCTTGACCAGCAGAACGCGAAAACCGCGCGCCACCGCGTCCTTCACCGTGGCGTCGATGCAGGCTTCGGTCCAGACCCCTGCAATCACCAGCCATTCGATGCCGGCTGCCTTGAGCTTGTCGGCGAAGTCGTTCTTGCCGAAGGCGCTGGCTTCCTGCTTGATCAGCATCGTTTCATCGTCTTGCGGCGCGACCTCATGGCAGATCGCCGTCAGCGGATCGTCCTTGTCGGAGAAGGCCGATTTGCCGCTGTCATCCACTGGATGGAAAGGCCGCGCTTCGGCCAGGTCGACGATATAGGCCCAATGGTGGAGCGGCACGAAATTGCGCCGCGCCGCGTCTTGCAGCCGCTGGACGTTGGCGAGAATGCTGTCGAAGTCTTCGACCAGATAGCGCTTGTCTTTGCGGTGCTCCTCCTGGAGATCGATGAACACCGCGGCCACCGTGCCGCGCCGAATGGAAATGGGCGTTTTCATGCGAATGTGCTGTCGATGCGTCGGCGCTACTTGTCAAGAAATTCGTCTTCATACGGGAAGCGCGAGAGCAGCTCCGTCCCCGTCTCGGTGATCAGGATCTCGTCCTCCAGCTTGACGCCCTCGCGGCCGCCCTTCTCGCCGATATAGCTTTCGACACTGACCACCATGCCGGGCACGATGATGCCGTCGCGGCCATAGGTCTCGTAATCCATCGCATGCGCGATGAACGGCGTCTCGCCATGCATGCCGACGCCGTGCATGACCGAGGTGTAGCGCTGGTCGACGAAGCGATCCGGAATCTTCCACGCCTTCTCGGCGATCTCGCGGAACGCCATGCCGGGCTTCACGACCCCGATGTTGTGCTGCACCTGGTCGTGCGCCATGCGGTAGAGCGACTTCTGGTAAGGCGTCGGCTTGCCCGGGCCGCAGCGGAAGGTGCGGGAGAAGTCGGAATAATAGCCGTAGCAGCCGATCGTGTCGGTATCGAGCGCGACCAGCTCGCCCGGCCTGATCTTGCGGCCGCTCGCCTCGTTGAACCATGGGTTGGTGCGCTGTCCGGAGGTGAGCAGCCGGGTCTCGATGAACTCGCCGCCCTGGCGGATCACCTCGTGATACATGATGGCGAACAGCTCGTTTTCGGAAACGCCGGGCTTGATCGCCTCGCGCACGGCAGCCACCGCGGCTTCAGCGCCCGCCATCGAGGCCTGCAGGCACTTTACCTCCTCCGACGTCTTCACAGCGCGCACCGCCAGGATCTCGCCCTGGCAGTCCTTCACCTCGCAGCCGCGCTTTTCCAGCGCCAGCGCCTGCAGATGGCTGCAGCGGTCGAGGCCGAGCTTCATCGAGCCGCCGCCATGCTTCTTCAAAAGCTCGGTGATCTCGTCCGCGAACGGCCCGGCGGTCTCGTCGTCGCGGCCGGAGACGGATGACCAGACGAGCTTCGACGGCCGCGCCTCGTCGATCGTGTCGAGCACCATCGAGACATGGTAGCTCTGCGGATATTCGAACAGCACGATCGGCCCTTCGGTCGGGATGAAGAAGTAGCGGGTCGAATTGCGCAGGAAATAGCCGAACATGTTGCGCGAGCCGGTGGCGTAGCGCTGGTTGTATGGATCGAACAAAACGACGCCGCCATAGCCCGCCTCGCGCATCCAGGCTCGCAGTTTTGCCAGCCGCCCCTTGCGCAGCGCGTCCGCGTTGATGAAGGACGGCTCGGTGTCGGAAAGCCACATGCCGCCGGCGGGATCGGCCGCGGCCGGATGGCGCATGCGGTCCTTGAAGTCCACATCCTCGGTGCTGTCGGGGTCGAATACGACGATGCTCATGGGCGGCCTCCTGTTCTTGGCGAACATAGCCGTGCAGGATGCAGAGCTTGTGCGGCATTCCGCAAATGTCGTGCCGGATGCCGCAGAGGTGGCGGCGGGAAAACGAGAAACGCCGCGATCCTTCGCGCCCCCCTCAGTCCTGCCGGACATCTCCCCCACAAGGGGGGATCGGATGTCACGCAGGGCTTCGCCAATCTCCAACGCCGAAAGGGAGAGCCGGCGCTGAAGCTGCCAATCTCCGCCCAAGTGGGGGAGATGTCCGGGAGGACAGAGAGGGGCGCTGTCCCGCCGACGTCTCACCGCGCCAGCGCGCACAGCACCTTAATGCCGCCGCATCGCCTTGGGCGCCTGCCCATGCTCCTCGCGAAAGGCCCGCGCAAAGCTCGACATCGAAGCAAATCCGCAGGCCAGCGCCACGTCGCGCACCATCAGCGTCGAATGCGCCAACAGGTCGGCGGCGCGCTTCAGTCTGAGCCGCCGGTAGTAACCGTTGGGAGAAATGCCCAGCTCGGCGCGGAAATTTCGCTCGAGCTTGTCGGACGACACGCCCAGCCGCTCGGCGAGGTCGGCCATGCTGAGCCTTTCCTCCACCGCGTCCTCCATGATGGCGATGGCCGACAGCACCAGCTCGTTCTGGACGCCGGTGCGCAGACGCAGCGGCATCAGCTTGCGGTCGACGCTCGACCGCAAGGGAGAGTGCACGAACCATTCGGCGACACCGGCGGCGAGCTCGGCGCCGTAATCGCGCGTGATGATCTCCAGCATCATGTCGAGGCTGCCGACGCCGCCGGCGGAGGTGAAACGCTTGCGGTCGATGACGAAGAGGTCGCGCCTGAGCTCGATGTCCGGGAACGCCTCGGTGAAGGCGGCCTGGCTGGTCCAGTGCAAGGTGCAGGCGTGCCCGTCGAGCAGGCCCGCGCGGGCGAGGAAGAACGCCGCGTCCGCCACGGCGCCGATATGCGCGCCGCCGCGCAGGCTTTTCCTGATCCAGCTCATCGCCTCGTCGGCCACGACATGGTCGGCGTCGCCACCCGAGCAGACGACGATGCGGTCGACCTTCGGCGCGCCCGCCGCGGAAAAGCCGGGCTGGATGACGACGCCGTTCGATGCCTCGACGGTGCCAGGATCAGCGCCGACGATCACCCAGCGGTAGCATTCGCGCCTGGCAAGAATGTTGGCGCCGCGCAGTGGCTCGATGACGGAAGAAAACGCCATCATCGGAAAGCCGGGAAAGACCAGCACCGCGAAGGTGACGGGCGCTTCGCTCGCCGACGGTTTTGCCTGGTTCTGCGCAGTCATGACTGGCGGCCGTAGCGGGGCAGAACGATGTCGGCGGTGAGCGGCGCGAGCTCCATGTCGCTTGCCAGCTCCGGGCTCAGCCAGATCATTTCCTCGATCTCGGCTGCCGGCATCGGCTTGCCCGCGATCGACAGTTCGAACAGTTCGGCCTCGACGCGGGCATCCGGCTCGTGGGCGGCGGGCGCCGAAAAGCAGCCGAGATGGAAGGCCGCAGCCGGATCGACGACGATGCCTAATTCCTCCCGCAATTCGCGCGCAAGTGCGGTAGCGGGCGCCTCGCCCGGCTCGATCTTGCCGCCGGCCTGCATGAAGGTGCTGGTGCCGCGCTTGCGCACCAGAAGCAGCTTGCCGCTGTCATCCCGGATCACGGCGGCGGCGATCCGAATCGTCTTGGCATGGCTGGAAGTCACGATAGGCTGTTTCCCGACGGCGGCTTTGGTGGCAGAGAGGGCAGGACTGTAGCGGGCGTATCCGCGCCCTTGCAACGGAGAAGCAACCAGGATGTTTGCGGCAACCGCTATCGACACGAGCAAGAAGCCGGCCTTCTACGATGAGTTGGCTGTGCAACTGAAAGCGCTGCTGGAAGGCGAGGGCGATTCCATCGCCAACGCCGCCAACACTTCGGCGCTGATCTACCAGATGGTGCCCGACCTCAACTGGGCCGGCTTCTATTTCCTGCAGTCCGACGAAGAGCTGGTGCTCGGACCCTTCCAGGGCAAGCCGGCCTGCGTGCGCATCGCGGTCGGCAAGGGCGTCTGCGGCACGGCGGTCGATCTCGGCATGTCGATGCTGATCAAGGACGTGCACGATTTTCCCGGCCACATCGCCTGCGATGCCGACTCGCGTTCGGAACTGGTCGTGCTGCTGCGCGACGCCGACGGCGTGTTCGGCGTGCTCGATCTCGACAGCCCGCTGCCCAGCCGCTTCGACAAGGAAGACCAGGCCGGCATCGAGAAGCTGGCCGCGATCTATGTCGCGGCGAGTTCTTTCGAGGATTAGGCGAGCTTCACCAGTGTCAGGCTGAAGCCCGTGATGAAGATGAAGGCCGACAAGGCCAGCATCAGCGGGCGCAGGCCGCGTGAGCGCAGCTCCGAGATGTCGGCCTGAAGGCCCATGGCGGCGAGCCCCATGGTCAGCATGATCTGTGCGGAAAGAGCAACCGCCGAATGAACTTGCGTCGGCACCGTCACCAGGCTGTTCAGCGCCACCACCGCGACGAAGGCTACCACGAACCACGGCATCGGCGGCTTGGCGGCGGAAGAATCAGTGCTGCCGCGGCGCGCCATCAGGCCAAGCGCGATCACCATCGGCGCCAGCATGGCGACGCGCGTCAGCTTGGCGACGGTCGCGGTCTCGCCGGCCTGGGCGCCATTCTGGAAGCCGGCGCCGATCACCTGCGCCACCTCATGGATCGAGGCCCCGGCCCACAGGCCGAACGCGTGCTGGTCGAGGCCGAACAGAGGCGCCAGCAGCGGGAAGCCGAGCATGGCGACCGTTCCAAACAGTGTGATCGCGGCGACGGCGTAGGTGACGTCTTCGTCGCGAGCATCGGTGACGATGTTGGTGGCGACGATGGCCGAGGCGCCGCAGATCGAGGTGCCGGCCGCGATCAGCTGCGCCAGCTTGGCGTCGACGCCGATCAGCCGGCCAAGCGTGACGGTGAACAGGAAGGTCGCGCCAAGCGTGGCGGCAACGATGCCGACACCGTCAAGGCCGATGCCCGCCACCTGGCCAAGCGTGAGCTGGAAGCCGAGCAGCACGATGGCGAAGCGCAGCAGCCGGCGCTGCGCGAACGCGATGCCGCCCTTGGCATGGGCGGGCGTACCGAGAACTTTGGAATAGACCATGCCAGCGACGACGGCGAGGATCATCGGGCTGAACAGCGTGAGGCCGGAGAGATTGCGCGCCGAATAGGCGACGCAGGTGATCATCGCCACCAGCACGATTCCCGGCACAGCACCGGCCCGCATCGAAGTGAGAGCCGGGCCCTTGCTTCCGGAATCGGCTGAATTCAGGCCGTGTGGAAGATCGTTCGCGGCAGCGGGCAGGAAAGACAATGCAATTCTCCGGATATGTTGTCCGGGGAAATGGCATTCCAGAACCAATCTTTCCAATAAATTATTCGAGTTGTAATGATCGATTTTTCCGAACGATGTGCCGATAGGGCGACGGCTCGCCGACCGGCTTGACAGCGTCGCGGCTCCTGGTCCAGCTTCGCGCCATGACCGCCTTTCCCGCAAACCCGCAGCGACGCCGCCGTTCGAAGGCGCGGCAAGCTGATTGCGTTAAGACAAAGGCCGGCTAGCAAGCAAAACCGGTTCGTCCATCACCAGCCCCGCCCATCGAAACGATCGGCGGGTTTTTTGCATTTGGAGCGTCTGAATGACTGTCCTTTCTTCCATCGAGTTTCGGCCGGCTGGCCCGGCGGATGCCGCCGCCATCAAGATCATCGTGCGGGCGGCCTACACCAAATGGGTGCTGGTGATTGGCCGCGAGCCCTTGCCGATGCGCGCCGACTACGACAAGGCGCTGGACGAACACCAGTTCGAGCTTGCCATCGAGGGCGGCCGCATCGTCGGCCTGATCGAAACCATGGTGCATGACGACCACATCTGGATCGAGAATGTCGCCGTGGCGCCGGAAGCGCAGGGCAGGGGGATCGGGCGGAAGCTGCTCGACAGCGCCGAGCGCAAGGCCGTTGAAGCCGGCCGCAGGGAACTTCGGCTGCTGACCAATGGCGCCTTTGAAGCCAATGTGCTGCTCTATCGCAAGCACGGTTACACGATCGATCGCGAAGAACCGTTCATGAACGGGACAACGGTCTATATGAGCAAGCGGTTGGCGCCTTAAAAGCATGTCTCCCGAAAGTGGGACCGGTTTCGGGACAAAGACATGCGTAAAATCAAAAACCTAAAGCGCACGGAGCGAATCTGAAAGATCGCGACGCGCCTTAGGTCTTGTCTTCATGGATGTCGTTTTCCCGAAACCGCTGCACAGTTTCGGGCGGTATGCATCGGGAATTCAACGTGGCTCAGTCACCTGCGCTTGTGTTTGACAGGGCGGTTGCGGCATCGTTATCTCTGACGATATACGACGATCGCCTCACCGCAATCGAAGCCCGGCGGCCCACAGGGAGCGAAAGCATGTCACACGATCTGCAGTTCTATATCGACGGCGCCTGGGTCGACCCTGTGGTGCCGAACAATTTCGACGTCATCGACCCATCAACTGAGGACGCTTTCGCGCAAATTTCACTCGGCACCAAGGCCGATGTCGACAAGGCGGTGGCCGCCGCCAAGCGCGCCTTCGCCACTTTCGGCTTCACCGAGGTCGAGGAGCGGCTCGATATCCTCAACCGCGTCATCGACGTCTACAAGAAGCGCAGCAAGGACCTCGCGCTCGCCGTCTCGCGCGAGATGGGCGCGCCGCGCCAGATGGCGCTGGACAGCCAGGTCGGCGTCGGCCAGGCGCATCTTGAGAAGATGGCCGAGGTGCTGAAGACTTTTCAGTTCCGCCACGTCAGAGGCTCGTCACTGATCGTCAAGGAGCCGATCGGCGTCGTCGGCCTGATCACGCCGTGGAACTGGCCGCTCAACCAGATCACCTGCAAGGTCGGCCCGGCTCTCGCCGCCGGCTGCACCATGGTGCTGAAGCCTTCGGAAATCGCGCCGCTCGACGCCATCATCTTCGCCGAGATCGTCGACGAGGCCGGTGTGCCGAAGGGCGTCTTCAACCTCGTCAATGGGGACGGCCCGACGGTCGGGCAGGCTTTGGCCAGCCACCCGGACGTCGATATGATGTCGTTCACCGGCTCGACGCGGGCCGGCATCCTGGTCGCCAAGGCGGCCGCCGATACGGTCAAGCGCGTGCATCAGGAGCTTGGCGGCAAGTCGGCCAACATCCTGTTCCCAGATGTCGATCTCGAAAGGGCGGTCACCAAGGGCGTCGCGGGCTGCTTCGGCAACAGTGGCCAGTCCTGCAACGCGCCGACCCGCATGTTCGTGCCGCGCGACCGTCACGACGAGGCGGCCGGTTACGCCAGGAAGGCGGCGGAGAAATTCACCGTCGGCCCGGCCGATGCGCCCGGCTCGAAGCTCGGCCCGGTGGTCAGCCAGCTGCAGTTCGACAAGATTCAAGGGTTGATCCAGAGCGGCATCGAGGAAGGCGCGACCCTGGTCGCAGGCGGCCCTGGCCGTCCGGCAGAACTCAACCGCGGTTATTATGTCCGCCCGACCGTCTTCGCCAACGTGACGCACGACATGCGCATCGCGAAGGAAGAAATCTTTGGGCCGGTGCTGTCGATCATGCCTTACGACACGGTCGAGCGGGCGATCGAGCAGGCCAACGACACCGTCTTCGGCCTTGCCTCCTACATTCAGGCCAAGGACATCGAGAAGGCGCGTCAGGCGGCTGCCCGCATGCGCTCCGGCAACGTCTACATCAACTACCCGGCCTGGGACGCCGGCCTGCCCTTCGGCGGCTACAAACAGTCCGGCAACGGCCGCGAATACGCCGAGTATGGTCTGGAGGATTTTTTGGAGATCAAGGGCATCGCGGGATATGAGGCGGCGGAGTAGGGCTCACGAGTCCGCGCTCGGAGGATCAAGCCTCCGAAGAAACTTGACCAAGGGCGCGGCCCCGGCCGCGCCGTGGTCGCGCAGCTGGAATGGCTCGCTGAAGCGGCGGTAGCTCGAAGAGCGAATGGCCATATCTTCTTGCCGCTGGTTTGTAATCAAACCTGCATGCGAACCTTCATATTAGAAATCTCTGTAGTTCAAGTTGCTGCGCTCGTCGAATAACCATCACGAAGAACTCAGTAAAACTCGAACAATCAGTTTGCGCCGGCGTTAACGGGGCGCAGTGCATGCTTGCCGTATAGAAGGCGGGGGTACGGCATTCGTCTCTTGGCAGTCAAAACGTGGGTTGCGTCTTTCCTGGTGTCCATTCTGATGTTGGGCGTCCAGTTGGGTGCCGCCCGGGCAGCGCAGCCATGGCTGGAAAAGCTCGGCGAGCCGGACCGGCAGAAGTTCACGCAACTGGTCGGCAAGGTCGATGGCTGGACAGCCGACAAGGCCGACAAGATCAAGGCCGATCTCAAAGCATTCGTGGATGCGCACCCGGATTTCGTTCCTGCCCGCGTCGAGGCGACCCGGGCGGAGTGGATGAGGATTGCCAGCCGCATGGGATTTGCCCTGTCGAGCAAGTCCTTCTTCATCGTCTTCGAGGAACTGGAGCGTCTCGACCCTTCCTATCCGCCGGCCTACGTCTACGCGGCACGGACATATATCTATTCCGGCTATCCGGCCGGCGCGCGCAAGCAGCTCGACAAGGCGCTTGCTCTCGACGCCGCGGACCCCTGGGTCGACATCACCTGGTCGCTGATGCTCGAACATCTGGATCACCGACAGGAAGCGCTGACCTGGGCGAAGACGGCGCTACCCAAGACGGCCGGAAATACCAAGGCGATGGTTGGCGCAATCCTAGCGATCACCAACCTGCAAGGTGTAGCCAACCACGACGCCGCGATCGCCCTGGCCGATCAGATACTGGCGCTCGAGCCGGACACGGATAAGCTCGCCGAGGTCATCGACGGATGCCTGTCTGGCTACAGCTACCAGCCGGGTCTGCTGGATGCTCTGACGGAGATCACCAAACGACTTCAAGCCAAGCAAGCCTTGTCGAATGCTCTCTGGTACGAAATCGCGCGCCTCGATCTGACCATTGGCTATATGTACAACGACGGCGTCAGGCCTCAATACCGGCCGGACTACGCCGCAGCCGCGATCGTGATCCTCGACAAGATCGGCAATGATCCGCAACTTGCGGAGAAAATATGGGGTACCCGATTTGATCTGGCCCTCAGTCTCGGCGACGTCGCGGCCATGACCAAACTTCTCGATGAAGCCGGCCTGAAAGGCTACGATGCCACTTCGGTCGGCTATCGCGAAGCTCAGTTGCTGTTTGCGCAGGGCAGATATGTCGACGTGATGAACCTCTACCAGAGGCGCAATCTTCCGGAGGACACCCTGCTGGCGCTCGCCTATGACTGGGGAGGCGACCGCAATGTCGCCGACAGGATCTATCTGCGCGACCTGGAGGTGAACGCGACCTCCGGGCCGGCCAATGCCACCTATGCCGGGTTGAGGCTGTTCCGCTTCCGCGACATCGACGGCGCCATCAAATACGGAGAGAAGGCGTATTCGCTTTATCCATCCGGCTGGAGCCGTTCGCTGGTGACGGTCGCCTGGCTGGTCAAATCGTCCGATTATCTGAAAGCCAACAAGACCAAAGAGGCCAAGGAGGCTTTCGCGCGCGCCCGCCAGATCGGGATAGACCGCGCCTCCCTGCAAAGCTTCTGCAGCAATCTGTGCAACGACATCGTTTTGCCTCTGACGGAGTTCCAATAGCGATCCGCTGCCAGGAAGTCCCACGATTTCCGGGCGGCGGCGCGGGTTCCGTGCCGGCGCCACTTTAGGAAGCTGTCCGCCGCGCGAAATGTTCATAGGTCACGCGCCAGGGGGTGCTCTCGGCAGCTCTTTCTTCGCCGATCCAATGAAAACTGTTGGCAGTGATCTCTGTGAACCGCCACCGGGCCCGCAGACCGCGCGAGTCGTCGCCGATCTGGACAATGTCCTTGCCCTCGGCCCGCCCGATCTGGCGCGAGTAATCCTGGTTGAGCGGATCGCTCCAGATGATGTGCCAGCCGCCGATCCCGGGATCGAAGACACGCAAAGTCGTGCCATACATGGTGGACGGCGCAGGGCGCTTCGGCCTGATCCAGACGTCCTGGATAGCGCGGCCTTCGAGCACCCAGCCAAAATGGCATTCTCCATCCCATTTCTCGATCGTGCCGTCGTCGCGGTAGTGGACCGTCTCCATTTCCCAGCTTCCGATTAGCCACCCATAGAGGTCCATGTCTTTCGCCCGGTCTGCAGGCTGACCTTCAGATCCAAGAGCAGCGAGAAAAGGCGAAATCGTCATGATTTTTCTCCAACGGATAGACGAGCATGGATAAGAAGCTGGAAGATCGCCGCCATAACGTCGCAGCGTTGTGGGTTCCGGGTCTTGGGAAAAATTGCTGTAATGCCGCGATGGTGCGGCCTGCCCGCGGGCAGCCTCCATCCTTCCGATCTGCGCTGCGACCGCAGCCCGCTTGCAAGGCGAAGGTGCTGGCGCCGTCTTACCCGCGCCTTGCCTCGATGATCCCGACCATGGCGCGAGTAAATTCGACCATGCTGTTGGCCGTGATGGCTGCGTTGTCGGGGCTCTGGCCGATATGTTCGGCTGCTCCGCAGCATGAACGGCGGATGCGATCGTAGTGCGGGTCTCTTTCATCGTCCGGCAAGCTTGCCAAATTCAGGGCTCGACGGTGAAGCATGCGCAACAGCTGCGCCAGCGCTGTTTCGACACTCATGCGTTTTGCTCCGCATCGGTCGAACGTCTCGGCACATGGAGTACCGGATCGTCGATCAGGGGGCGGTTCTCGCCCCCGATACGTGGAGGCTGCGCCCTAGGCGTTAATATATCGTTGATTGCTAATATTCATCGCAAACCTTCTAAGCCACGTTCGCCGGCGCTGGTGGAAGGGTGAAGCAAATCAAAGCCGAGCGTGTGGCAACCGAAGTCGATGGCGAGTTCGTCTGGATAGCGGCCGCCGTCGATATTTCGAAATCTAGCGATCGGCAAAATACACTAGCAAGGATGCTTGGTAAGAGTTGATTCAACCCTTGCTGGCAGTATACAAAGTGGCGGCTCCGACTAGGGGTAGGGTGCCTGAGAGCCGGAGCCGCCTGCGCGGGCGATGGGTGTAGAACCGCGCTGTCTCAGAATAGGACAGCGCGGTCTACGATTCGTTAATCCGATTCTCAAAACCGGTGGCGGCAAAAACACCGGCAGATGCGGCATCCGCCGTCACCGCCTGCAACGTCGCGCGATACAGTTCGACAGCCCTCACCCCGCGGCGCTGTCGGCGATCCAGTCGGTCAGGCTCTTCGCGAAACTGCGCGGCACGATGAGGTCGCAGGCGGTTTCGGCTGTGCGGAGCAGAAGCACCGGTACGTGGTGAAAGGCGGTCTGCCAGGCGCGGCCCGGCGCCGCGGCGGGCGACGACCAGTCGACCGCGACGCATCTGGAGAGAATTTCGGGGAGGCGCGTCCCGTCCATCTTGAGGCGCACGCGGCCTTCTCCAAGAGAGACCGAACAGCCAAGTTCGGGATCGATGGTCAGCGGTTTTGCGCCGGCCTCGAAAATCAACCAGAAACGGCGCGGCGCAACCCGGACGATCAGGTCATCGGTATGGCGGACCGTTTCGCCAACCGCAGCGGGCAGGGCGGCGCCCAATGCCTGCGAGACGCTCGCCTCGAATCTTGCCAGCGTTGCATCCCAGCCTTCGATCTGGACGATCGGGCAATCGGCGACCGGCAGGTTGAAGTCTTTCAACGACAGAGGCTCAACCATGCAGTCGCTCTCCCTTGGGATCGAGGAACACCGGTGACACGATGCGGGAACGAACCGTCTCGGCCCGCATCGGATAGGCGGCGACGAGCTCGCTTCCCTCGGTCGCGACATCGCCGGCGAGCAGCGCCAGTCCGACATAGCGGCCGAGCTCGGGGCTGAAGGTGACGGACGTGATCCGGCCGCGTCCGTGGCCGGCGACGGCATCGCCGGGCAGGAACAAGATCGCCCCGCCGCGCAGTCGCTTGCCGTCCTCGATGCATTCCAATCCGACCAGTCGCTGACGGTCGGGCGAAAGAAATGCCGGGCGATGCCTCAGGACTTCGCCGACGAAGCCGGTGCGCTTGCCGGCCATGCGGCCAAGGCCGAGATCGTCGAGCGTGGTGCGGCCGTCGATCTCCGGCCCGGCGACGTGGCCTTTCTCGACACGCAGCGCGCCGAGCGCCTCGACCCCGTAGGGTGTCAGGCCGAATGGCGCGCCAACCTCGATCAGGCGGCTCCAGAGCCGTTCACCGCGGCTGGCGCCGACATAGATCTCGTAGGCGCGCTCGCCGGAATAGCTGAGGCGGATGATGCGCAGCGCCCGCCCGTCGAACTCGGCCTCGGTGAAGCCCATATGCGGCAGCGCCTCGTTCGAGACATCGAGCCCGGGGAATGAGGCGGCCAGGATGTCGCGGCTCTTCGGGCCGGCAATCGACATCGCCGCCCATTCGTCGCTGACCGAGGTGACGGCGACACGCAGCTCCGGCCATGCGGTGTCGAGCAGGAATTCCAGCCGCGACAGCACATCGGCCGTCTTGGCGGTCGAGGTTGTCATGAAGAACTGGGTTTCCGAAAGCCGCGTGGTCGTGCCGTCGTCGAAGACGATGCCATCGTCGCGCAGCATGACGCCGTAGCGCGCGCGGCCGACCGGCAGCTTGGCGAAGCCGTTGGCATAGACACGGTCGAGGAAGGCGGCGGCATCCGGCCCCTGCACGTCGATCTTGCCGAGGGTGGAGATGTCCATCAGTCCGGCGGCCTCGCGCACGGTTCGCATCTCGGCGACATAGGCTTCGTTCACGTCGCTTCCGGCGCCGCGGTAGAAATAGGGCCGCATCCACAGCCCGACCTCGAGCATCTCGGCGCCGTTGCCCAAGTGCCAGTCATGCATCGGCGTGCGGCGGAACGGCTTGAAATGATGGCCGACGGCTCGACCGGCGAGCGCGCCGATGGCGACCGGAGCATAGGGCGGGCGAAAGGTCGTGGTCCCGGTTTGTGCGACCGTCGCATGGCGCAGCGCCGCCATGGCCGAGAGTGCGGCAAAATTGCTGGTCTTGCCCTGGTCGGTACCCATGCCGAGCGTGGTGTAGCGCTTCAGGTGCTCGACCGATTCATAGCCTTCGCGATGGGCGAGCTCGATGTCCTTCGCGGTCACATCCATCTGGAAATCGACGAAGGCTTTGCCGCGCCCGGCGGATGGGATCGCTCGGAACGCATTGGCTGCGGATTCGCCGAGATCGAGTTTCAAAGGCGCCGGCACCGCTGCCGATTTTCCGCAAGACGATGCCGCTTCAATGCCGGCGCGGTGGCCGTCCTCGATGGCGTCGGCGGTCGAGAAGCGGCCCATGATGGCGCCGGCGCCGAACTGGCCTCCCGCAAAGCCGCCAGGAACGAAGCCGTCGATATCGCTGCGATAGACCGGTTTGACGCCGAGATGTGAGGTGAGATGCACGCTTGGCGACCAGCCGCCGGACAGGCAGACCAGGTCGCAGGCAATTTCCAGGTTGCCGTCTGGTCCTGAAAGTCGCGCGGCCTTCACCGCATGGCCCCCGCGCAGATCGGCGATCAGGCCACCGGTCCGGATCGCTATGTTCAGGCGCCGGGCTTCTGCGGCCATGCCGGCGGGCGGGGCGCCGCGCTGATCCGCGATCGTCACTTCGGCGCCGAGGGCGGCGAGGTCGAAGGCGGCGCGGTAGGCGCCGTCATTCGTGGTGGCGACGACGATCTTCTTGCCCGGCAGGACGGCGAAACGGTTGAGGTAGGTCCGGGCGGCGGACGCCAGCATGACGCCCGGCCGGTCATTGTTGGAAAACACCAGCGGTCGCTCGATGGCCCCGGCGGCAAAGACGATTGCGCCGGCGTGAAGCATGGTGAAGATCTGGCGCGCGGCGCTTTCCGCGGCCGGGCCGTCGCGCCGCTCGATCAGTCCCAGCGTGTTGCCGTCGAAGGTGCCGAACGCCGTCGTCCTGCGCATCAGGGTGACGTTGTCGAGGCCCGCCAGTTCTGCCTCGACCGCGCTCAGCCAGGCGGCCGCCTCTCCGTCCGGGCGCTCGGACAGCAGCTGGCCGCCGAGCAAAAAGTCCTGCTCGATGAGCGCGACGCTGGCGCCGGCGGCTGCCGCCGCGCGCGCCGCCGACAGGCCGGCGGGGCCGCCGCCGACGACGGCGACGTCGGCGAATGCATGCCGCGTCTCGTAGCGGCCGGGATCGGGCTCGGTGCCCGCGCGGCCCAGGCCCGCCGCCTTGCGGATGAAATGCTCATAGAACATCCAGGCGCGCCGCGTCGGCCCCATGAACGTCTTGTAGTAGAAGCCGGCGGAAAGGAAGGGCGCGAACAGCCCGTTGATACTCTGCATGTCGAAGGCGAGCGAAGGCCAGCGGTTCTGGCTTTCGGCAGCCATGCCTTGCGCCAGTTCGAGCGTCGTCGCCGGCAGGTTCGGCTCGCGCCGTCCGCCGGTGCCAAGCGTGACCAGCGCGTTCGGCTCTTCCGGGCCGGCCGAAAATATGCCGCGCGGCCGGTGATATTTGAAGCTGCGGCCGGTGAGCGTGACGCCATTGGCCAACAGGGCGGAAGCGAGCGTGTCACCTTGATGGCCGGCCAGCTCGCGGCCATCGAAGACGAAGCCCAGCGGCTGCGCACGGTCGATGCGGCCGCCGGCGGCGAGGCGATTTCCGGTCCTGTTCATGCGGGCATTTTCCTGGCCGTTTTCCGGGCGAAGCCGACCGATGCGATGACGTGGTTTCTGGTGTCGCGCTCGACGACCAGCCATTGCCGGCAGCCGGTCACGTGCTGCCAGAACTCGCGATGCGATCCGGCCGGATTGTTCCGCACATAGACATAGCGGTACCAGGCTTCCGGGTCGGGATCGCCATGGGCGGGACGCGCCACCGAAGCGTCGCCGCCATAGCGGAACTCGTCATGGTCGCGCGGGCCGCAGCACGGGCATTCGATGCGAAGCATTTTGTCTTGCTCTCTATTGCAGCCAGGCCGAGGGGCCGACGCCGGCCTCGTCGAGCGTGCGGCCGGTGCGAAAACGGTCAAGCCCGTATGCGGCGATCAGCGGATGCGGCTTGCCGGTCGCCAGCGTGTGCGCAAAGCACCAGCCCGAGGCGGGCGTGGCCTTGAAGCCGCCATAGCACCAGCCGCCATTGAGATAGAGCCCGTCGATCGGCGTCGGGCAGATAATCGGGCTCGCATCGGGCGTCATGTCCATGACGCCGCCCCAATGGCGCAGCAGCCTCACGCGCGAGATGCACGGCATCAGCGCGATTGCCGCCTCGGCCACCTCGCGTACGACGCCGAGATTGCCGCGCTGGGCATAGGAATTGTAACCGTCGAGATTGCCGCCGAAGACGAGCCCGCCCTTGTCGGACTGGCTGACATAGAAATGATCGGCGCCGTAAGCCACGACATGGTCGACCAGCGGTTTCAGCGGCTCGGTGACGAAGGCCTGCAGCACATGGCTTTCGATCGGCAGTTCCAGCCCGGCCTTCTGGCCGAGCACCGACGTATGGCCGGCGACCGCCAGGCCGACCTTGCCTGCGCCGATGCGGCCCTTGCTCGTCTCCACGCCGATGATCCTGCCGCCGTCGCGGACGAAACCGGTCACCTCGCAGTTCTGGACGATGTCGACGCCATGGCCATCGGCGGCGCGCGCATAACCCCAGGCGACGGCATCGTGGCGTGCGGTGCCGGCGCGGCCCTGAAGGATAGCGCCATGAATCGGAAATCGCGCCGCGTCGGAGAAATCGAGATAGGGAACCAGCCGCCGCACCTCGTCGCGGTCGAGAATGTCGGCGTCGATGCCGTTCAGCCGCATGATGTTGGCGCGATGGCTGAACGTGTCGAGCTGATCCGCAGAATGAGCGGTGACGATCTGGCCGCGCTGCGAAAACATGACGTTGAAGTTCAGCGCCTGCGACAGGCCTTCCCACAGCTTGACCGAGAATTCGTAGAACTGGGTGTTGCCGTCGAGCAGGTAGTTGGAGCGGATGACGGTGGTGTTGCGGCCGACATTGCCGCCGCCGACATAGCCCTTCTCCAGCACCGCGACATTGCGGATGCCGTGGTTCTCGGCCAGATAGAACGCCGTGGCGAGGCCATGCCCGCCGCCGCCGACGATGATCACGTCGTAGGCCGGTTTCGGCTCGGCGGCTCGCCAGGCGCGCTGCCAGTTCTTCTGGCCGGACAGGCCGTTGCGGAAAATCGAAAACGCCGAGTAGCGCATGGTCATCGTCTAGCGAACGATCGGGCCGGTCGGCGTGCGCGTCAGCACTTCGGCGCCAGTCTCTGTCAGAAGCACGGTGTTGGAGATGAAATCGTCGCCGCGTCCGGTGCCCATCAGCCAGGACAGGATATGGAAGCTCATGCCGGTCTCGATCTCGAGATCGGAATCGTGCCTCAGGCCCGTGACCGAATTGCCGCCGGTCCAGGACGGCGGCTGGCCGATGCCGACGAGATAGCCGCAATGATGGCGGCGATAGTGCGACAGGCCTGCCTCGTCCGCGACGCCCTGCCAGGCGGCGTAGACCTCGCGCGCCCTGACGCCTGGCCTCAGCGCCTCGACGACGGCATTGAATGCCTTGGCCGTCACCTCGGCCATGGCGGCATCCTCGTCCTTGATGGTGCCGATGCGGATCAGCCGGCCAAGCGGCGCATGGTAGCGCGAGACGCAGCCGGACAGTTCGACGAAAACCGGCTCGCCGCGGCGATAGATGCCATCGCCCCAGGTCGTGTGTTCCTCGCCGAGCCGGGCGGCAGGGCGGATGAACGGGCCGAAGCCCGGCGCATGGCCGCCTGCGCGCGCCATTGCCGCCACGCATTCCGCGGCGACCTCCTGCTCGGCGGCGCCGTCATGGATCGCCGCGATCGCAGCACCCGCGGCGGCATCCGTGACCTTGGCGGCGCGGCGCATCAGCGCCTGTTCCTCGGCGCTCTTCACCAGCCGCATCCTGTCCACCAGGCCGGAGACGTCGCTCCATTTGGCGTCGGCCTGCGCTTCGAGCTTCAGCGCGAGGCCGTGGCTGAGGCCTGAGGTCCAATGTTCGAGGCCGATGCGCTTACCCGTCAGGCCAAGTTCGGCAAGGACGCGCGCGGCGAGATCGGCGGCAGTCTCGCTGTCGGAATGGCCGCGGAATTGCGCTGCCTTCACCTGGTTCTCGATCGTCACCTTTTCCATCGACCGGGTGACCAGGACTGGCTGCCGGTCGAGCGTGACGATCAGCAGATGCGGCGCGAAATAGCCCCAATGGTCGAGGCCGGTGAGATAGAAGATGTTCTCCGGCGAGGCGAAGACGGCGGCATCGAGCCCGCGCTCGGCCAACGCCTTGCGCACCTTCGAAAGGCGGCCGGCGATCTCGGCTTCCGAAAAGGGATTGCGGTCCATTCTAGATCCTCGAAAATGCCTGTTTGCAGGGGTGGTCAGTTGATGACGATGAGATCGCGGGTCACGTCGCAGAGCCGCTCGCCGCCATGTTCGGCCACGACGAAGGACTCCGAAATGGCGACGCCGAAATCGTCGAGCCAGACGCCGGCCATGAAGTGGAAGCACATGCCGGGCTGAAGCTCGGTCTTGTCGCCGGGCCTCAGGCTCGCGGTGCGTTCGCCCCAGTCCGGCGGGTAGGCGAGGCCGACCGGGTAGCCGACCCGGCTTTCCTTCTTCAGTCCGTTCCTGCGCAGCACGGCCTGCCAGGCGGCTTCAACCTGTTCGGCGGTGCTGCCGGGCCGCGCCGTTTCGAGCCCTGCATCGACGCCTTCGACGATCACCTTGGCCATGTCGGAGAGGGCAGCTGGCGGCTTGCCGAAATGCACCGTCCGGGTCAGCGCCGCATGGTAGCGCCGCCGTACGCCGGCGATTTCGACGATGGCAAGCCCGGCGTCTGGAAGCGGCGCGTCTGACCAGGTCAGGTGCGGCGTGCTCGTGCCTTCGCCGACCGGCATCAACGGACAGATGGCGGCATAGTCGCCGCCGGCGCCCGCCACGCCCATGATCTGAGCATGATAGATCTCGGCAATGACGTGGTTCTGCGGCACGCCGGGCCGCATCTTTTCGATGGCGCGGTTCATGGCGTTGCTGCAGATCGCGCCCGCCTCGCGGATCAGCGCCAGCTCGCCGTCCGATTTCACCAGGCGCGCCCAGTTGACGAGGTCGTGGTTGTTGGAAAAGCGCGCTCCCGGCAAACTGTTAACGAGATGGGCGTGGCAGCGCGCGGTGTAGTAATGCGCATCCATCTCGACGCCGATGCGTGCTCGGTCCCAGCCTCGCGCCCTGATCAGCCCGGCGAGCTCGTCATAGGGATGCTCGACCGGGTGCTGCACCAGCCGCTCCGAGAACGGGACGATGTTTTGTTCGGGCAGGCCGGTGGTCATGCGGGCGCTCTTGGCGTCCTGCGCCCTGCCGAACCAGATCGGGCGGTCTTCCTCCAGATGAACGAGCACGCATTGCGGCACGTAGAAGGACCAGCCGTCATAGCCGGTCAGCCAGCACATGTTGGCGGGATCCTGGCAGATGATGAGATCGAAGCCGGCCTTTTCCATGCGGTGCTTCACGTCGGCCAGACGCCGCGCATATTCCGCCTTGGTGAACCCGCCGGACCCGCTCAAAACCGTCTCCTCCTATTGCCGCGGCCGAACGCGACTCGCAGCCCGTAATTTCAGGGAAATCGCCTGTAATTGTGCACAACTGTTCAATGTTTGGGCCGATCGATGGTGCGATAACGGCTATTTTTCGATATTCGTACAGCGCATCTTGCGATATGTCCAGATGAGTTGTATACGTCTTATGAGCTTGAGCGATGGAGGAGAAACGTCGTCCGAGCCAAGCAATCATCGAAAGCAAAGGGGAACGCATGTTCATGTCACAGATATCCCGCCGCGCGGTTGTGAAGGCCGCCGCCTGCCTTGCGCTCGCCGCGACCGCATTCACGTCGCTGCCGGCCAAGGCGGAGACGACCCTCGAGCGCGCCAAGAAGGACGGCTATATCCGCGTCGGCTTTGCCAACGAGGCGCCGTTCGGTTTCGCGACGCCCGACGGCAAGCTGACCGGCGAAGCGCCCGAGGTCGCCAAGGCGGTGCTCGCCAAGATGGGCATCCAGCAGGTGGACGGCGTGCTGACCGAGTTCGGCTCGCTCATTCCGGGCCTCAAGGCCGGCCGTTTCGACATCATCGCCGCCGGCATGTTCATCAATCCGAAGCGCTGCGCCGAGATCAATTTCTCGGAACCGTCCTACGGCATCGGTGAGGCCATGCTGGTGCCGAAGGGCAATCCGAAGGGTGTGAAGGACTACACGAGCATCAAGGACAATCCTGATCTCAAGCTCGCCGTGATGGCAGGCGCTGTCGAAGGCGGCATTGCCAAGGACGCAGGCGTCACCGACGCGCAGCTCGTCACCTTGCCCGACCAGTCCAGCCTGGTTGCCGCCGTCCAGTCGGGCCGCGCCGATGCGGCCACGCTGACGGCGCTCTCGATCGCCGAAATGGCCAAGAAGGCCGACGGCGTCGAGTCGACAAAGCCGTTCGGCGAGGTTGCCGGCAAGTCGATCAAGGGCCATGGCGGCTTCGGCTTCCGCAAGGAAGACACCGATTTGCAGGAAGCGTTCAACGCCGAGCTGAAGAAGTTCATCGGATCGCCTGAGCATATCGCCCTGGTCGAGCCGCTCGGATTCGGTAAGGACTATCTGCCGAACAAGACCACCGCGCAGCTCTGCAAGGGCGAATAAGTTCCCAACTGCTGGCGGCGCGAAAGCGCCGCCCTCTTTTTTCCTGGAGGGCAGATGGGAATCCGCACGTTAGTTGCCATGCTGGTTGTCGCGCTCGCCGTGATCGGCGTGCTGGCGACGCAAGAATCCTACAGGCTGTTCCTGCCTGGACTGCTGCAGGGCGCACTCCTGACAATCGAGATTGCTATCCTTGGCAGCCTGCTGGCGATCGTCATGGGCGTGCTTGCCGCACTTGCGCGCATGTACGGAGCGGCGCCGCTCAGGTGGCTGGCGACCGTTTATGTTGAGATCTTCCGCGGCACCTCGGCGCTGGTGCAGTTGTTCTGGCTGTTTTTCGTGCTGCCGCAATTCGGCGTCACGCTCAACGCCTTCCTCGTCGCCGTGCTGGCGCTCGGCCTGAATGTCGGGGCTTACGGGTCGGAGGTCGTGCGCGGCGCCATCCAGTCGGTCGCGCGCGGCCAATGGGAAGCGGGAACGGCGCTCAACATGAGCCGCTCGCAGATGCTGCGCCGGATCATCCTGCCGCAGGCCTTCATCGCCATGATCCCGCCCTGGGGCAATCTGTTCATCGAGCTTCTGAAAGCGACTGCGCTGGTCTCGTTGATCACGCTCACCGACCTTGCCTTCAAGGCTCAGCAAATGAACCAGACCACGTTCAAGACCATTCCGATCTTCACGCTGGTGCTGCTGATGTATCTCGCCATGTCGCTGGTCGTCTCCATCGGCATGCGGCTTCTTGAGAGGCGGGCCTCGCTCGGCCTGGCGCGGGGGAAGGCGGCATGATCTGGGATTGGGGTTTTACCTTGCAGATCCTGCCGGTGCTGGCGCGCGCGGCAATCATCTCGATCGAGGCAACGCTGCTCGGCTTTGTCATCGCCGCCTCGCTCGGCCTTGTCCTGGCGGTGGTCCGCATCGCCGTGCCGTGGACCGGCTGGACGATCTCGGTGCTGGTCGAGCTGATCCGCTCGACGCCGCTGCTCATCCAGATATTCTTTATCTATTTCGTGTTTCCGAAATTCGGCCTCGTGATCGATGCATTCACCGCCGGCGTTGTCGCCATCGGCGTCCACTACGCTGCATATTGCTCGGAGGTCTACCGCGCCGGCTTCGACAATATCCACCGCGGCCAATGGGAAGCCTCGATCGCTCTTAATCTCCCGCAATGGATAACCTTCCGCGATATCATCATCCCGCAGGTCATCCCGCCGATCGTGCCGGCGCTCGGCAACTATCTGGTCGCCCTGTTCAAGGAAACGCCGCTGCTTTCGGCGATTGCGGTTCTGGAACTCATGCAGACTGCCAAGATCATCGGCTCCGAGACCTTCCGCTATACCGAGCCGATGACACTGGTCGGCCTGTTCTTTCTGGCGATGAGCCTGGTATCGGCCGCGCTTATCCGTGCGCTTGAGCGCTTTCTCAACCAGAGGACCGTGCGATGACCGAACAACCGATGGTCCGTTTCGACAATGTCTCGAAACGCTACGGAGCGCTGACCGTTCTCGACGGATTGAGCCTGGACATCGCCCGTGGCGAGAAGGTCTCCATCATAGGCCCGTCCGGCTCCGGCAAGACCACCGTGCTGCGTATGCTGATGACGCTGGAAACCATCAATGACGGCGTCATCTGGGTGGAAGGAGAGCCTCTCACGCATATGGAGAAGAAGGGCAAGCTCGTGCCGGCCGATCTTGCCCATATCCGCCGCGTTCGCGCCAAGATCGGCATGGTCTTCCAGTCGTTCAACCTTTTCCCGCATATGACTGCGTTGCAGAACTGCATCGAGGCGCCGATAACGGTTCTCGGCATGAAGCGGAAGGATGCCGAGGAGCGCGCGGCCGAGCTGCTCAATATGGTCGGCCTGTCGGAGAAGAAGGACCACTATCCCTCGCAGCTCTCCGGTGGCCAGCAGCAGCGCGTCGCGATTGCCCGCGCTTGCGCGATGCGGCCGAAGATCATGCTGTTCGACGAGGTGACCTCGGCGCTCGATCCGGAGCTTGTCGGCGAAGTGCTGCAGGTGATAAGGCAGCTCGGCCGTGAGCATGACCTGACCATGCTGATGGTCACCCACCAGATGGGCTTCGCCAAGGAATTTTCAGACCGGGTCTGTTTCTTCTATCAGGGCAAGATTTGCGAACAGGGATCGCCGAGCCAGTTGTTCGGCGCACCGAAGAATGAGCGGACGCGGCAGTTCCTGCACGCCGTCCTGGAGGCTGGATGACGCTCGAGACGGATGCCTCGGCTCCAATTGTGATCGCACAGGCGCCACGACCGCTCTCGGCGCGTGAACGGTTCGAACGCATCTACCTGATTCTGCGCGACCGCATCTGCCTGCTCGATTATCCGCCGGGCAGCCGGCTCTCCGAGGAAGAACTCGCTCAGGAATTCGAGATCAGCCGCACGCCCGTCCGGCGCGTCCTGGCGCGCCTTGAGTCCGAAGGCCTGGTTCAATCCGTCCATGGCGTCGGCACCATCGTCACCGACGTTGACATCGAGGAATTGCAGCAGGTCTATCATCTGCGCTTGGAACTGGCGCTGCTGGTCGGCAAGCTTTCGCCGATTCCGCGCACGGCCGCCGACCTTGATCGGATCCGGGCGCTCATTGCCCGCTGTGATTCCGACATGCTCAATCCGGATCAGCGCGCCTTCCTGCAGCTCAACATGGATTTCTTCACCGAGCTGTCCGGCATGACCGGCAACCAGCCGCTGCGCGAGATCAGCGAAAGACTGTATTTCCAGGTGGCGCGCGTCGTCCTCAAGATGATGCCGCAACTGGGCCTCGTGGAGGAGTTCACGGCGTTCCGGCGCGAAATGGAGGAGGTCCTGGCCGCGGCCGAGATCGGCGACTGGGAATCGATCGGGCATATCAGGCGCGCCCACATCTCCATGAGCTTCCGCCGCATGATGCGCCACGCAGGGGCGGCTGGTGATTTAGAAGGCACCTAACCGCATCTTCGGAACGTCTCGCCTGGAATTTGCTGGCGCAGTTCCTTGCAAGAAAAGCGCGCGGAGCAAGTCATTGGAATTGCCCTTCCCCATGGAAGAGCGGCTGAAGTTCATCGCCCGGCTGCTGGACGGCGAGAAGATGCGGTGCTTTGCCGGAGTTCGATATCTCGCGCAAGACGGGCTACAAGATCCTCACACGCTACAACGACAGTGGCTTGGAAGGGCTGACGGACCGGTCGCGCCGGCCATACCGCCACGCCAATCAGCTTCCACGCCTGCGGCATCGATCGGCGATCGGGTCTATGCTGTGCCGAGCCTTCCGTTGCCGCTTTACGTCTAGAGATTTGGACGGCTCTATCCCGCTGCTAGGGCTCTAGATCGCTCACTGGTCGAGCGGGTCGTGGAAGGTAATGGCGGGGGCTCTCCAGCCACCCGGCATCTGCAAGGACGAAAAGCTGCGCTCGACGTCGGCGGTATAGGCGTTGTCATTGGCAAAGTGGTCCCAAAGGATCAAACCAATAATCAGCGCGATCACGACCAAAGGCCATCGCATAGGACCCTCCCTCAGGGCTCCTCGCAACGCCATTATCTTCCTACTTCGTTCCGTTTACAAGCAATCGCTAATATAAGTGAAAAACTCGCCGGGCGAGGCCCCCAACAACTGCCTCTAAGAGCCCGACGAGCTGCCGGGGATCAAACCGGCAACAGCTTCAGTGCAAGCCCGGTGCCAGCAATTCCCGTCCTGAAATGAGACACGTGAAGCAACCGTCAGCTTGGTTCGTGCCCCCGAAACGAATTCAGTCGTCAAGCGACACGACCCAGTTTCCGCCTTTGTCCTCGAAGTTGTGGGTGTAGCTGCCGGAAAAAGGCACAACCCGTGGACACCCTGTCCCTTGTCTTGGATCTGCGACGGCCGCTCATTCCTCAAGCGGAACATTAGCGCGCCCACAAGGTTTCTCTCAGGTAAGTCCAGCATACCCCTGGTGGAAAATCATGGCCGAGTTGGCATTCGCTTTCGCATACTATTCAGGGCTGACCGGCCCTGACATGTTGGGCGCTGTCGTGTCTCTAGTGGCGGGCCTGCTTCTCTACGGCGTTATGCGCCAGGACCGGCCGAACTGATCGTCTTGGCGGAGATTGAGTGCAAGCAGGCGCTAATGTAGCTTGCAGATGAGAGGGGCGCCAATGCTCAAACCGCGCCGCAAGTCGCAAAAGATTTATCCAAACGCTGACTACTATGGAGAGGATGGCCGGCGCCTCTATAGCGTATACGATGGCGCGTCGGTGGCCCGATGACCTAGCCGGCAGTTCTGGGTGAAGCGCATTCGGCTCGCTGCGATCGTCCTGGCTGCGGCAGTTTTGACCGCAATCGTCGTCGGCGCGTTGCCGCGCTAGCGAGATACTGCAGGGGAACCATGAAAAAGCGTGGTGAAAGCGACTGGCTGGGGTTCTTGGAAGCTTTTCGAACTTTCTGGGCCGCGCCACCATCCGAACTGCGGGCGCTTGCTACGGAGGTCGCGACGCATGAAGCCGCTCTGGGACAAGCTTGATCGATCAACTCGCCTAGCCCGGCGGCAGTCCTTCTCTTTCGTTCAAGCCTACGTGGGGCGTGTCCGTGCTCATATGGGGTTAGTTCGTTGCTTCTAGGAATCCATCATATTGCAATCATCTGCAGTGACTACGAGCTGTCGAAGCAGTTCTACAACAAGCTCGATTTCGTCATCGTCGACGAAAATTGGCGAGCCGAAAAGCAATCTTGGAAGTGCGACTTGCGGCATGGTCCTGTCCAGATCGAATTGTTCAGTTTTCCCATGCCACCCAGCCGGCTGACCAGGCCTGAGGCATGCGGACTGCGACACGTAGCATTCTCGGTGGACTCAGTAGAGGCGACAGCCCGGTTGCTTCGGGCACGAGGCGTCGAAGTCGAGCCTATTCGCATAGACCCTTACACAGGACGTTCGTTTACTTTCGTGGCAGACCCCGACGGTCTCCCCATTGAGTTCTACGAGGATCGAGTTTGACAGTCGGAGCATTGCGACGAGAAGAATGCGGAGCTGCCGGCATCCGGCTGACGGTTGCAAAAGCGAAGTCGCGTCAGTTGTGCGCACTCCGTTAAAGCATGTCTCCCGAAAGTGGGCCCGGTTCGGGACGAAGACATGCTTAAAGTCAAAAACCTAAAGCAGGTCGCGTGAATCCTTTTTCACGCGACCTGCTTTAGATGGTTTCAAGCCGGCTGAACCGAACCGGGATGAGTTTCCGAGTCTCGAGTTGCCCAGCAGCATCCTTGTCGATGATAGTCAGAAACTGTCCTTCTTCAGACGCCAAAGGCAGAACAATGCGTCCCCCTGGCTTGAGCTGATTCAGCAAAGCTGGCGGCGCCCGCTCAGCCGCCACGCTAACCAGGATCTTGTCGAATGGGGCGTGCTCGGGCCAGCCGCGAGACCCGTCTCCGACACGAATGGCGACATTCGAGAAGCCAAGGCCCTGCAGCAGAGCCTCGGCATGGCTTGCGAATTCCTCGATGATTTCTACGCTCCAAACTTGTCCCGCGAGTTCCGCGAGGATCGCGGATTGATAGCCTAGGCCAGTCCCGATCTCGAGCACTGTTTCGTGCGGTTGGGGAGCAAGGAGATCGGTCATCAGAGCGACAATGAAGGGCTGCGACACGGTCTTATCGAAGCCGATCGGCAGCGGCATGTCCTGGTAGGCATAAGGCGCGACCGCAGCTGGCACGAAGAGATGTCGCGGGACCCGCCGCATCGATGCCATCACCCGCTCATCGAGCGTTGCCTTGCCGAGTTCTTCGCTTGCAAGATCGGCATGGATCGCAATCATCTCGACCATGTGCCTGCGTAGAACCGCAAGATGCTTTTCGTTCATTGGTTTCACGACGGTGAGGCTTTCCTCGACCAGCTACTGCCAAAAGCATTATATCCCGTTCGTCTCGTCACAGTAACCGACAAGGCCGATGCGCTGGTGGCTGCGGCGATCGAAGGGGCTTGTGGAACCAAGTTGTCCACAGGGCATCCAGTTTGGCTGGGGAACCTGGATTCGAACCAGGACTAACGGAGTCAGAGTCCGTGGGTCTACCGTTAACCTATTCCCCAGCAGGCGCGGTCTGTGCCGCACGAAGCGGGCGGCTCAAGCGCCGCGAGCGCTGCCTTGTAGCCGCCGCTGGAAAATAGTCAACCCCGCGCGGCGTTTCAATCGCAGGCTTTTTTCTCGCTTGGTCGCCGAGCGCTTGGGAAGGCTCAGCCTTCGCCGCGGCTGTATTGCGAATGCTCGAAGAACAGCACCACACAGAGCCCGATGAGCAGCGGGATGATGAGATAGAACAGGCGGAAGACCAGCAGCGCTGCCAGCACGCCGACCGGGTCCATGTCCGAGAGACCGGCGAGGAAGACGACCTCGAACACGCCGAGCCCGCCCGGCGCGTGCGAGAGCTGCGCCACCGAGAACGACACCACGAACACGCCGAGCACGACGAAATAGCCGGGATTGCCCGCCGCGGGCAGGGCAAAAAAGATGATCGCGGCCGCCGCCAGCAATTCGATCGGGCCGATCAGCAACTGCCGCGCCACGATCGGCAGCGCTGGATAATGTAGCTGGAAGCTGCCGATCTTGAGGGGCTTGAGATGCAGCCCGCTGCCGCAGACGTAGGCGCCGACCAGGATCAGCATAGCGAGGCCGGCGGCGATCGCCGGTCCGTGATGTGGGGCGCCGGAGAAGCGGTCGACGATCTGAGGCTCCAGCACCAGCACCAGGCCGGCCGCGAGCAAGCTGGAGAGCACGAAGGTGATCCAGCAGATCGCCACCAGCACGCCGACATCCTGGCCGGTGAGGCCCCTCGTGCCATAGGCGCGGTAGCGGATCACTGCGCCGGAGATCACCGAGCCGCCGATATTGTGCGATAGCGCGTAGGTGGTGAAGGAGCACAGCGTGACGAACAGCCACGACACTTTTTTGCCGATATGGAGCAGCGCGATGTGGTCGTAGCCGGCGAGCGAGGCATAGGCGACGACCGAGCTCAGCGCCGCCAGTATCCAGCCGCGCGGCGGAATGGCGATGATACCGGCCCAGACGTCGTCGAGTGAAATGCCGCGCAGTTCGTGGATGAGCAGCCAGAGCGAGAACACCACGGCCGCTATGCCAATGACCGGCCAGAAATAACGCCTCCAGTTCATGGCGAGATCGTCATGCGTTGCGGCTCATGAGTTGCTGTTGCCCGGCCTCTCTATTCCTCCCTTGAGAAATGCCTGATCGAAGCCGGCTATTCAACCGGCATGAGATTGCCCCGGCGTGACGGTGCCAAAAATCGGACCATGCGCTCTTGGTGATTGCAGATAGCGCTGCTAGTCTGTTTTCAACTTGAAACAAATCGAGGTGCCTGCTGCGTCCTTCCCGGTTCGCGCGGCGCCGGAAGGAATTGAAGTGGAAGACCACGATACCGGCGCGGGCGCGTCGGCAGTGGGCATGTCCGGGGCATCGCCGACGGAGCCGGCGGGCCCGTCCGCGGGACGGTTCAGCCGCCATGCGGGCGCGCATGCAAAACATGCCGACAATCAAGGCGAGAACCAGAAAGGCAAGACGCGCAAGCGCCGCAAGCGCAGGCGCGGCCGCAAGGTTTTCGCGCGCGATGCAAACGGCGCCATACCGCACGCCGCACCCGCCGCCAATCCCGCCAGCCGCATGCGCGAGCCTGCGCCAATTGTGCCGCAACCGCGGCTGCCGGTTTCAAGCGTGCCGCGTCCGCCGCAGCACGAACTGCCGGTGTTCGCCGCGCTCGATCTCGGCACCAACAACTGCCGGCTTCTGGTTGCGGTGCCGGGCCGGCACGGCCAGTTCCGCGTCATTGATGCCTTCTCGCGCATCGTCAGGCTGGGCGAGGGACTCTCCGCCAGCGGCCGGCTCGGTCAGGCTGCCATGGACCGCGCCGTCGAGGCGCTCAAGGTCTGCGGCGAGAAGCTGCGCAACCGCAAGATCAGGAAGGCCAGGCTGATCGCCACAGAGGCCTGCCGCTCGGCCGCGAACGGCATCGAGTTCCTCGAACGCGTCGAACGCGAGGCCGGGCTGAAGCTGGAGATCATCGATCGCCAGACCGAGGCCCGCCTCGCAGTCTCCGGCTGCGGCTCGCTGGTCGAGCGCGACACGCGCGGCGTGGTGCTGTTCGACATCGGCGGCGGCTCGTCCGAGATCGCGCTGATCGACCTCACCCGCGGCCAGCGTTCGCCGCGGCTCGCCAACCACATCGTCTCCTGGACGTCGCTGCCCGTCGGCGTCGTCTCTCTCGCCGAACGTTTCGGCGGCCGCACGGTGACGCGCGAGACGTTCTCAGCGATGGTCGACGACGTCGCGATGCGGCTCAAGGCCTTCGACGGGCGCGACCGGCTCGCGCATGTGCTCGCCAGCCCCCAGTTCCATCTGCTTGGCACGTCCGGCACGGTGACGACGCTGGCAGGCGTCCATCTCGACCTCGAGCGCTATGACCGCCGCCGGGTCGACGGGCTCTGGATGGACCGCATGAGCGTCGACCGCATGGTGGAAAAACTGATCGGCTGGGATTTCCAGCAGCGCGTCGCCAATCCCTGCATCGGCGCCGATCGCGCCGACCTCGTGCTGGCCGGCTGCGCCATCCTGGAAGCGATCCGCGGCGTGTGGCCGTCCGAGCGCTTGCGCGTCGCCGACCGCGGCCTGCGCGAAGGTATATTGAGCGAGCTGATGGCCGACGACGGCGTCTGGCGTCATGACGGACGCCGCTAGAGCAATTCCAGCAAAAGTGCGCAGCGGTTTTGCGTCCGGAATTGCGTAAACAGCTAGAGCAATTCCAGCAAAAGTGCGCAGCGGTTTTGCGTCCGGAATTGCATAAACAGGGGTAAGTATGATCCCAAAAAGTGGAATCCGGTTTTTGGAAAAGATCATGCGCAAAAGAGAACGTTTATGACAAAGAAGCCGGAAAAGCCGGGCTCGGCTGGCATGCGCGTGCTGAAAACCAGGATCAAGAAGAAGAGCAGACTGAAGGAGTCCTCGCGCCGCTGGCTCGAGCGCCATATGAACGATCCCTATGTGCAGCGCTCCAAGGCCGACGGCTATCGCTCCCGCGCCGCCTACAAGCTGACCGAGATCGACGACAAACACCATCTCTTGAAGCCCGGCATGAAGGTGATCGATTTGGGTGCCGCTCCCGGCGGCTGGTGCCAGGTGGCGGCCGCGCGGACGAAGTCAACGGCGGAAAATCCGCACGTCGTCGGCATCGACTATCTCGAGATGGACGCGGTGCCGGGCGCGGTCATCCTGCAGATGGATTTCCTCGATCCTGAAGCGCCGCAAAAGCTGGCGGAAGCGCTCGGCGGCCAGCCCGACGTCGTGCTGTCGGACATGGCGGCCCCCACCACCGGGCACCGCCGCACCGACCATCTGCGCACCATGCATCTGTGCGAGGTGGCGGCCGATTTCGCGCTGCAGGTTTTGAAGCCCGGCGGCCATTTCCTCGCCAAGACCTTTCAGGGCGGGGCAGAGAACGAGCTCTTGTCGCGGCTAAAGCAGAATTTTCGCTCGGTCCACCATGTGAAGCCGCCGGCTTCGCGGGATGAGTCGGTGGAGCTGTATTTGCTGGCGAAGGAGTTCAAGGGGTAGCGCCTCCTTCTCCCCTTTGTTTGGACCGGGGACATCGCGAACAGGTGTGCGAGGACATCGCGAACAGTTT
>NZ_JAVIJB010000047.1:0-46846 GCF_033977165.1 Mesorhizobium captivum
TTGCCGTCCGGCCATGCCCCAGTTTCCTCTCCTGCGGGGAAACTGTCCGCGATTTTCCTTGTCTCAGCCTGGGGGTGCACTCCAGGCGTTTCACTAAGTCCCGGACACGGCGCGCATGGCGACCTCACGGGAGCATCAGGCCGAGCCACTCGTCACGGCTGAGCTCCGCACGTCATGGCCGAAACAGCTCAACTCGCGAGCCCAATGATGGGCAATCGAGCATGCCTCCATCCCGATTAAAAAGCGTGTCGCGATTAATTGGCCTCATATCCGGCCGCTTTGAAGAAATTTCTGCATTCGGCTGGCTCGAACAGGTGGCAGATATCACCGAGAGCCTGGCAGAGTGCGTCGAAGGTTCTTGCTACCTTTTTTCGAAGCCGCGCCTTGAGTTTTGAGTAGGCCATCTCGATCGGGTTGAGATCGGGCGAGTATGGCGGCAGGAACAGCAGCCAGGCGCCCCTTTGGCGCACCAGTTGTGCGATGCGATCGCTCTTGTGGAAGCCGACATTGTCGAGAATGACGACATCGCCGGGCGACAGTTCGGGAGCGAGCTGAGTTTCGACGTAGTGTTCGAAGATGGCGGCATTCATCGGTGCGTTGACGATCCACGGCGCTACAAGACCGTGGCATCGCAGCCCGGCGATGAAGGTCTGCGTCTGCCATTTGCCGAATGGCGCATGCGTCCTGAAGCGCTCGCCCTTCGGCGCCCAGCCGGTACGTTTGGTCAGTTTGGTGTTGGTCGACGTTTCATCGATGAAGATCAGCCGCGCCAAGGCCTTGTTGAAGAAGCGGTTTCGCCGCCCCATCCACAGTTCACGCGCCTGGCGCACGTCGGCCCGCTGCTGCTCGCTGGCCTGTAGAGTTTTTTTTATGACTGAGCCCCAGGCGATTGAGCAGGCGACCGACATTGGAGCGGTGCACGCTCACCCCACGCCCCTCCAGTTCGACGCAAAGCTCATCCAGCGTCAGTTCGCCGGTCTCCGCCAACCGCAAGCGGACAAACTCGGCATGCGGCTCAAGCTTCCCGCCGCCCATATGGCCTTGCCGGCGCGCTTCAAGCGAACCGGTCTGCCGGCGCAGTTTGATCAGATTGTTCACAAAGCGAGGCGAAACGCGGAAATGGCGCGCAGCCTTGCGGTGACCATGGCCTTCATCGACATACGCAGCAACACGCCTACGCAACTCAAGCGGTAGCGGCTTGCCCATCGCGGTCTCCTTTCAACCGCAATGAATCACAAACTCAATTCAACCGGAATCTGGAGGCTTCTGTGAGGTCCGCGGGCACGACGGAGCGGCCGGGTTGGCTGTCGGACCTCAATGCAAGCCGGATTGAACGGAGCCGCGGGCAGGACTGGCGCTATGGGGATTGTAGCCCGGAGCTGTGGCCGGGATAGTCTTCGCCAGAATGATCAAGGGCCGTCGGGATGCAATGACGGCAAAGGACGCTGCGACAGGGGGCGGCATCTTGATGGCGGGTGCCGTTGGACAGGCTGTGGTGCCTTCTATCGCCGGGCTGGCTGCTTGCGCCCTTGTGCGATGGGCCAAGCGTTGGCGTTCCGGCGCCCATGGTGACGGATGCTGAGCATGGCGATGAGGAGGCGCCGGCCGCGATCATGAGGTGTCGCACCAGAACGGGCCGGGCGGTGCCTGTCCGCATCGCCAGACGGCGAGCGTGATCATCCGTCCTCCACAGCATGGGCAGCGATGCGTTGCCGCAAGAGGAGCGGCAGCGGCGCTTTCGGCATCCGGTTCGCGATCATCCAGTTGTGGTTTGGTCAGCAGCCTGCGGCACTGGTCGAGCCTGGCGGCGCGATGGCCGTTGGCGAGGAAGCCGTAGTGGCGGATGCGATGGAAGCCGTCCGGCAGCGTATGAAGCAGGAAGCGGCGGATGAACTCGTGCGCGTCGAGCGTCATCACCTTTGTCCTTCCGCCATGACGATAATCCTTCCAGCGGAATCCGACACGATCGTTCTCCATGCTGATCAGCCGGGAATTGGCGATGGCGACGCGATGGGTGTAGCGACCGAGGTAGGCCAGCACCTGCCCTGGACCGCCGAACGGCGGTTTGGCGTAGACTACCCAGTCGAGGCGGCGCGCCCTGGCCAACAGGCGGGTGAAGGCGGCTGGCTCGGTCAGGCCGGCAATGTCGCCGAAGAACTTGAGGCTGTGCGCGTCGAAGGCGGCTCGTAGGTCCTCCAGGAAGCGGCGGCGAAACAGGCGCGACAGGACGCGCACCGGAAGGAAGAACCCTGGCCGACAGGAGACCCAGCGCGAGCCGTCGGGCGAGACGCCACCGCCCGGCACGATGCAATGGATGTGCGGATGGTAGTGCAGGTTCTGCCCCCAGCTGTGCAGCACCGCGATGAGGCCGATCTCGGCGCCGAGATGTTTGGAATCGGCGGCGATCGTGCGCAGCGTCTCGGCCGCAGTCCTGAACAGGATGGCGTAAACCGCCGCCTTGTTCTGGAAGGCGATCGCGGCGACCTCGGCCGGCAACGTGAACACGACGTGGAAGTAGGGAACCGGCAGGAGTTCGGCCTCGCGTGCGGCGAGCCAGTCGCGGCAGGCCTGTCCCTGGCATTTTGGGCAATGCCGGTTGCGGCAGGTAATGGGCGTCACCCATTACTTGCCTTATGGGCAAAGCCGGTAATGGGGAGCTGCCAATCGCGATCACCATATTTTCCTGTGTATTGCCGCTCTCGAGCTCTCCATTACAAGTCGCCCGTGCGGCCCCGTTGGGTTGGCCACTGATGGCCGGTCACATACGGAGACGGACATGTTGGAGACGTACTTCTCGGCAGCGAAGATACTGGGGCATCTGCGCAGTGGGCCGAGCGGGCCCTACCTTGACGGGTTTGCAACAGCGCTGGAGCGGCAGGGCTATGGCCCCGAGACAGCGGTACGCTATTTACGAGCGGCGGCTCACATCGGCCATGTTATGGCCGAGCAGGGCGCGGGCCTGACGGACGTTGATCTCGCCGCGTTCGGCGAGCACCTGCGGACTTGCCGGTGTCCACGCGCCAAAGGCGGCCGGCGCAACCACCACACATCTACGGTGCCAGGCTCTTTCGTCGGCACCTCGTCGAGCTCGGCCTTTGCCGGTCCACGGCCGTGGGGGCAGCACCCGCTGAGCCGCAGCTGGTCGCCGACTTCAAGACGTGGCTGCGCAAGCATCGCGGCGCATCCGATGGCACCGTCAGGCTCTACGCCCGCGACGCCGCGGCCCTAATGATGGAGCTTCGAAGTGACCCGGCCGGCTGGAGACCGAACGATGTCCGCAGTTACTTCCTGGAACGGGCGAGCAATAGCGGGAGTGGCACGATCGAGAAGATGACGACGAGCCTTCGGGCCTTCCTGCGGTACCTCGCGGTCGCAGGCCGTTGTCAGGCAGGTCTCGACGGCACCGTTCCAGCCTACGCTCATTGGCGGCTTGCCGACATGCCCCGGTATCTGTCGACCGAGCAGGTCGACCGGCTGATCGCTGCCTGTGATGGCGACGTCGGTGGACGTCGGCGTGATCGTGCGATCGTACTTTTGTTGGTGCGCCTCGGCCTGCGGGCCGGTGACGTAGCGCAACTGCGTCTCGCGGATATCGAGTGGCAAACGGGATCGCTGCGGGTCTGCGGCAAGTCGCGCTGCGAGGTCCGGCTGCCGCTACCGCAAGACGTCGGGGATGCGATCGCCGCCTACCTCGAATGCCGGCCGTCTACCCACCGGAACGATGTCTTGTTCCTGCGCACGATCGCACCGTACCGGCCATTCCGACGAGGCGACGGCATCTCGTCGGTGGTCAAGCGTATCATGAAGCGGGCCGACATCGTGGCACCGATCAAAGGAGCCCACGCTCTGCGGCACACCGCGGCGACCGAGATGCTGCGCCATGACGTGCCGCTCGACAAGATCGGCCTCGTCCTTCGGCATCGCGGCATCGACACGACGGCCTATTACGCAAAGGCCGACGTCGCGCTGCTGAAGCAGGTTGCTCAACCGTGGCCGGAGGCGCTCTGATGCTGGACGCCATCGAGACCTATCTCGCGCTCCGCCGCACCACGGGCTTCGCGATGTCGACCGCGGAGTACCTGCTGAAGAGCTTTGCCGCCTTCGCGGCCGAGCGCGGACAAACGTACGTCGAGACAAAAACAGCGATCGACTGGGCCGCACTCATCCGTCGCGCAACGCGATGCACGGCTCAGAGCCGTCTGTCGCTTCGTACGCCATGTTCAGGTGGAGGACGTCAGGCACGAGCTGCCGCCGGCAAATCACTTCGGCGCCCGGAAGAAGCGTCGCACGCCGCACATCTACACGACAGACGAGATCAGTCGGCTGGTCGAAGCTGCGCTGCGGCTTCGGCCAACGCACGGCTTGCGCTCGCACACGCAAGCGACCTTGATCGCGCTGCATCCACCGGGCTTAGGATCTCCGAAGCCCTGAAGCTGACGATCGCGGATGTGACCCGCGACGGTCTGCTGATCCGAGAGACCAAGTTCCGCAAGACGCGACTGGTGCCGCTGCACGACACGGCGGTCGCCGGCCTGCAGCGATACCTGGCACGTCGCGGGCCCGGCCCAGACGATGATCCGGTCTTCATCGACAAGCACGGTTGGCCGCTACGCTACATTGCCGTGAAGGAAACCTTCGACAGGCTGGTCGACAAGGCTGGCATCGGATCGACGTCGGCTCGCCGTCCTCGCCTGCACGATCTACGGCACACGTTTGCGGTGCGCGCGCTGCAAGGCAGCCCTACCGGCCGAGGCCGGTGCGGAGCGCACATGGCAGCACTCGCGACCTACATGGGTCACGTCAACATCTATGCGACCTACTGGTATCTCGAGGCCACGCCCGACCTATTGCGCGATGTCGCCATGGCTGGCGAAGCGTTCATGTCCGAAGGGAGGTCAGCATGACGCCGATCGCTCCCCTCATCGAGACGTTCCTGCGCGACACACTCGCTTGCCAGCGGGGCGCCAGCCGGCACACGAGCGATTCCTACGCCTCGAGCTTCCAACTGCTGTTCGTGTTCGCCGCCGACCGGCTCAAGGTCAAACCTTCGGCGCTGACGCTCGAACAGATCGATGCCGGGCTCGTCAGCGCCTTCCTTGAGCATCTTGAAGATGAGCGCAAAAACGCGGCCGTGACGCGCAACGTTCGCCTGGCGGCGATCAAGTCGTTCTTCCGCTTCCTCGAGTACCGGCAGCCGGCGGCGCTCGAGCAGATCCGCCGTGTACTGGCGATCCCGTTCAAGAAAACTGACACGCGCCTGGTGCCCTACCTTCTGCGCGAAGAGCTCCAAGCCGTGCTGGACGCTCCCGATCCGGCGACACGCGATGGCATCCGCGATCGCGCAATGCTGCACGTGGCCGTCTGCGCAGGGCTGCGTGTCTCCGAGCTGACGGGCCTCAAGGTCGATGACATCGACCTGCCTTCGACGAGCATCCGCGTGCTCGGCAAGGGACGCCGGGAGAGGACGCTGCCGTTGTGGAAGCCGGCGGCCGCTGCACTGCGTGCCTGGCTGGCCATCCGCGGGCAGGTTGCGACACCCGAGGTGTTTCATCAACACCCGTGGTGAGCCGCTGAGCCGATGGGGCTTTGCCTATCTGCTCAGGCAGCACGCCGCGACTGCGGCTCGCAAGCAGCCCGGTCTCGCCAAGAAACGCGTCTCGCCCCACGTGCTCAGGCACACCTGCGCGATGGTCGTTCTGCAAGCGACCGGGGACATCCGGAAGGTGTCGCTGTGGCTGGGCCACGCTACGCTGACGACCACCGAGGTCTATACGCGCGGCGATCCAACCGAGAAGCTCGATGCGATGGAGGCGATCCTGCCGCCTCACCTGCGGCGCGGCGTCTTCCAGCCCACCGACCGGCTGATCGAGCTGCTCAGGCGTACCTCGTAATGGAGAGCGGGGTTGGCGGTGATTGGTGCAGGTGCGCGATCAAATTGCTGCCAGCTCCCCATTACCGGCTTTGCCCATAAGACAGGAATTGTAGGCCACGCGGATCGCCCCGCAGGATCGGCAGCCCTCGACATGGCCGCCGAGCTCGGCCGTCCGGCAGAGCTCGATCGCGCTCATCACACGCCGCTCGACACGTCCGAGATGGCCGTCATGAACCTGCCGATACGCCTCGCCGTGGCGGCCGAAAATATCCGCCACCTCCAGTCTCGCCGACATGGGCGGAACCGGTCAGCCCGGCGGCACCACTTCAATGTTCAGCCTGTCGAGCGGGCTCGTCGTGCGCCGGATGAGGCCGTTCGAGACCTTGGTGTAGCGTGCCGTCGAGGAAAGATTGTTGTGGCCAAGCAGCACCTGGATGATGCGGATATCGGTGCCGTTCTCGAGCAGATGCGTGGCGAAGGAGTGCCTCAGCGTGTGCACCGTCACCCGCTTGTCGATGCCGGCGGCAGCGCGCGCCGAGCGGCAGGCCGAATACAGCACCTGCACGTCGATGGGGCGATTGGGGTCGCGGCCGGGAAACAGCCAGCCCTGCGGCTTGGCCAGTCGCCAGTAGACCCGCAGGATCCGAAGAAGCTGCGCCGACAGCATCACGGTGCGGTCCTTGCCGCCCTTGCCGTGACGAACGAGTATGACGCCGCGGCCGCTGTCGATATCGCCGACCTTCAGCCCGACGGTCTCCGAGGCGCGAAGACCCGCTGCGTAGGCCGTCGTCAGCGCCGTGCGCGTCTTCAGGCTCGGCACTGCCTCCAGGAAGTGGACGACCTCGTCGGCGCTGAGAACCACCGGCAGCGTGCGTGGCGAGCGGGCATAGACGATCCGTTCCGGAATCTCGGCGTGGCCGAGCGTCACGCCGTAGAAGAACCGCAACGCGCACACCGTCTGGTTCAGCGCCGGCCACGAGATCCCGGTCGAGACCAGATGCACCTGAAAGGCGCGGACATCTTCAAGGCCAAGGCGGTCAGGGGATCGGCCGAAATGGCGGGAAAACTTCGCCACCGCGTGCACGTAGGATCGTTGCGTGGCCGGCGACAGATTGCGGATCGTCATGTCTTCGATCATGCGCCGGCGAAGAGGGCTCAACTCGGCCATCTCAGTGCTCCTGTTCCAAGATTGCGCTTCAACAGCCGCAATCCTTCAAAACAGAAGCCTCAACCGCAAACCGACACGCCAAATGCCGCGTCAGCGGCTTCGTTGTGTGCCCAGCATGTTCAACCGCTTGGGGGTGAAAGTCCCCTAGCCAACCTGATGGAGGTGAAGGCTTAGCAAAGCGCAAGGGCATTACCGCGAGGTGGTGTCTGAAGGAAGCGTGGAGCAAAACCGCGACCTGACGAACAGAAACCGGATGTGAGGCATCCCTGGCCGGACGAGCGGGCAACGTGTCGCGAAGTCCATATCCATCAAGGGGCAGGGCTGTAGATCCGGCAGGTGCGCGGGGAAGGCGATCGAACTTACCTGGGGAGGCCTGCGTCATGTTCCGACTTCGGAACTGAGGGAACCGCAAGGTGACTTGACCGTGATGCAGGAGTCAGCAGAGGGCGTAGTAGGTGATGCTGTCGGCAAGGCTAGTGAGGCACTCCAAGGCCGAAAGGCGGAGCAAACGGATAGGCCGAGCCGGAAACGATGACCGAAGGCCCGAACGATTGGAAATGGCAAGTAGGACTGGCAACTCATGAGTGGAAAGCGGCAGAAGACCCAGTATTCATTGGCCTTGGAACCGAGGGACCGGGGTGAAGCCCCTGTCAGCGGGTACCAAGGGGCCGAACCACTCGTGGCGAAGTCGGCACCCGAAAACCCGGCTTGGACAGAACAGCTAATGGAGACGGTATGTAGCCGAGAGAATCTGGAAACAGCGTGGAAACGCGTTCGAAGCAACAAGGGCGGTCCAGGCGTGGATGGGATGACCATCGACGACGCCAAGGGCTACCTGCGTGAGCACTGGCCAAGCATTCGGTCTCGATTGCTTGAGGGAACCTATCAACCGCAGCCGGTCAAGCGGGTTGAAATCCCCAAGCCGGACGGCGGGGTCAGAAAACTCGGCGTACCTTGCGTCGTCGACAGACTGATCCAGCAAGCCCTGCTGCAGGTCCTCCAAGAGCAGTGGGACCCGACATTCTCGGAGCACAGCTACGGCTTCCGCCCGGGACGCTCTGCCCATCAGGCAGTAGCCCAAGCGCAATGCTACATTGCCGAGGGTTACAGCTACGTGGTTGACCTCGACCTCGAAAGATTTTTCGATCGGGTTAATCACGATAGCCTGATGGCGCGCGTCGCCGCCAGGGTGTCCGATAAGCGTGCGCTCAAACTCATCCGAGCATTCCTCAATGCAGGGGTGATGGAGGACGGCTTGGTCCGTCCGGTGGACGAAGGGACCCCGCAAGGCGGTCCGCTCTCGCCCCTCCTAAGCAACCTCCTGCTCGACGACCTCGACAAGGAACTGGCCCGACGTGGTCACCGCTTCTGCCGCTACGCGGACGACTGCAACATCTATGTTCGCAGCCGCCGCGCCGGCGAACGGATCATGGCCTCGGTCAGCCGGTTCCTGACCAAGAAGCTGCGGCTGAAGGTCAACGAGGAAAAGAGCGCTGTGGCGCGGCCGGAGGAGCGGAAGTTCCTTGGATTCAGCATCTCAAATGACGGGAGCGAGCGGCGCATCGCGCCGAAAGCCCTCGACAAATTCAAGACGTTGATCCGGGACATGACACGCCGGACACGGGGGATCAGTCTGCCGCAGTTGATCAAAGAGCTGAAGCCATACCTCATCGGATGGCGCGGCTACTTCGGCTTCTGCCAGACCCCACGGGTGCTTACCAACTTGGAAGCGTGGACCCGCCGAAGACTACGCTCGTATCTTTGGCGGCAATGGGGGAATGGGCACAACCGCTTCAAGGAACTGCGCCATCGTGGCGTCCCAAAGTTCAGTGCTGCGGCTGCCGCCGGTTCGCCGACGGGATTCTGGCGCATGTCAGGACACCCGGCGGTCCAACAGGCCTTGCGCAACCATTACTTCGAGTCTCTTGGTCTCCCTCGACTCCATGTCACTGCCCAAGCTTAATCCGATCGAACCGCCGTGGTACGGACCCGTATGCCCGGTGGTGTGGGAGGGGCGGCGCCGCGAGGCGTCCCCCTATCCCGATCAATCCTGAATCCTTTAAAACGCGACCGGCTTTTAGACACGGCGAAAGCCTGGCAAAGAAGACGAGCAACTCGCGGCGACCAAGCCGCCGTCGGAGAACTGCGTGCCCAGAAGCATCCACCCCGTGGACTTGAAAGACGGACTTGGCGAGATCGATACCGACGCTGACGACAGACATCACGGGCTCCTCTGTTGCATGGTAGACTGCCCCTCCATTTTCCGCAGATCGGAGGGGCGGTCCATCCCATCAAATGCGCCGTGCAGCGGGCCCGCTACATGACACTGGAAGCCATCAGCCAGATGAGCGATGATCCGCTCATCAGCCTGCCAGCCGTGGCGCGCTGATCAGCCCGGCTTCCTGCCGGAGAGCGCGGCGACCAACGCCGTCAGCCACATCACTTCCCGAGACATGATCGGGCTGTGCACGCAAGGCGCCAAAAACGCCGGTTTCCAGCGCGATAAAGGAAAACTTTGCGCAGCACGGTGAGATGGGGCTTGCTAGAGTTCGGTGCTCGCTGCCACGGGGTAGTCTCCCCACAGCACTGCAGGGGCTTGCGACTGGTCTCACCCCAAGGAAAAAGATGATCTCTGAACGCAGCATTTCAGTGAGTGGTATCGGGACTTCATACTACGAGAGCGGAACAGGCAAGCCTATCGTATTCCTGCACGGTGCCGGCTTCGGTGCAGACGGAAAGAGTTCCTTTGTGCGGCAGCTCGATGAGCTATCTGATCAGTTCAGGGTTATCGCGGTAGATCAACTGCAGTACGGCGGGACCGATTATCCCGCCGATCAAAAATTCGTAAACCGCCTTGGTCGTGTAGACCACGTGATTGGCTTCATCGAAGCGCTGGGGTTGAAGCAGATCACCCTCGTCGGTCATTCAGAAGGGTCATTCGTCGCCGCGCGGGTCGCGATCCTGCGTCCCGATCTTGTCTCGAGGCTTGTGTTGCTGACAGCCAGTTCCGTTTCTCCTGCTTATGAGGACGACCGCGACGAAATTTGGTGGCAGGCATATACGGAAGCTTACGACAATTCCAGCCCGATGCCGAGCGAAGAGGAATACGTCGCCGCCTGGCGAAAGAGCACGCGCGCCTATGGGCAGGATGTGGAAGAAGCTAAAAGAGAGGCCTATCGGCGGGCCGCGGCGCGCGGGCAATACGAGATTCTCCAAAACCTGCCCGAAGAAGAGAACAATCTCCGTCTGTACGTTGTGCTGCAGCAAACCTATGTGTTCCCGTACCTTGATCGGCTTCGGGCCGAGACATTGATCATCTGGTCCAAGAACGACCCCACAGTGCCGCCTGACCGCGGTGTAAAGTTGGCAAAGCTGATCAAGAATTCGGATTTCCACCTGCTGAACAATGCGGGACATGACGTCCAGGTCGACCAGAGCGAAGCTGTGAACAGACTCATCCGATACTGGACTGGTAGATCACCAACCAGCGAAAAATAGCAACCGTTCGATCTCCAGGTGGCTACGACGCAAATACTGCAACGCAGCCCCAACTTTTTTCTGAGGAAGAGACATGCAGAACAACTCCTGCAATCAATCAAAGCTGATTGGGCAAGGCATGCCATGGCAATTTAGCAGGCGGAGGGGCGAGGCTGTCCTCATATTTTGCCAGAAGCTTATTAATTGAGGCGCGAGATTTGGCGATGGATTTGACGGCGCAACTCATTAGGCACATTGTTGATTCGCGCGCAGAGACAATACCTAAGGAGTCGATTGAACGCGCGAAACTCTCCATTCTCGACACGCTTGCCAGCGCGATCGGGGGATCGGATGACCCGATCGCGCACTTCGCTCGTAAGCTGGGCAGCTTGTCCGGTGGCAAGGCAGAATGCACCGTCTGGGTTTCTGGAGAAAAGCTTCCGGCCTGCTTGGCAGCTCTTGTCAACGCCAGCACGGCTAGAGCCATCGACTTTGATGACACCTACGAGCTTTGTATCAACGGCTGCCACGCCAGCGCTTACGATGTGCCGCCGGCGCTGGCACTCGCGGAACGCGATCCTACTATTACCGGAAGCGAATTGCTGGTCGCATTAGCTACGGCTATGGATTTGCACATGCGTCTTGCGCGGAGCGTGACGACCCACTCATTGAAAACCGGCCGCGACAATATTGTTGCGGTGTGGGGCACCACTGCGGTTAGTGCAAAATTGCTGCGGCTCGATGAAGAGAAAACCCGAAATGCATTCGGCATTGCTTACGCCCACGCCGCCGGGGAAGTACAGATGTATGAGGAAGGCTCACACACTGTGTCGCTGCAACAAGGATTGCGGGCGCGTTCGGGGGTGGAATCGGCCCTGTCAGCTATGGTGGGTTTCAACGGTCCTCGGGAGCCGTTCTTTGGCAAGTATGGCTTCTACAGAGCCTTCGAACCTAGCTACGACGTTGACTTGCTTATGGAGAAACTTGGTCAGGACTATGTGAACACTGAGATCAGCTTCAAAGCTTGGCCGGCTTGCAGGGCTATGCATCCGGGCATTGATGGCCTGAAGCAATTGCGCGATAAGTACGGCTTCAAGGGAGAGGATATTATCTCACTTGAGCTCGGGGTGAACCGTCTCGTCGCTGAAAGTTATGTCGTACAGCCGCGCGACCAAAAGTGGCACCCAAAGGACCCGGTCGTCGCGCGCTTTAGCCTGCCCTACGTTATCTCTGTCGCGGCGCAGCACGGCAGAGTAGGAATTAGCGATTTCCGTCCGGAAGCATTTGAGGATGAGGCTGTGCGCCGGATCATGGCTGTAACGAAGATTGAAGTTGATCCAGAGATCGATCGTACTCACGGTCTGCATCAAAATTCGCCGACAGCAGTTACCGTGAAGCTGAGGGGCGGCGCAGAACATTCCATTCGGATTGACAAACCATTCGGCCATCCGGACAATCCGGCTTCGCTCGCCGATGGCATGCGTAAACTCAAAGCTTGCGCCGAAACGTCCATGCTGTCGTTCTCCCATACACAGCTCGAGTCGATTGGGGAATTCGTCAAGGACCTTGACAAGCGGCCCACGTTGGCACCGCTATTCGAGCTGCTTGTTGGCGGGAAGTAGCGAAAACAACGCAGGGTCTCGACCGCGGCAGCAGCGCGCTTCCGATAATCGAGTTGCTCGCCGACGAAGCCAGCCGCAACCGCTGGCAGCTACAGCACGGCGTGGTCTCACTAGAAAAGCGTCTCGCATCCAGAAGCCGCTTACCGAAGGTTGATCGGACGGAATTGTAAGGGGCTGAAAGAGATTCAAATCGACGTATATGGAGCGAGAGTCGCGTGTTGAAGTCTGGCCCCACAGTAGCCTGCTCCTCGAGGTGCCACCAAGAATTCGCGTGTCCAAAGCGACGGCTCGGGGAGCATGCCGCCGGTCGGCCTGCAAAGTTGGTTGACGCCTTCCTGCTGCCCGATCACGTAGGCTCATGTGGACAGGCGCTTACGTTCAAGATAATTCCGCTGCAATGCCCGGGTGTTCCAGACCTCAAAACGGTCATCTTGGCGATCCTGCGCGTATGACGGCTAAAACGCCGATTTCCTGCGCCGTCAGAAGGACAATTCGTTCAACGCGGCACATTGGTGCTGGTACTGATACTCAAAATCGAGGCCGATTGTCTGGCCCCATGGGAACATTCTGAACGAGGAGCATCCAATGTCGCAGGAGCTTGCCTATATCAGCCGCCGCGTCGCTGCCGGCCGACTGAGCCGGCGTGAATTTCTCGGTCGTGCGACGGCACTCGGCGTGAGCGCCACCTTCGCCAACTCACTTCTTGCCGGCGCTGTGAAGGCGCAGGTCCCGCAAAAGGGCGGCATTCTGAAGGCCGGCCTTCAGGGCGGTCAGGCGACTGACACTCTCGATCCGGCGTTCTTCCCCGGCGCGGTCCCGATCGCCTTCAGCAAATGCTGGGGCGAGCTGCTGATGGAACTGACCCCGGACGGCGGGGTTGAAAACCGCCTCGCCGAGGAAATCGGCTCGTCCAAGGACGCCAAGACTTGGACGATGAAGATCCGCAAGGGGGTCGAGTTCCACAACGGCAAGACCGTGACCGCGGACGATGTGGTGGCGACACTCGAGCGGCACTCGGATTCCAAGTCAAAATCGGGCGCTCTGGGAGTGCTGGGCAGCATTGACACGCTCAAAGCAAATGGCGACGAGGTCGTCGTCACCCTGAAGGGCGGCAATGCTGACTTCCCTTATCTGATGACCGATTATCATCTTGTCATCCAGCCGAACGGGGGCAAGGACAATCCGGCTGCCGGCATCGGCGCTGGACCCTACAAGATTACGGTTAACGAGCCGGGTGTACGGCACGGGGGCGAACGATTCGAGAATTTCTGGCAGGGCGAAAAGCGGGGCCATGCCGATCAGATTGAGATTATCGTCATCAACGACGCCACGGCGCGTATTTCGGCTCTGCGAAGCAACCAGGTCCACATGATCGACCGCGTAGAGCCGAAGGTCGTTGACCTGGTCAAGCATATCCCCGGCGTGACTGTCCAGAACGTTTCGGGGCGCGGCTATTATTGCTTCAACATGTTCTGTGACACGCCTCCCTTCGACAACAACGATCTACGGATGGCGCTCAAGCTCGCCATCGACCGCGAGCAGATGCTTACCCACATCCTGCGCGGCTATGGCTCGGTGGCCAACGATTTCCCAATCAACGCTTCGTACCCGCTGTTTTCTGACGACATCGAGCAGCGCACCTTTGATCCGGACAAAGCCAAGTTTCACTATCGGAAGTCAGGCCATAGCGGAGCGCTCCTGCTGCGCACCTCGGACGTCGCCTTCCCCGGTGCCGTCGATGCCGCCCAACTCTATCAGCAGAGTTGCGCCAAGGCCGGAATTGCCATCGAGGTCAAGCGCGAGCCGAGCGACGGCTATTGGTCGGAAGTCTGGTTAAAGCAGCCATTCGCCGCCACTTTCTGGACTGGTCGCGCGACGCAGGACCAGGCGTACTCCGTCGCGTATTTGTCGACGGCCGCATGGAATGACACGCGCTTCATCAACGAGAAGTTCGACAAGCTTCTCGTTGAGGCGAGGGCCGAACTCGATCAGGGCAAGCGCAAAAACCTTTATCGCGAGATGGCAATCATCGTTCGCGACGAGGGCGGTTTAATCGCGCCGTTCTTTAACCAGTTCATCGATGCGACGGGGCCGGGCGTGAAAGGGTTCGTGAAGCATCCAGCGCGGGATATGAGCAACGCCTCCGCCTTAACTGTATGCTGGCTCGAATCCTGACGGCGAGACTTACGGCTCGATCCTGGTTGCCTAACGTTACGCGATGGGCAACCGGTATCAGGATGTTCGACATCACGAGCGCATAAAACGTGTGGACGCTCTCGTCGTCATTGGCCACGTCGGCTTCGTGGGACGCGCGATTGAGGACGTAGGCCTCAACCATTGGCTGCGGACGGCTTCGAGTCCGCATGAGCTCAGCAGTCCGTGCTTTACCCGACCAGCCGCTCCGCCACGCAGTGGCGCGGCTCATGTGGCCGGTACCACGACGCGCGAAGATGCGTTCCCTGCGAGCCTACCGGGTTTGGCTCTCATTCATAGCAAAGGGAAGGCACGTGACTAGTGACTGCCTCCGCCGGCAACAACCACCGCCCTCCTGGTCCCACTGGCTGGCAGGAGAGCAGAGAAAAACAGCTGCATACACATGACGATGGACTTAACTGGATGGGGTGTTTGATTGCAACCGAGACCGCCATCTAGTTTGATCGTGATCACCTGGTGCCCAGCTGAACACCCCCTGTTCTGAGCGGCAAGGCCACCGGAGGGATCCTGCGCGAATGGGGGCCAAAACGCCGATTTCGTGCTCGGCTGTACGGGCGATACATGCAAAGCGTCCCATTGGTGCTGGTACCAATGGTGCTCAAAATAGAGGCCTCATCATCGGGCCCAGGGAACGCATCTTAACAGAGGAGCATCCAAGTGTCGCAGGAACTCGAATATCTCAGCCTTCGCTTCGCTGCGGGCCGGCTGAGCCGGCGTGAATTTCTTGGCCGCGCAGCGGCGCTCGGCGTCTCGGCGACGTTTGCGAATTCGGTCCTTGCTAGCGTTGCGCGAGCGGAGGAGCCAGTACGCGGCGGTATCCTTAAGGGCGGCCTTTCTGGAGGTAGCGCAACCGATAGTCTTGATCCGGCGACGTTCTCTACTTTGTCGTCAATTTTCGGCGCCTGCTGGGGCGAGTATCTGGTAGCGATGGTGCAAGACGGCGGACTGGAAAACCGCATCGCTGAGCGCATTGAGGCCAGCAAGGACGCAAAAACCTGGACGATGAAGATTCGCAAGGGGCTCGAGTTCCACAACGGCAAGGCGGTGACGGCAAAAGATGTGGCGGCGACTCTCGAGCGTCACTCTGATCCGAAATCGAAGTCCGGCGCGCTAGGTGTGCTGAAGAGCATCGACACCATAAAAGCGAATGGTGACGAAGTGGTCGTAACCTTGAAGGAGGCAAATGCTGATTTCCCTTACCTTATGACAGACTATCACCTCATCATTCAGCCGAATGGGGGGGGGGACAATCCAGCCGAAGGCATCAGCGCTGGGCCGTACAAGGCCAGCGTCAACGAGCCCGGCGTTCGGTATGGAGGCGAGCGTTTCGCCAATTTCTGGCAGCCAGATAAAATGGGTTTTGCCGACCAGATTGAGCTCCTCGCTATCAATGACGCGACGGCACGTATCTCCGCGCTGCAGGCCGGCCAGGTGCATATAATCGACAAGGTCGAGCCCAAGGTCGTCGATCTAATCAAGCGGGCGCCCAACTTGAAGGTGAAGGCCGTCTCGGGTCCTGGCTACTATTGCTTCAACATGTTTTGTGACACCCCGCCCTTCGACAACAACGATCTCAGGATGGCACTCAAGCTTGCCATCGACCGACAGGAGATGCTCGATAAGATCCTACGCGGCTACGGCACGCTCGGCAATGACTTCCCGATCAACAACGCATATCGCCTGTTTCCCGAAGACATTCCCCAGCGCGAGTTCGATGCCGACCAAGCCAAACATTATTACAGAAAATCCAGTCACAGCGGCCCGATCCTCCTTCGGATCGCAAACGCCGGCTTCCCTGGAGCGGTTGACGCTGCGCAGCTCTACCAGCAGAGCTGTGCCAAGGTCGGCATTGCCCTTGAGATCCAGCGCGTGCCAGACGACGGCTTCTGGTCGGAGGTCTGGAACAAGCAACCCTTCTGCAATACTTACTGGTCAGGCCGAGCGACACAGGACCAGATGTACTCGACCACGTATCTCTCAACGGCGGTATGGAACGACACCCATTTCTCTAACGAGAAGTTCGATAAACTTCTCATAGAGGCGCGCGCTGAACTCGATCAGGACAAGCGGAAAAATCTCTATCGCGAGATGGCCATCATTGTTCGCGATGAGGGAGGCGTGATCGTGCCAATGTTCAACCAGGCAGTCGATGCTATTTCCGACAAGGTTGGCGGCTATGTCGCTTGGCACGACGCTCTGATGAACAGCTTGGCTTTTGCCAAATGCTGGCTAAAGGCCTAGTTCGTCGGCGCCGTTAACCTTCAGCTCGAACTACCCGGCCACTCTTTGGTTGTTATGCAAAGTTCGCATGAGCCGACAGGGACAGCTCATCAGATCTGTAGCGGCGCGATGTAGGTGACCCGTTGTTGCGTCCGAGATAAGCGCGCCATTACCTCACGCTCGAGGGCCGCTGGCCTCCGCGTCCTGGGTTCGAATGCAGCGTGACGGGCGCCTACCAGCCTGGCCTGGCCTGGGTTCTTATTTGGTCGGCCGCCTTGTCGGCCTCAGTGAACAGTAGTGGGAGCGTCTCATGTCACTCAAACTCGACTATCTCAACCGCCGCAACTTTGGCGGCGAGTACACCAATCCGATGAATGACAGCGCGCTGGCCAATTGCTGGCTGGCGGCGTAATGCGGTTTTCGGCGATGTCCCCTATTGTAAGACTAGTCACCCAGCGCATCGCGCTTGGAATCCTGCTCCTTTTCCTTGTCTCGATCCTAATCTTTGCCGGCACGCAAATCCTGCCAGGCGACGTCTCGCAAGCCATTCTCGGACAGTCTGCGACCCCGGAAGCACTCGCCAATCTGCGCGCCGAGCTTGGCCTTAACGACCCGGCGTATATCCGCTATTTTCGCTGGTTGGGCGGTGTGCTGACTGGCGATCTCGGCACCGCGCTCACTTCGGGACAAGAGATTACCGCGACGTTGCTGCCCCGGCTGTGGAATACACTTTTCCTGGCCTTCTGCGCGGCGACTGTGGCTGTCCCGCTCGCCATAATCCTCGGGCTGCTGGCGGTGCGATATCGCAACGGCGCAATCGACAAACTGATTTCTGGATTGGCGCTTACCTCGACCTCGCTTCCCGAATTCTTCATCGGTTACCTTCTGGTCTACTTCTTTGCCGTGAAGCTGCAGTGGCTTCCAGGTATCTCCACTGTCTACGTTGGCATGCCGTTTATGGCGCGCATGAAGGCCATCACCCTCCCGGCGACGGTACTAACGCTCGTCGTGCTCGCCCATATGATGCGTATGACGCGCGCTGCGATCCTGAACGTGATGCAGTCGGCCTATATAGAGACGGCCGAGCTCAAGGGGCTGCGGCAGATCGAGATTATTCGCCGCCATGCATTCCCGAACGCCATCGCGCCGGTAATCAATGTGGTGATGCTCAACCTAGCCTTCCTGATCGTGGGCGTTGTCGTCGTCGAGGTGATCTTCGTTTACCCCGGCATGGGGCAGTATCTTGTCGACCATGTCTCAAAGCGCGACGTGCCGGTCGTGCAGGCCGTCGGCCTGATCTTCGCGGCCGTTTATATCGGGCTGAACATCATCGCTGACGTCGCCGCAGTCATCGCCAATCCGCGGCTCAGGCATCCCAAATGAGCGTTTCGCCAGCTCCACTCGCCAAGACCCGGCGTCGCATACCGATCGGTGCCGGGATCGGCCTGTTCTTCACTGGATTGTTCCTCTTTGGAGCGATTTTCGCGCCCCTGATCGCACCGCATTCGCTGGGCGAGATCGTCGGCGACGTTTGGATGCCCATGTCGGGCGAGCACTGGTTCGGCACCGACAATCTCGGGCGGGATCTGCTCTCGCGTATGATTTATGGCGCCCGCACTACCATCTTGATAGCTGCCGCCGCTACCGCGCTTTCCTTTACGCTGGGGTCGATACTCGGCTTCACCGCAGCCGTCGTCGGGGGGTGGTTCGACATGACAATGTCGCGGTTCGTGGATCTATTGATGTCGATCCCGACGTTGATCTTCGGTCTTGTCGTGCTGTCGGTGCTCCCATCCAACGTGGTGACGCTGATATTAGTCATGGGTACATTGGACTCTACCCGCGTTTACCGGCTGTCACGCGCCGTGGCCGCCGACATCAATGCGATGGACTTCGTCGAGGCGGCCAAATTGCGGGGCGAAGGCCGCGCCTGGATCATCTTCCGTGAGATTCTTCCCAATGCGCTGTCGCCGCTAGTCTCCGAACTCGGCCTGCGCTTCATCTTCGCCGTGCTCTTCCTGTCTGCCTTGTCCTTCCTTGGCCTCGGTGTCCAGCCGCCACAAGCCGACTGGGGCGGAATGGTGAAAGAGAACAAAGATGGCATTGTTTTCGGTATTTCCGCTGCCCTTATCCCAGCCGGAGCAATCGCAGCGCTCGCCATCTCAGTCAATCTGGTCGCGGATTGGATCCTTAATCGCACAACCTCACTCAGAGGAGGGCGCGGCAATGCCTAAGTCGGTAATAAAACGACCTGACGAAAGCGGTCCGTTGCTCGAAATCAGGAGGCTGCGGATCGAAGCAACCTCCTATTCCCCGGGGGGCGATCCGCAGAATACCGTAATCGTCGACGATGTTTCCCTAAAGCTGGAGAAAGGCCGTGTCTTGGGCCTGATCGGCGAGTCCGGCGCCGGCAAATCGACGATCGGTCTCGCCTCGATGGGATATGGGCGAGGCGGCGTGCGCATCACCGGGGGCGAAATCCTCCTCAACGGGCACAACATTCTAGCAGGCGGCGCCCAGGGATTGCGCAAAGTGCGCGGCAACAAGGTATGTTATGTCGCGCAGTCGGCAGCCGCAGCGTTCAACCCGGCGCTTCGTCTGATGGAGCAAGTCATAGAGTCCGCGTTGCTGCACCGTATCGCGACCCGAGCCGAGGCGGAGAGACGCGCCATAGCACTGTTCAAAAAGCTCGGCCTACCCAACCCGGAAACCATCGGCCGTCGTTACCCGCACCAGGTTTCTGGCGGGCAATTGCAGCGCGTCATGACAGCCATGGCGCTATGCTCCGAGCCTGACCTTATCGTCTTTGACGAGCCCACCACGGCACTCGACGTCACGACACAGATCGATGTGCTCGCTGCAATAAAGGATGCGATCCGCGATACTGGCGTCGCCGCCCTTTATATTACGCATGACCTTTCGGTCGTTGCCCAAGTCTCGGACGAGATCATGGTGCTTCGCCACGGCAAAATGGTCGAGCATGGCGACACGCGGCAAATCATCGAGGCACCGCGGACGGAGTACGCCAAGGCGCTGGTGTCGGTACGTTCGATCGAGCATCAGGAAAAAAGGCCGGCAGCCTGTCCGGTGCTCGAGGTGAGGAATATCACCGCGGCTTACGGCGGTCATGTAAAGGTGCTGCAGGACGTTTCAATCGAGGTCCATCCCGGTCAGACGCTGGCTGTGGTGGGCGAGTCCGGCTCGGGTAAGTCCACGCTCGCACGCGCTATCACCGGTCTGCTGCCGCCCAGATCCGGCATGATCTCCTTTGCCGGCCGCACGCTCACGCCGAGACTTGCGGAGCGCTCGACGGACGATCTGCGCGAATTGCAAATGATTTACCAAATGGCTGACGTGGCGATGAATCCGCGCCAGACAGTTGGCACCATCATCGGCCGTCCGCTCGAATTCTATTTCGGGATGCGGGGTCGTGAGCGCGATGATCGCGTGGCGGAACTGCTCGACGAGATCGAGATGGGCAAGGGTTTCGTCGATCGCTATCCTGCCGAACTCTCGGGCGGCCAGAAACAGCGCGTCTGTATCGCTCGCGCACTCGCCGCCAGGCCGAAACTTATCATCTGCGACGAGGTGACCAGCGCTCTCGACCCCCTCGTGGCTGATGGCATCCTCAACCTGCTGCTGCGTCTGCAGAAGATCGAGGACGTGGCGTATCTGTTCATCACCCACGATCTCGCGACGGTAAAGGCGATCGCCGATTCCATCGCAGTGATGTACCAAGGAAAGGTTGTGCGCTGTGGCTCCAAGATTGAAGTGCTCACCCCGCCCTTCGACGCCTATACTGACCTTCTGCTCTCCTCAGTTCCCGAGATGGAGCTTGGCTGGCTGGAAAACGCTATAAAGGGACGCCGCATGGCAAGCGGGGGGAACTGAACTACGCACTCCGGCGCGTTGAGGAGAGGTCAGGTAGGCGGCGGGAATTCTGCACTTGGCAGCGAAGTACAGGCAGTTCACCCGACTGGGGGCAGGCAAGAGCGCCTGCCGGCGCACGCCCAATGACGAGCGGGGAGGGCAGCTGAAATAGAGCGGAAATTGCTTAAACCGGATCCAACTGATCGGGTTGAATCCCAGCTCGCTACCAAGCTCCTAAATCGACCCAAGACGAAACGCGACGCTTTTTTCTCTTCCCAAATGTGGCCCACTGAGATGGATGATTTAACTTCCCAACAATGGTGACGCCCGAATGCGAGAACGTCGTTCCGTGTGTCCGTCGTGGTGACGCGTCCTGCCGTAGGGAAACGCCGGTTTACTGCATCAACAACGTATCGTCGAAGTACTCACGCATCTATCCACAATTATAGTAGCAGCAGTCGAGGCGGCCACTGCGCTGCATAGATGCGAGCTGGCGCGAGCAGCTTCTTGTGCAGGGCCAAATAATGAGTTGTTGCGAGCACCATATGTCGAAACCTTTAGAACCCCGTTATGAAGTGGTTCTACAAACTGGGTTGCGAGTTCCTATGCGCGACGGCGTGGAACTTGCCACGGATGTCTACCGCCCTCTCGGATACACGGGCAAACTCGCTTCGATTTTGATCCGAACGAAATACGGCAAGGCCGCATATCGTCTGCCCGAACCCACACGCCCTGTAGCCATGATGTTCGCGGCTCAGGGTTACGCCGTGGTTGTGCAGGAACTGCGTGGGCTCTTTGATTCTGGCGGTCATTTCGCCCTCCTCGAGCACGACGCGAAGGACGGCTACGATACTCTCTCCTGGATCGCCTCCCAGCCATGGTCGATGGGGCGGGTCGGCACGTACGGATGCTCCGCGCTCGGAATCACCCAAGTGCTTACCGCTCAGCTATGCCATCCGGCTCATCGCTGTGCGATCATAGAGGGGGCGGGCGGCACGCTATCTGGCGATCGACAGCGCCTGGGGGACTTGCGCCTTTGCGGGTCGCGCCTTGGCGGCGCGCTAGAGTTGAGCATGTGGGTACCCCACTTCCATCAGAGCCATGGCAAGGACCGATCCCGGCCGCAAGCGAAGGCCGACGATGAGTACCAGCGCGCGTTCGCAACGCTGCCGATCATCGACATCCTCAAGACCATCGGGTCACCGCCCACGGATTGGGAGGACTGGGTTTCACGGGACCCTGGGGATCCCTGGTTCGACAGGTTTGGTTTCCTTCGCGAGGACTCGGCAATTGACCTCCCAGCCCTATTCGTGAACTCGTGGTATGATGTCGGTGCCGCCGACGCACTCCATACGTGGCGCCTCTTCAGCGCTCGGGGGACGAGCGCTGCGGCTCGTGATCACCAGCACATCATTCTCTCGCCAGCCACCCACTGCAAGACCGCGACACTCGAGGCCCCGACGGTCATCGGTGAGCGCGAGTTGGGCGATGCCCGTCTGGATTGCTGGCAAATTTATCTGGACTGGTTCGATGGTTGGTTGAAGGAAATGCCCGACCGCATCGAGGCGATGCCCCGCGTCCGATACTACGTCATGGGTCGCAACGAGTGGCGTGCGGCTTCAGAATGGCCGCCTGCCGGTGTGGAACTACAGCGTTGGTTCCTGCGAAGCGGTGGAAATGCCAACACTCGCCTCGGCGATGGCGCACTTGGACTCAACCCACCTGCGGAGGACGAGCCAGCCGATAGTTTTTTGTTTGACCCTGGCAATCCGGTGCCGTTTTTGGGGGTCCATGGCGGAAACTCAAGGGGGACCACGATAGGCCCTCGTGACTATCAGGAAGTAGAACTCCGGCAGGACGTTCTGTGTTTTACATCTGACCTCCTTGAAGAGGGGGTTGAAGTCAGTGGTTTCGTCAAAGCCGTCCTTTTCGTCTCATCTTCCGCCCCAGACACCGACTTTGTGGCCAGACTACTTGACGTGCATCCGGACGGGCGTGCCATTGACGTCGTCGACGGGATACTGCGCGTTCGGTATCGCGCAGGCTTCGACCGGCCAGTTCTGATGGAGCCGGGCAACGTCTACCAAATTGAGGTTGATCTGGATGCCACGAGCAACTGGTTCCCGCCCGGCCATCGAATTCGACTCGAGATATCCAGCTCCTCATTTCCTCGCTTCGATCGAAATCTGAACACGGGCGGCAACAATTGGGGCGAAACGAAGTGGGAAGTCGCCCACAACAGCGTGCATCACTGCGCAGAGTTTTCCTCCTATGTGCAGCTACCTATCGCGACCAGATGACCGTCGCGCTGTAGGCATCGAACTCCGCTGAGCGTCTTTCTAAGATGAGCGATCGGCTTGGCTCTTGGCTCTCACGCAACGGCGATTCGAAAAGCCGTGCTCCTAGAACGAGGGTTTGCAGTGGTAAACTGACATTCTGCTTCGCTCGCGCCGGGTAGCCGGGACGCGCCGCTCGGCGTCGTGACGGTGCAATTTGATGCGCAATCAACAGCAGAGGTCTATTCGGCCGAAAGCGCATTCGCCGGGAAATCATTGCTTCACGTTAATCACGCCTAGCGCAGATCATTGGCGGCGCTTGCGGCATTGGGGCAGAAAAATAATTCACACTCTTTCGGCAGGCCTGCGCTGAGGTCGGATGCGAGAGATGCACAACGTCCATCTGCAGCTATGTCACAAGGCGGCTGCCCCCTCCATCAATCACTATTGTCGTGCCATTCAGGTATCTTGCTCGGTCACCGACGATGAATCCAACTAGCTCCGCGAGTTCGTCGGCAGCTCCAATACGCCCCAAAGGATTGGTACTGGCCACACGTTCGATAGCGGCATCTCGATTGAGAGCTTCGTCGACCATCAACGTCTCAATTCTCTTGTGAACTCTGCCCGTATCAAAATAACCAGGCGCGACAATGTTCACTCGAACGCCACTTCCCGAAAGTGTGTCTGCCAGGTGCTTAGCCAATACCGCTATGCCGGCACGCATGACATTCGACAGCAGTAGGTGGCCTGTCACCTCGTGCACGCCTCCCGAGGTAATATAGACGATATCACCCCCACGACCGGACGCTTTCATCGCAGCGGCTGCAGCTCGAGACACCCTTACTGCACTCATAAGAAGCGTCTCGTAGGAATGATCCCAATCATCGTCGCTTAGGTCTTCGATGGTTCCGTACGGCATGTGGCCAGAATTAACGACGAGGCAATCAATGCTCCCGAGGAGCTCCAAAGTGCGTTGCCACAACATGTCGACATCTGATCGCCGGGCTAAGTCTGCAATAATACCATGAGCACCAGCGCACCCCTCAATTTTATGGAGATCACCAAGAGCTTCGTCCAATGTAGCCTTATTTCGGCCGCAGATAACAACTTCCGAATGGTTTTTAGCTAATCGTTTGGCGATGGCCAAGCCGAGACCCTTGCTACTGGCCATCACCAGAACTTTTCGACCGTGATCATTCATAGCGATGATCCCTTCCCGATTGAGAGTGGCCGAGCCGGACCATGGCTCTCTCCCATGACGTGCCGCCAAGCATCCGTGTTATTTCGACATCCGATTGCGAAGCTAATAACTGAGCATTATTTGTCGATATATTTCAACGGAACGTTCAAGTTGATCCAATTCGATGAACTCGCGGTTCGTGTGAGCGCGATCAATGCTTCCTGGCCCGAGCACAATGCAGGGAATGCCGGCCAAAGATAGCTGACTAGCATCCGTGCCGTACGGCACTCCAATGTACTTGCCCGTCCCGGCAACTTCGGCACACGCCTGTGCTGCCACGGAAGCTATCTTGCTCGACTCCGCACTGTCCGGAGCAGGATCTTCAAGCGCAGGGAGTAATGATCGGACCTTGATGTCTGCGCGATCCCGCAAACCTTGGAGTATGTTCTCCACTTCTGCCAACGCCTGCTCCGGTCGCTCCCCTGGAACGAGGCGCCGATCCACCCAGATGCGGCACGATGGAGGAACCGTCGTCAATTCCAGGCCACCCTCAATCAGACTTACCGTCAAAGTAGGAGGACTGACCAAAGGTTGGGTGCGCGAAGCGAGATTCTCGCCGTGCTCGTTGAGCGCCAATATCACCTTTGCCATGCCTGAGATTGCATTGACTCCGAGGTGCGGCTTCGAAGTGTGAGCAGGGACACCCTGAACCTCGATTTGCCAGCGGACCGAGCCTTTGTGGGCGACTACAAGCTCAAGCTCGGTTGGTTCGCCAACAACCGCGGCATCATACGACTTGCCGGAGAGAGCGATGGCGCGCGCGCCGATCTTGCGGTACTCTTCATCAATGCTAGCGGCAACGACAATTGTGGCATTCGGCTGACGGTCACCTAAGGTACTCAGGGCGATCATCATTGCAGAGAGGGAACCTTTTGTGTCGCAACTCCCCCTGCCGTAGAGTCGATTATCCTTCAATTCGGGAGAAAATGGATCGGAAGCCCAATTATCAGTGGGCACCGTGTCCATATGGGCCACGAAAAGAAGGCGCCGACCAGGGTCTTTGCCTGAGATCCAGGTCAAGAAATTCGAGCGCCCGTCGACGACGTGCTGGAGTTCATAAGGCAGGTTTCGGTCCCGGCAAAACCCTTCAAGATATTCGGCGACCCGCTGTTCTCCACTGCCCCTGGGTGAAAGCGAAGGGTTGACGCTTTCAATTTTGACAAGGTCTTGAAGAAGCGCCACCACCCTATCCGCGCTTTGCGACGACATAGATTCTCCTATCCAGTTAAGCTGGCGCAGCTAATTCGACCATTTCTTGACTATATCGATAACTTGGTCGACTTCCTCTTCGCTGTTGTAAAGATGAAGCGAGAACCGAAGGAGCCCACGTCGCGTTGATGCAACGACCTTGTTTTCCGCAAGATAGCTGTGCAGCGAGGGTATGTAGGCGGCGACTTCTTGCGTTCCGCCGAGTGCAGCCATGTCGCCAATTGCCACAATACTCCCAGTGTGGTCGCCAGGTGGCCCGCCACAGACAGGCAGTCCGACTTCTAGCAGCCCGGAAGCCAGTCGAGTTGCCAAAGATGTCACGTGCTTATCGATTGCTTCTGATCCGATCTCCAGCAGTTGCCCCAAGGATGCGTGGGCGGCGATCATGCCTGGGAAATTGTAATGCCCGATGTCAAAACGAGGCGCTCCAGCCCGCAGCTTGGCGGCGTTGAGAATGGGAGCCGATTCCGGTGCGTTCCCGAGATCGACGCTAAAGCGAGCGAGGTAAGCTGGCTTCAGCTGATCTGCCCACCCCCGGCGGCAGTAGAGAAACCCCGATCCGTAGAGGCCCATCAATCCCTTAACAGTCGAGACCGCCAAACCATCTACTCCCAATCGGTTGACATCTGTATGGAGGATTCCAACCGACTGAGTCCCGTCCGCCAAAAGGAAGGCGCCATGACGCCTGCACGCCTCCGCGACGGGTTGCGTGACTGTCCGAAAACCAGGAACCATTGTTGCGGTCGAAAGCGCCACAACGCGTGTCCTGGAATCAAGCGCATTGATAATCGCATTTACGGGAATGGCACCATTATCCGGCTCCACTAATTTGAGATCAACATTATGTAGAGCTTTCACTTGGAGCCATGGCAGGATGTTGTTAGCATGCTCAAGTTGAGGGCATAAGACAACGCTGTCGCCGGTTCGCCAGTCAATCGCGTTGGCGATTATGTTGATGCCTTCTGACGCGTTCTTTGTGATAGCAATTTCGTCGCTATCTGCACCAACAAATCGAGCAAATCTAGCGCGGGTCTTCTCGATGTCCGCTAATTGGCTAAGCTCATCGTTTATCCCATGCAATCTGTTATTGATATGATCCTCGAACGACATTCTTGTAGTGCGAGATATCAATCCTTGGTTGGCAACATCCATGTAAATAAAGTCTTGCGTCGCTGGGAAGTCGTTCCGGATACTGTTTAATGGAAGGATACTGCCGTTCATAATCATGGAACTGGTCAATTGCGGTTTACCTTGGTCCAAACGCCGGGGACAGACTCCAAGCGCGAATGCGGCTGGCGGCAGCCGGGAACTAGCTTCGTCTGTGCAGGATTGATCATATCCGCCAGACCATGGGAAATTCCCCCTATTTCTCGCCGATGTTGAGGATTTTCTGCATAGATGCGAATTGCGTGCAGACTTTCGAGCCGGGAGGGGACAGCCAATCGTGCGCGCAGGCACTTTGCATCGGGAGGCCGCCCCGTCAGCGCCCCGAGACAGTGGACGCCACATCAGAGGTGACGGCAGCCGCATTCTAACCCGATCATAAGCTTGCCATTTCAACTGCAGAACACATCGACGGCCCGCGCGCGCCGAGGCTGCCGGAAGTGAAGGGATTTAAGCCGGCGAGGGTCAGGCTCACGACGAGGGCATAACGTCCGCAGATTTCGCCCCCCAGCCGCCGTTGTCTAGACATTTGGATTGCTGCGGGCTGTCCGCCGATGCACAGCATGTCGACGAGAACGGAGGCTTTTGAGCAATAAAGGCCAAATCAACGCAGGTTTCCTGCGCAAACCCGGAAACGACGGCAACGTTGTGCGCAGGTCAGATGCTACGATATGCCGTCCAGCGCCTGGCGCGCCTCTTTATTTCGAAGGGCCTCCTATGAAAGTTTCCGGCATAGACACCATAAAGGTGGAAAAAGACCTGGCGTTTACTATCCAGGAATATCAAAGAAGGCTCAAGGCGGTCCGCGAAGGCATTGCGGCCCGGGATCTGGACATCCTCGTGGTGACCATCCCCGAGAACATGCTTTACCTAAGCGGTTACAACACTCTCGGGTATGCGTCCTCCCAGTATCTGCTTATCCCCCTGCAAGGGGTGCCCCTCCATATCACCCGTGGCATTGAAGAAGTGAATGTCCGGGCCTATTCGTGGATAGATAACAGCACCAGCTACATGGACCACGAGGCCCCGCTCGAGCTGCTTGCAGAAACGCTGCGTAGCCTAGGTTTTGCCAAGGCGAAGGTAGGGTTCGAGAAAAAGTCCTGGTTCTTCTCGATCGCCGATTACGAAGCGCTCAAGGCCCTTCTCCCTGACGTCCGTTTCGAAGATGGCTCAATGATTGTGGAGGCGGTCCGCGTCGTCAAATCCGATGCCGAAATAGACTATATTCGGCAGGCAGCGCGGATTGCCGAGGCCGGGATCGAAGCAGGCATCAACCAGATAAGCGCCGGCGTGAACGAGAATGAAATTGCTGCCGAAATCCAGCGCGTTGTCACGCTCAAAGGAAGTGAATATCCCGGCTACCCGCCGTTTGTGACTTCAGGCGTGCGCACGAGCTATGCGCATGGCACGTGGTCGGGCCGGCAGATTCAGGCGGGTGATCCTGTATTTCTCGAACTGTCCGGTACCGTTCGACGCTATAGCGCCGCGATCATGCGGGCTTCCGTGGTCAGTCCATCCAACCGTGAAATCGAGAAAATGGAGGACGTGTCACGAAGGGCGCTGGAAAACATGCTCGACGGCATACGTCCTGATCGCCCTCTCGGTGAAGTGTGGAGTATCTGGTCGCAGACCGTCAACGATGGAGGCTACGAGGGTCGTTTCAAGCGCACAGGGTATTCTATCGGCATCAGCTATCCGCCGGATTGGGGCGAAGGACACATCCTGTCGTTTAAGCGAGGGGAAACACGGACCCTCAAGCCAAATATGGTCTTCCATATCCCCTCGATGGTCAAGGCTTTCGGCTTTGCGGATGTCGGCACCAGTGAGACTGTTCGCGTGACCGAAACTGGCTGCGAGGTTTTGACGAACTACAAGCGTCAGCTTTACGTCCGCTAAAACCAGAGGCAGACTTCTGACCTTCAGAATACCGGGCTGGGCTAATAGAGAACAACATTGGTGTGTTCCGATTGCGGCCGGTTCGCTGCCAGTCCAGTAGACACGCAATGTTAACACGCCTCCAAACGTCCCTCGTCCAACACGGCAGCTGGCGAACATGCGCGTGATCCCTTGTGTCGGTGCGTTCTCCATCGCCCAAGTGAAACCTTTTTCACGGCCGGTGTCGGGTTAATCAAAATATAGGCCTGATGAAGGCTGAATTTCAGAAGATAGCGATCTGCCGCCAGGTCGTGATGGCATTGCCCGAAGTCAAAGGAGCATCTTGATGTCTCAGGGAGCCGAAGATCTCAATCGCCGCGTTGCCGGCAAGTTATCGCAATCCAATAATCCCGAGTCATGGCAGCCCGATGTGACGCTGGGGGCGCCAATCATCCCAGCCGACGAGTGGTCTTTTTGGCCCTATAGCAAATGGACATACTCGCACGTAAGCGAATGTACACGAACCGCCCGGGTTTGGCGCGGGCCAGGACCGATCCTGGCGCTTCCGAGCCGGATCAGGGAAGATATCGGTGATATCGAAGTTCCGTCCAGCGACGGCCAGCACGCCACGATCCGCGAATACCTCGAGAGGGATTACACTGACGGTTTTCTGGTTCTTCACCAGGGCGAGATCGTGTTCGAAACATACATGAATGGCCTGGAACCGCATTCTCAACACATCGCCAGATCGGGTTCCAAGTCCGTCACGGGGACTGTGTTCGGGATTCTTGTGCACCGCGGGCTTATCGACCCTGACAGTCTGGTGACACGGTATCTGCCGGAGCTGGAGGCGACCGCCTATCGCGGCGCCACGGTGCAGCACTTGCTGGACATGACTGCGGGCGCCACTCTCAAGGGATTGTGGTACGAGCCCGACAACGATTACTTTAATTACGTTGTAGCCACAGGATACTTCGGCCCCCCGGAGGGACATCCTGACGCTCCCCCCGATATATGGCGGGCCATTCTGCGGATAACCGAGCAGGAGGCGCCGCACGGCGCGCGATTCAAGTACTTTGACCCCAACATCGACGTGCTGGGGCTTATCATGCAGCGCGTATCCGGCAAGTTTCTCCCGGAACTGTACAGCAGCGAATTATGGAGTCCGATGGGGGCGGAGGAAGACGCCTGCCAAATCGTAGACAAGTCTCGTTTTTCGATGTCGTCCGGTGGTTTTCAAGCCACACTCCGTGATTTCGCGCGCTTCGCGCTGCTGCATCTGCGCGGCGGCAGGCTCAACGGCAGGCAGATCATTCCATCTGAATGGATCGAGGCGATAAGACGCCCTAAGTCTCATCTATTCGATTTGTTCGCACCGAACGGTTCTTATGCCGATGCCAGTTCAGACCTGCCCAATGGCGCTTATCACAATACGTTCTGGATTGAAGACCAAGAGAGAGGCGCCTACATCGCGTGGGGGTATGGTGGCCAGGTGATCTATATTGATCCTCGAGCGGACTTCGCGGCGGTGAAGCTCTCACACCAGCCTGGCCAATCACCGCTGAAGCGGGCACAGTGGCCTGACCAAGTTTACCAGGCCCCCAAAGCCCTTCCCTTTGATGCGTTCGGGGCGATTCGCGCCATCCGAGATGAACTGGAAAGTTAAGATTTGTGTGACCGGTTCAAGATCGTAGCGGTTCGGCGATACAACACCGCCGGAGGGGTGGGGTCAGGTTACGCGCGGTAAGCGGATTTTGCGATCGAGAACTCTCCGATCTCGGCCTTCGCCTCATCTTCGCCTTGCTCTTCCTTCTGACCCGTCCTTTCGAACCCTCACGGTGAGGTACAGTGACGGCTGGCTTGCTGAGTTGGCTGAAGGCAGCGCAAAGCACTCGGAGTAGCCCTGTGAGGAAGCATCAGGTTGAGCGGCGACCTTCGAGGCTGGAGCCTGTGTTTCGGAGATCGCGCGATCGGCGAGCCTTCATGTAAGCCAGCTTTCCCGTCGCAAGGAGCTCTGCCATATCTCCGTGCCGCAGCTCGTTAGAAGTCGTCGATGCAGAGCCACCGCCGATTTTTCCGACCGGGCAAAGAAGAGCAGCATGGAAAAATGGAGGTTGGCGGCGTCCTTCAGCTTCGGATCGAGAGTATCGACACCTATGCGCTCGGCCGGATCCTTGGACCTCGAAGCGTGTTTCAGAGGATGTGGCCATCCCGGACGAGTTCATCCATCACCGAGCGCGCTGCGCTTTCGGCGATTGCAGCGATCTCTTCGACTTCTGCCTTGGTTGCTATCAATGGCGGAGCAAAGCCCAAAATGTCCCCATGCGGCATGGCACGAGCGATAAGACCACGGTCACGGGCTGCCTTCGAAATTCGCGCCCCAACTCTGAGCGTCGGATCAAAACGTTTGCGATTGTGCCGATTGGCGACAAACTCGATTGCACTCATAAGGCCGACGCCGCGCACTTCGCCGACGATCGGTAACTGCGCGAATCTTTCCTTCAATTGCGCCTGGAAGAATGCACCGACGTTGCGAGCATTGCCGGATAGGTCTTCCTTCTCGACGATGTCGAGAACCGCGTTCGCCGCCGCAGCTCCGATCGGATGACCTGAGTAGGTATAGCCGTGGGAGAACGCACCGACTCTGTCGGCTCCGTCTTCCAGAACCTTGTAGATCTTTTCACCGACGATTGCCGCGGAGAGCGGGAAGTAGGCCGACGTCAAACCTTTCGCGATCGTGATCAGATCTGGCTCGATGCCATAGTGCTGGGAGCCGAACATCGAGCCGGTGCGGCCGAAACCGGTGATGACTTCATCAGCAATGAGCAGCACATCATGTTTTTTGAGGACCGTCTGTATCGCTTCCCAGTAACCTTCCGGCGGAGGCGTGATGCCACCGGTGCCGAGCACCGGCTCGCCGATGAAGGCGCCAACATTGTCTGGACCTAGACGTTCGATCAACTGATCCAGCTCGGCGGCTCGGCGGGTAGAGAATTCGCGCTCGGTCTCGCCCGAGGTCGCACCCCAGTAATGGTGTGGAACACCAGTGTGAACAATCTGCGGGAGCGGCAGGTCCATATGGTCATGGTAAAAACTCATGCCGGTCATGGACCCCGACACGACACTGCAGCCGTGATAACCGCGCTCGCGCGAGATGATCTTTTTCTTGTTCGGCTTGCTGCGAAGATTATTATAATACCAGACGATCTTGGCTTGGGTCTCGTTGGCATCCGAGCCGGACATGCCATAGAACACCTTGCTCATTTTGCCCGGCGCCATCTTCACGAGGCGATCGGACAGGATCGCAAGCTCGTCGGTCGTGTGCGCCGCGTAGGAGTGGTAATACGCTAGGCGATAGGCCTGACGCGAGATCGCATCGGCGACCTCCTTGCGGCCATACCCGACATTGACGCAGTAAAGGCCGGCAAAGCCGTCGATGAACTGGGTTCCCTGCGCATCTTGGATACGGATTCCTTTGCCCGTTTCGATGATCGTTGGATCACCAAGCTTGCCGCTTGCGAAATCCTTTAGCTGGGTGAAAGGATGCAGGACAGAATGCCTGTCCTTCTTGCTTATTTCTTTGATGTCGATAGTCATCAAATGCATCCTTTCATCTTTTATGCTGCAAGATTTCCGAAGCAGGTGTATTTTGGTTCCAGATACTCGGTAATGCCGTGTTTGGAGCCTTCCCGGCCGAGTCCGGACTGTTTCCATCCGCCGAAGGGGATGGGCGCTCCCGTAAATTTCGGGGTATTGACCGCCACCATGCCGTATTCAAGCCGGTCGGTGAGCCTCATCGCGCGGTTAAGATCTCGGGTGTAAACATATGCCGCAAGACCCATCTCCGAGTTGTTCGCGCGGGCGAGCACCTCCGCTTCATTGTCGAAGGGCAGAATTGCAGCCACAGGCCCGAACGTTTCTTCTTTTGCAACTCGCATGCCGTCGGTCACATCGGCGAGCACTGTCGGCGTCACGAAGTTCCCGCCAAGAGCGGTATCCTGTGCGCCGACTATTATTCGAGCCCCTGCTGAAAGAGCCTCGGAGATCTGCCGCCTGCATTTTTCGGCACCAGATGCCTTGGTCATTGGACCGATGTCGACGTCGAGCTCCAATCCGTGTCCGACTTTCAGTTTGCTGGTGGCCTTGCCGAATGCTTCTACGAACCGGTCATAGACGCCCCGCTGAACGTAAATCCTGTTTGCGGCCAAACAGTCCTGGCCGGATGTAGCGAACTTTGCTGCCATGCAGCCTGTCACCGCAGCTTCCATCGGCACGTCGTCGAAAAGAATGAATGGAGCATTGCCGCCCAATTCTAGCGAAGCTTTCTTTACAGTCCCGGCGGACTGCTCAAGCAGGATCCGGCCGACCTCGGTCGAGCCCGTAAATGAGAACGCGCGCACATCGGTATGTTCCAACAGCCGCTTTGCAATTGGGGGAGCCTCGCCGGTTATCACCTGAAACACGCCGGCGGGGATTCCTGCGTCTTCGGCAAGACGGGCAAGCGCGAGTGCCGACAGGGGTGTTTCCGGAGCGGGCTTTACAATCATGGTGCAGCCAGCGGCCAACGCCGCTCCGGCCTTTCTTGTGATCATTGCCGATGGAAAGTTCCATGGTGTGATAGCAACGGTCACTCCGATCGGCTGCATCTGCACGGCCAGCCGGCTTCCAATTATATGGCTGGGAATTGTTTCGCCGTATGCTCGCTCGCCCTCCGCTGCAAACCAGTCCAGAAAGCTTGCGGCGTATGAGATTTCGCCGCGAGCCTCCGCGACAGGCTTGCCTTGCTCGGCGGTCATGATCACGGCCAGGTCTTCCGCATTTTCGCGCAATCCTGTCGCCCACTTCCGGAGGTATGCGCCCCGTTCTGAAGGAAGCAAGTCGCGCCACCGTAGGAATGCGCTTCGGGCGAAATGAACTGCATTATCTACATCAGATATTTCGCAGGCTGCCACCTGAGCCAGTTCTTCGCTGCTAGCGGGATCTAACACAGCGAGGGTTTCGGGCTTCAAGAGCCAAGCGCCGTTCACATACGCGCCTCGTTGCAGCAGGTCTGGGCGTTTGAGGCCCTCCAATGCAGCGGTTGCAGAACCTTTCATCTAAAACTCCGGATGGGGCGTTCAATCTCATCAAAATTTAGCCCTTTAAAATCTTCGGTTGGCAGCGCAGATGCGGGCTATTAAGCCCTTTTTCTGCGAATACTGCGGTGCCGACGAACATATCCCGCCTTGCGCGACTGCTGTGGCGCTCTTGCTAGAAGAATGGCAGCACAGGTGGTGCGAAAGCGGGCTGAATGGTACTCGCAGGTGTCACCTAATGGCACTTGAAAGCTCCGAACTGAAGGAAGGCGCCCTCCGATCCCTTGCTCAGTCTGCGCGCCATTGATTGCGGTGCTCGAATATGCATAGGCCGCCAGAAGCCCGGCTTCGCGAAAGGCGCAAGCGTCCGCCCTGGGACCCAGCCGGCGTGCGATGAACTGCTGAACGACACGATGTTCACCTTGGCCGCATACACCGCTCTCAAGGTCCTATATTGAGCGGCAGACCAGGACAGAGCGCGGCCTCGCTCGCAGAGCGGATGGCAGCGCCGAACAAGTTCGGACAAACTTTCAATGCGGTGCAGTCGCGCGCTGCTCAATGCGAACCGCTTCGCGCCAGCGGGCATCGGCTTCCCCGCCCTGGGGGCTTCGCGACTACGACTAAGAGCCTCCGCCTTCTCAGCCTGAGAAAACGACAGTTTTGTTCCCATTCAGGATGACGCGGTCCTCAAGGTGAAGCCGAACAGCGCGGGCCAAGACCTGTCGTTCAATGTCGCGTCCCTTGCGGATGAGGTCGCCCGGCGTGTCTTGGTGGGATATACGCTCTACGTCCTGTTCAATAATTGGACCTTCATCGAGATCCGAGGTCACGTAGTGGGCTGTCGCGCCAATGAGTTTTACTCCTCGCAGATGCGCTTGATGATAGGGCTTGGCGCCCTTAAAGCCGGGTAGGAATGAGTGGTGGATATTGATGCATCGTCCAGCCAACCTGGCCGCGAAACCGTTTGACAGGATTTGCATGTAACGGGCGAGAACAATGAGATCGGGGTCGGTGTGCTCGATCAGCTGAACAAGTTGCGCTTCCTGCTGCACCTTGTTGTCACGACTGACGGGAAGGTGAAAGAAGGGTAAATCCTTCAGATCAGTGGAGGCAAGGTGTTCTTGGCCGTGGTTGGAGACCACTGCAACCGGTTCCATGGACAACTCACCAATGCGCCAACGATTGAGAAGGTCTGCAAGGCAATGATCGAACTTTGAGACCAGCAACATCACTCGCTTGGGTAGCGACAATGGCCGCAGGGTGTAGGTCATCCCTAGACGATCGGCGAGTTCCGCAATCCTACTGGCCGGTTCGTTGGTGAAGGTTGCATCGCCGAGACGTGCGAAGACTACTCGCATAAAAAACAGCCCCGTTTCCGGGTCGCTGTATTGCTGCGCCTCCAGAATGTTGCATCCTGCCACGTGAAGCAGGCCAGCAACTGCGGACACGATGCCCGGTTGGTCTCCGCATGATAGCGAAAGAACCATCGACGGATCTGATGACATTTGCGAATCCAAGTGATCTATTGCGACGGCTAGAGGTGTGCTCCGGCATTGAAGAGCTCGGGCGCGATCAACTTCTGCGCGTCGTGCCACTCGCCCTTCACGCGGCTGCGTCCGGCATCAAAAAATGGGCGTAGGGAGGCGACGGCAGAATGGCGTTGTCCAGCGATCTCGATCTCGAATATCCCTGCTGACAGCCAGTCCACAGTCACTCCAGTGTCCGAGTTGAGGTACCCCATCCCGATGCCGCAGCCGACGGTGTGGCCAAAACCGGCGGAGCGCAGGTAGCCAACGAGTATTCCATTGCGCCAAACAGGCTCGGTACCGAACATGAGAGACCTCGCGCCGGGTGCAGCTAGTTGTACGAGCCGACGGCGTAAGGGCTTCCCGCGCCTTGCCCCCAGGGCCGCGCGACCAATGAAGTTTTCGGGCTTGTCCCAGGCAACGGTAAATGCCAGTCCCGATTCCAAGGGAGTGTCTTCATCGCCGACATCCGCGCCCCAGTCCCGGTAGCCCGCTTCAAGACGCAGCGTGTTGAGGGCGACATAGCCGGCGTGACCAACGCCGAGATCGGCGCCCGCATCCACTAAAGCGTCGTAAACACCCAATGTCTGTTCCGTTGGGATATGAAGTTCCCAACCCAACTCACCGACAAAGGTCATCCGGAATGCGAGCGCGAGGCTGTATCCGACCTCGATCTCGCGAGCCGTTGCAAAGGGAAATGCCTCGTTGGAGAAATCTGCCGGACTGACGCGCTCAAGCAATTCGCGCGATCGAGGCCCCATGACGGAGAGCGTGGTGTATCCGGATGAGACGTCGGCGACCGAGACATGGCCGGCTCCCTTGGCGTGCAAGCGCAACCACGCAAGATCGCGGGTGCGTTGGACGGCCGCCGTGACGACAAGAAATTCCTCATCACCTGTGCGCGCGATAGTGACGTCGGACTCCATACCGCCACGCTCGTTGAGCCACGGCGTATATACAATCCGGCCGACCGCCACGTCCACGTCGTTGGTGGACAGGCGTTGTAGCAGAGCAAGCGCGTCCGAGCCCTGGACGAGTATGTGCGCGAATGAGCTCTGGTCAAACAATGTGACGCCCGAGCGGGTGGCAGTGTGTTCGGCGCCGCTGCGCTCGAACCAGCCGTCACGTCCGAACGTCGCATGGTTTTCATTCGGTGATCCGGGGGCACCGAACCATTGGACGCGTTCCCAACCGGCACTCTCCCCGAAATTGGCGCCGGCGGCCGCCAGGCGGTCGTGGAGCGGGGACACGCGGACGTTGCGCGCCGAGTTTGGTGACTTGTGCGGCAAGTGAAGCGTCCAGAGGTTGCCCACGGCCTCCACCGTCCGGTCGTATAGATACCGTTTGTTTCGCTGGAAAGGCATGGACCGCCGCACGTCCATTTCCCAGCAATCGCCCGCTGCCAATCCCGTAGACATCCATTCGGCCATGACCTTGCCCGCGCCGCCCGAGGACTCGATGCCGCAGGAATTGAACCCTGAAGCGACGTAAAGCCCCCGAATTTCAGGCGATGGCCCAAGGTGGAACCGATTGTCCGGCGTGAAGCTCTCGGGGCCATTGAACTTAAGTTGCAGACCGACATTTGCTAGGACCGGCATGCGCTCGATGGCCGCGGAAAGATAAGGTTCGATGTGGTCGAAATCCTCAGGCAGCGAATCGAAACTGAAATTGTGCGGTATGCCATCCATGCCCCAGGGCTTGCCGTTAGGCTCGAAGAAACCCACGAGCAATTTCCCGGCGTCGGCCTTTGCATAGACGCGTGCGTCCATATCGCGGATCGTGGGCATATCGTGGGGAAGGTCAGGAATGGCCTCGGTAACAACATAGAAATGCTCGGCAGCTTGCAACGGCACCGACCAGTTGAGATCAGCTGCCACGTCCCGCGTCCACAGGCCAGTGCTGATAACTGCCTTCTCAGCACGCACCGTCCCTTGACTAGTTTCCACGCCGACGAAACGGCCTTTTTCGACGAGGATGCGTGTCACGGGAGTCCGCTCGAGGATCGTTGCTCCACCTTGGCGAGCCCCGGCCGCGAAGGCGCGGGCCGTATCGATAGGGTTTGTCATCCCGTCGGAAGCGATCCATGCCGCCCCGAGAACACCAGTGACGTCGAGCAACGGAACGCGGCGCTGGGCTTCAGCCGCGCTAATCAATTCGACGTCCAAACCAAACGATCGGCCCATCGAGGAGCCGCGCTTCAGCTCTTCAAGCCGGTCTTGAGTCGCGGCCACTGTGATGGAGCCTGTTTGCCGAAAACCGGTGGCTTGACCGGTCAGATTTTCAAGATCCCTGAACAACTCCGCGGAATATTGAGCGAGCCTCGCCATGGTTTCATTGGCTCGGAGTTGGGTCACTAGGCCCGCCGCATGCCAGGTTGTGCCGCATGTCAACTGATCGCGTTCCAGGAGCAGAACGTCGCGCTGCCCCAGGCGCGTAAGATGGTAAGCTATGGAGAGGCCGATAATCCCACCTCCGATGATGACGTACTCGGCATGTGAAGGCAATTTGCTGGCCATGGTAAATCCTGTTGTAGCCTTGTCGCGAAGGCGCGTCGGTTATGATATTAAGCTACGGTTAGACGTGCTCCGCTTTTCGCTAATCTGAGCGTTGGGGCTGCAGTATTTCTGCGCCATCCTGCCCTCGGGCGAAGTGTTACTTCAAGCCAGAAGACTGCGACGGTCACACTGCTGATGTCGCAGTGCGCTGCATTGCCGACAAGACAGCCTCAATTAGGCTTCGTGGACAAAGATTGACGTGAGACTCGCGAATTGATTCAAGGCTTCTTTTTGGAGGAAGCCTTGGGCGAACGCATTGGTCTGATGGACGAGGAATGGACGCTGATTGGGCCACTATTGCCGCCTGAGTGCGGGCGCGGGTGTCGACGGGCATGACGCGGAGGGGTGCGCAATGGCGGCACTTGCCCGACGAATACGGTAAGTGGAACAGTGTGTTCCGCCGATACCGACGATGGGTCGAAACGGGCGTGTTCGATGCCATGCTCGAAGCCTGGCCGAGTTGGTCGAGCGAGACGCCACCGCCGACGTGATCGACTCATTCCCGATGAGACACGGCGAAAGCCTGGCAAAGAAGACGAGCAACTCGCGGCGGCCGAGCCGCCGTCGGAGAACTGCGTGCCCAGAGGCATCCACACTGTGGACTTGAAAGACGGACTTGGCGAGATCGATACCGACGCTGACGACAGACATCACGGGCTCCTTTGTTGCGTGGTAGACTGCCCTCCATTTTCCGCAGATCCGAGGGGGGCGGTCCATCCAATCAAATGGGCCGTGCAGCGGGCCCGCTACATGACACTGGAAACCATCAGCCAGATCGGCGATGGTCCGCTCATCAGCCTGCCAGCCGTGGCGCGCTGATCAGCCCGGCTTCCTGCCGGAGAGCACGGCGACCAATGCCGTCAGCTACACCACTTCCTAAGACACGATCGTCGGCATGCTCGGACGCCCCGCTTGACCAGCACCAAACAGGCAAATCAATCATCCATGAACGCAACAAGGCACCCGGGACCAACACCACCCAACTGTTCCGGCATTAGCGAAACTGCTGTCCGGGAGTAACGGAACCCTCTTTGCGAAACCGGCACCCGGATTACGGGTTGCTTCGGCGGTAGACCGAGATATGACGTTCGGATCGTTCGGTGAACGCACCTCTCGCCCAATCTCCCCAGCGCTCAGCTAGCTCCAGCCCCACGCTTTCGGCCATGGTATCGAGCTCCTGGTGATAAACGTAACGAACGCGTTGCGGTAAACGTCTGACCGATGTACCAGAAAACCAAAGGAGGGTTGAAACTAAGTTCTGGTTTAGTGGATCGTGGACAGACACATTGAGGATCGTATTCTCATCATCCACTAGCCGCGCCGTTGTAGTTTGCTGGCCGCCGACGCGAGGATCCAAGCCTGGTACACCCAGTTCCATTACTAAAACCCCCTCATTATCTAGCGCCTCCGCGGCGGACCGGAGGCAAGCTATTTGCGCTTCGCGTGTGAAGAGCAGCGTGAACGTGCTATAAACGCAATATACCATACCGTAGCGTTGCTCTGATTTGAACTGGGAAATATCTCCCTGCCAAGCCTTGATTAGGTCGGTGCGCTTTGCAAGAAGTTCCAACATACTGCGGGAATTATCGATCCCTTCGATTTTGACGCCGCGCTCACTCAACGGCACTGCCACGCGCCCGTCGCCTATACCCAATTCGAGAGCACTGCCCCCACTGCAATATCGCTCAAGAAAGGCGACAGTCTCCTCTACCTCGGCGACTTTACCTTGTAGGGCGGTGTACTTTTCATAGATCGGAGCGTAAATTTCACCATACGTTAACTCATCAGACATGTTCGCTTCTCCGCTGATTGGGGTTAGCAATTTGCTCGGCTTACCTGCGTCCGTTCCGTCGCGACCAACCGTCGAGGGATAGCTCTCAAAACGAAAATGTCGTTACGGACATGGAACGGCTTCGTTCCTGCGTGAAGTCGCAGTTCAAAGCGCAAGAGGTGGGCCAACTCAAAACCGGTGTCAGTCCAATGCATTGGCTTTTGGCGTTCGAATCTGCCTGTTTGCTTTGTCACAACTTTGTCGGGTTTCTAGCAGATTTCTTTGATTGGTCGTTTAGCAGGCTGTTGAAAAAGTGCGCCGAATTGCTTGACGACGGCTCGATCGAGATCACATTCGCCTACCACAACGGTGACGAAGCCATCCTCAGAGGCATACAACACGCTTCATTGGGGTCTCGCCCGAGCCAGATTGAGGGCGGCTGCTCCTGTCGAGATGTGAGAACGTGATCGATGTAGATCGCCACAAACATCAGGAGGAGCAGCCATGAAGTATTTTGCCGGACTTGACGTGTCTTTGGAAGAGACCGCGATCTGTGTCGTCGACGAGAGCGGCCGGATCGTGAAGGAAAGGCGGGCGGCGAGTGAGCCGAGAGCGCTTTATGAAGCCTTGCGGAAAGTCGATCTGCCGTTGGAACGCATCGGGCTCGATGCCTGCTCGCTGACAGCTAGCTTTATGATGGTCTTCGCGCCGACGGATTGCCGGCGATTTGCATCGAGACGCGCCAGGCGAACGCGGCTATGAAGACGATGCCGAAGAAGACGGATCGGAATGATGCCCGCACCTTGGCGCAGGTCATGCGCACGGGCTGGTATCGGCAGGTGCATGTGAAGAGCCAGCAGTGTCGACTTTGGCGGTCTCTTCTGGTCGCGCGGCGGACGGTCCTCAATGAAATGCGGACGAACGAGACGTGGCAGGTCGATTCTGCAGGAGGCCAACAGATTGAGACGCCTCGCTCTACTGACCCCGTCATGCCGAGACCTAACGTCGACCGCGAAGAGAAGCGAGTGACCCGCGGGGCGACGTGATCCGGAAAAATATCAGGAGGAGCTTGACCTCAACGACCCCAATCAGAGAAGCCTGCTAGGTGTTTGGTCTCAGCCTTTGATGGTGCATCATTTTCTTCCGAATCAAAGGATGCACTATGGGCCAGGTTCTACACGGCAGCGCCACCACGACAGAGGCGATCCGTCGAGCAATACAGAATAGTCAAGAGAGCCTGAGGGCGCTGGCGAAGCGCTATGGAATCGATCAGAAGACGGTTCGAAAAGTGGAAGAACCGAACCTCGGTGGCGGATCTACCGACGGGGCCGAAGAGCCCATCCTCGACGGTGCTCACGATCGAGGAGGAGGCTGTGATCGTCGCCTTCCGGCGGCACACCTTGTTGCCGCTCGACGATTGCCTCTATGCGCTGCGGCCGACAATCCCGAACCTGACCCGCTCTTCATTGCATCGGTGCCTGCAACGCCATGGCATTTCTCGCCTGCCGGATGTCGAAGGCGACAAGCCGGCCAAGACGAAGTTCGAGAGCTACCCGATCGGCTACTTCCACATCGACATCGCTGAGGTGCAGACCGCGCAAGGCAAGCTCTATCTCTTCGTGGCCATCGATCGGACCAGCAAGTTCGCCTACGTCGAGCTGCACGAGCGGGCCACAAAAATGATCGCGGCCGAGTTCCTGTGCCACCTCATCCAGGCGCTTCCCTACCAAATCCACACGATCCTCACCGACAACGGCATCCAGTTCAAAAACCGCGAACAGACCGCACCGCCATGGAGCACATCTTCGGGCGCACCTGCCGGGAGAACGGCATCGAGCATCGCGCGACCAGCTGAAGCATCCATGGACCACTGATGTGATCGACAAGAGCCTTTTTGATAGATCTGCGCTATTCTCCTGTCGCGCACGGACGACCGCGTGGCGAAGAGCAGGGTCCGAGGTGAGAGCCCTGCCGCGCAGCTTCTATCGTCGCACCTCGTTTGCGGCGTCCGTGCGCGCCTTTCTCGGGCCTCGCGGGTTCCAACCGGCGACGAAGCGTGCATAGGCGCCCTCGACCTGCTCCACCCAGCGGCGCTCTTCTTCCCGGTGGCTCTTGATGTTGTAGGCGTGCGCGGCCCCCTTTTGGCCGCGCACAGCCTTGCTCCCGGCCTTGAGTTCCACATCGCGCAGCTTCTTGGCATGCAGGGAGGGGAGCGAGCCCACGCGTAACTCTCGCCCTTCGTCAGCAGATGCCAGATCACGACAGCGAGTTTGCGTGCGGTGGCGACGGCCGCGACATGCTGGCCGCGCCGGGCTCGCACGCGCAGGAAGAAGGCTCGCAACGGTCCGGGGGCACGAGCGGCCGCCCAGGCCGCCTCGACGAGCATGCCGCGCGCATGACCACGGCCCTGCTTGGTGATCCGCCCATGGTAGGCCGGACCTGGCCCGGACTGTCGGACGCTTGGGTTCAACCCGAGATAGCTCACGAGCTTCTGCGGATCGTCGAAGCGCGACACGTCGCCGATCGCCGCCTCCATCGCCAGCGCGACGGTCATGTCGACGCCTGGAATGGTCATCAGCCGCTTCACGCCTTCTTCCGCGAGAGCCGAGCGGGCAAGATCGCGTTCGATGACCTGGAGGTCTTCGCCCAATCGGTTGAACTCGCGCAGATGTCGATCGATCGCGAGGCGCTCGTCCTGCGGTACGACCTGCTCGCTCAACCATGACCGGCCCTTAGTGCCGCACAGGTCGGCATGCGGGCAGGACGGGATCAGGTGGCTATGAAGGATCGACTGGATGACGTTCTTCAATCGAGATCTCTGTCGGACAATCTGATTGCGCCGTGTCACCTGTCGACGCAGAGCCTGCGTCGACTCATCCGGAATCCAGACTTCCGGCAGGAAGCCGCTGGCATAGAGCTGCGCCAGAACGCTGGCATCGATCGTGTCCGTCTTGATCTTGGCATAGGCGATGATGCGCACCTGCTTGGGGTTTGCGATCACCACTTTCTTCACATGCGGCGCGACAACCGCGGCGGCCGAGGACGCGTTGCCCGTCGCCTCGATCACCACGACATCATCCAACGACAGCTTTGCGGCGAAGGCATCCAGCAGATCGCGCCGCATGTCGACACGACCCAGCCGCCTGAGCCTGCCGTCCTCCCAAGCTACCGCCTCGGCGAAGGCGCGATGGATATCCAGCCCGATGATGCGCATGCCCGTTCCTCCTTTTTGGCTTCGGTCAAAGACGGGAGCTGGCGGGCAACACGACATCTACTGATCCGCGCTCGCAGCGCATCCGGGAAAATCGCGAGGGGCGGCCATGTAACGAGCTCGGGCTCTCAGCCCACGGTCTATTGACGGCCTGCCTGCACCTTCGTGCTCCCGGTGCCCCACGTCCCGGATGGGCTCACCATAAGGCCGTTCCAAAACAAGAACAGCAGGACGAAAAGGCACCACAGATCACATACCGGATAACGGACAGGTCGAAAGGATGAACCGCACCATCAAGGAAGCCACCGTCAGACGCTTCCACTACGACAGTCACGATCAGCTCCGAGGCCACCTCAACGACTTTATCACAGCCTACAACTTCGGCCGTCGTCTCAAGACCCTTAAAGGCCTCTCACCCGTCGAGTTCATCTGCAAACAATGGACAATCGAGCCACAGAGGTTCAGGCTCAATCCTCTCCATCAAATGCCGGGACTAAACACCTAGCTCGGCAGAAAAAAAGTTTACAAAATCTTTGCGACCGCAAATCGCCGCCGATGGTATGTTCACCGCTTGTCTGAGGTCGAAGCATGGCTGAAAAAGCTGATGCAGACTTACGCTTGGACCCCCACAGCAAGCAAAGCCGAGCTTAATAGCCAATGGCAAGAGGAGCGCTCATCATCGCTGCAATTACGTGGCTCAATGCCGCAACCCCGAACATCAACGTCGCGATTGGCGCCAATCTTTCGGACGTCGTGACGCAGTCAGCTGTGGCCAAGGAGCATATCGCGTGCAGCGAAGAGGCAAGGCAAGACCTGTCGGCGTGCCGATAACGGGTATTGCCAATCAGGAAGGTTTTGTCACCACCAACGGGCTGGGTTTGCGGCGCAATGTGGTGGCAACAGCAACAACGGATTCGAGATTTTTGAGCAAAGCCGACGCTGTCATTCTGGGCCGCACCAACTGCTCAGCCGATCCCGTGATTTGTTCACCCAGAGCCTCATCAATGGCGCCGCCGAGTATCCGAAGGACGGCTCGTTTGCCGGCCGGAGCGTGTCAATTATTGAAATGCGACAAATCATGCCAACGGAAGGGGATAGATTATGCCGAAAACCGAAATCAAAATTGCCGAATTCGGAACCGAGTACCTCGATGACGTGCTGAGGCTCACGGTTCAGGTCGGATGGACTCATCCCAGGGACGACTGGGCAATGCTTCTGGGCTTGGGGTTCGGCTATGTTGCCATTATGAACGGTCATGTCATCGGGGCGATCTGCATGAAGCTCTTCGATGGAGTCGCGACTATCGCCCTGCTGGTCGTCGATGAAAAGATGCGCGGCCAGGGGCTCGGTGCTCGCCTCATGAAGCTCGCTCTCGAAAAAGCGGGGGCACGCGAATGCCGACTGATCGCCAGCCCCGTTGGCCTGCCGCTCTACAGCAAGCTTGGATTTCATGAGATCGAAACGATATACACCCACCGGGGGGTAGTAGCGCCCGTGCAGGCGCCGGACGACGTCGAATGGGCAACCGATGATGATTTCGATCAGATCTCCGAAGTTGACCGCAGCGCCACGGGGTTTGATCGCCGGGCACTCATCTCGGCGCTTTGGAGCAAGGCGCGCTTCGCCGTCATGCGCCATTCCGGAAAAGTCCTTGGCTATGCGGCACTATTCCAATACGGGTGCAAACAAGTCGCAGGACCGGTCGTCGCGCGCAGCAGCGCCGAAGCAAGGTGCTTGTTGTCCTTTCTCTTTTCGTATTATGCCGGCGCATCTATCTCCATCGACCTCCGTCCGCAGTCGGGGCTCGCAGATTGGCTGAACTCCATAGGGGTCGCAGAGACGTTCAGTTGCGCCGCGATGCGCCGTGGTGAGCACCGAGTAGATGCTGAATGGCCCTTCCACACCTATGCGCTGGCGACCCTCATGTTTGGTTTTCCGTGATCGAACTCAATCGCCCGCATGTCATTCAGTTCGCGGCCCCCTCCTCTGGCCAGAAGCGTGTAGGCGTATGGGTCTTGCGGCGGCGATCAGGATGAGCTTCGTCTCTCCCAGATCGCACGCTATACCAGCCGTCTGTCTTCCGCAGACGATGTTGCCCCGCGCATCGACTCCATGAACTGCAAAGAGGTATTTCGCCAGATCCAGACCTACCCGAACGACCTCACTTGAGCTGATCGGGCAACCGCACACAATCGGCGCCAGTCGCGCCGTGGCCGGGTATCTGGACGTCGCCACCGATCGGCTGGATGCCCCGGGTCAAACTTGCTGGAAATTGAGGTCGCGGTGCATCATCTGCTGAGGAACGTCCTCCTGAGCCCGTGCCCGCCGCAAGCGGGATGTTGGTGCCGCTATTCGAGCAGCGACCGTATACAAGTTGGATCTGACTCGGATAAACGGGCCGCGTCTTGCAATCGCGCTCAGACCATGGATTCCGTAACACATCGAGAAGGTGAAATGTCGCCCTGACACATCCCGTTCCGTCTTGACCTTCCCCATACAAGCTCAATCTGACCACCGGCAGAAGCGGCCTGATCCTGGGTCTCAATGCTGGAGCGCCACATCACTTTTTATGGCCAAGCGCCGCGGCAGGCGGCCGCCGATCGCTGCTTTGCCAGCCTCGCCAATCTGAGCCAGGCCAAGGCCTGGGGCGTCCGCGACATGGCCTTCCACAAAAAAGGCGGGGCTCAAAATAGAGGACGTGGTCAAGAGTCGCTGGGTCTACCGCAAGTTCAGGAACTTCCGCGCCTGCGCGAAGCTTACACGCGGACCGGGTGCAACTTGGCGAGATTATCGCACTGCGCTTTTCCGGACTGTCCTGTCACGAAGCAATGCAGGAGCTTGAGGCGGCTGGTCTGGCATATGGCCGACTGAACGAGGTGGCGGATGTTTCAAGACATCCTCACGTTCGCAGGGCTACCGTTAGCACACCCGAAGGAACTGTAGAGACCATAGCGCCGGCAGCGATTTTCAACGCGGAGTACCCCTCGCTGCGCCCGGTTCCGGCTCTTGGCGCTCATACGGAGACTGTTCGGAAAGAGGTTCTGGGGCGTTGCGCGAATGAGCCGCGTCCGCGTGAGCGCGCATGTTGGCGGTAGCTGGGCGCTCGCGATTTACAGAAAGCGTGACTGCTCCTTGCCCTCCCAGTGTATCGGCCGTTCAGCAAACGCACTGACATCGGGCCCGTTAAAATCGACCACAGAGGCACTCCGTGATCAAGGACACCGTTCCGGCCGTTGAAAGCGCGATGTCTGTACCCCGCTGGAGATCCGTGCTCTTCGTTCCCGCTCACGTTCCGCGCTTTGTGGAGACGGCCCCGGAGCGCGGGGCAGATGGCGTCATACTCGACCTCGAGGACTCCGTTCCACAGGATCAAAAGGCTGAGTCGCGGCGGAAGCTTCGTGAATCGGTGGCAAAGGTGCGCCGCAAGGGCGCATCTGTTTTGGTCCGGGTGAATCGCAGTTTGCGCGCGCCTTGGCGGTCGATCTGGATGCAGCCGTGGTGGCAGGTGTTGATGCACTTGTTCTTCCTAATCCGGATTCGGCGGAGTGGGTATCAGAGATCGCGAATGCCGTATTGGAACTTGAACGAGAGAAATCTTGTCCAGGGACGCATCCGATTCCTTGTCCAGATCGAGACGCCCCGCAGCTTTGCAAAGACTCACCGCCATTGCCTCGGCTCATCCCAGGATGCTTGCAATGGCGCTTGGTTCTCAAGACTTCAGTGCCGCTGTTGGCGGTGCGCCGGAATTCGACCTCCTGTTGACGCCGAGTCTTTCGGTTCTGTTTGCCGCCCGCGCGGCCGACTGCTCCCGCTGGGCTTCATCGGAAGCCTCGGCGACTTCTCGGACATTTATAAGCTTCGTGAAGCCGCGGCGCCTGCGCGGCGGCTTGGCTTCGCGGGAGCTTTGGCGATCCATCCGACACAGGTGGCCATATTCAATGAGGCGTTCTCGCCAAGCGCCCAGGAACTCGAGTAGGCCCGCGATGTCGTCGCGGCGGGAAAATGATGCCGCCACGCGTGGGCTTTCTGCATTCTCGTTAAATGGTAAAATGGTTGATCCGCCAGTGGTGCGGCGCCCAGGAGATCTTGGTTCTCGCCAGCAATACCTGACCTGCTTCTAACCACCGGCCGGTCACATCTTGCCTGCCATCTCGTTTCGAGATAGACATGAAGCACTGGGATCATTCCCGGTTGGATTTGTTCACCGTGGACGTCAGACAGTTAAGATACTTCGTGGGCGTCGTCGAAGCCGGCAGTTTCACGAAGGCAGCTGCGACCCTCAACGTTGCTCAAAGCGCTCTAAGCATGCATGTGCGTCAATTGGAGCAAGGATTCGGCATCCAGCTGCTGGTACGCGACAGGACCGGTGTCAGTGTCACGGCGTCCGGTGCAAAATTGCTTGAGCGTGGTCGGAGCATTCTTAAAGAAATTCAACTCACCGAAGCTGAACTGACCAACTCGGTGGCCGCTCCCTGCGGAGAGGTGACCATCGGCATTCCGT
>NZ_JAVIJB010000048.1:0-46088 GCF_033977165.1 Mesorhizobium captivum
GCCTGGAGTGGCTGATGGCGATGCCAATCTCGATCAGCCAGACGGTGAGCAAGGTGAAGTCGTTGCGCCGCCATCGCCGTGGCGCCGCCACGGCGGGCTTTCTTCTGTATGAGGAGATTCCAATATAAAATCCGCATCGGCAGAGTTTCGACGAGAGGGGGCACGCCGGGTCCCCGGTCCTGATGATTTACAACGGGAGGAGAAACGCGATGGCCGCCTATCTGATTGCAGATGTCGATGTCATCGACATGGCCATGTTCGACGAATACAGGCGCGAGGTGCCGGCGACCGAGGCCCGCCATGGCGGGCGCTATCTCGCGCGTGGCGGCGCGACCAGGGTGCTCGAGGGCGACTGGGAGCCGCATCGCCTGGTCATCGTCGAATTTCCCGACATGACAAAGTTGATCGCCTGGTACGATTCCCCGGAATACGCGCGACTGAAGGAGCTACGCTTCCGCTGCGCGAAGACGCGCATCATAGCGCTCGAAGGGATGCCGCCGGTAGGTTGAGCCTATGATTTGTCGTGCCGGGAAACATGCGGTGGCGCATCGCCGCCTCCGCATTCACTTGCCTTCGAAGAAGGCGTGGATCGCGGCGTCCAGCTTCTCGATGAGCTCAGCGTTGCGCGTACTGCCGGCCCAGATCAGGGCGTTGAGCCGCATGTCCTTGTTGAGGAAATTCACCTTCCGGGTGCCCAGCAGATAGCCCGCGACCGCGTAGTGGCGGCCCTTGATGGCTTCGATGAGCGCGCTGTTGCGTCCGGTCTTGTCGGCTAGATTGACGTCCGCGCCATGCTCGATGAGCAGCTTGACGACGTCCAGATGGCCGTTTCTTGCGGCTTCGATCAGCGGGGTCCTGCCGTAGTAGTCGGCGCGGGCATCGATATCGATTTGCGGATGTTTCACCAGCGCCAGGATACAGGCGAGATGACCCTTGGGCGCGGCCAGGCTCAAGGGCGTGCTCTTCCATTTGTTTCTGGAGTTCACGTCGATCGCCGGGTGGCCGATCAAGGTTTCGAGCACTGCGATGCGGCCGTTGTGGGCAGCGAGATGAAGCGCCGACCAGCCGTCTTCGTCGGCCTGGTTGATGTCCGCGCCCGCCTCGAGTTCCGAGCCAAGCGCATCGGCATCGCCACTCTCCGCCGCGATCAGCAGGCGGGACCAATTCCTGGCTTCTGCGGCTTCCGTGCCTGCGGCCACTGCAATGTCCCCGCAATCATGGATCGCGCCGGCCTGACCGGCATTTCAGATGCAGCGTCTTGGCGCAGAGTTTCACACTCGCCGTCGTCGGGCAAATGGATTTCTCGCCGAGGCGAGCCGGCGGTTCCGTGAAGATCGGAACCGCCGAATGTTCATCGCGATGCCTACGCCATCTGCAGTCGCTGCCTGCTCGGCTGAGGCGGGAAGGCAATCGCGATGCCGGCCGCGCCGAGTCCCACCAGCGCCGAGCCGATGAACAGCCAGGAATAGCTGGCATAGGCGTCGTAGATCATGCCACCGGCTAACGGGCCGAACGACATGCCGAGGCTGGAGAGCATCGTGGCGGCGCCGAACACGGTGCCGATGATGCGCGGCCCGAAATATTCGCGCGCCAGGACCGCATAGAGCGGCATGACGCCGCCATAGGTGGCGCCGAAAATGACGGCCAAAATGTAGAACTGCTCGAGTTGGCCGACCGCCAGATAGGCGGCGATCACCGCGGCCTGGATGGCAAGGCCGGTGATCAGCACCGGCTTGACGCCAAGCCGGTCGCCGAGCACGCCGTAGAGCAGGCGGCCTCCGAGGCCGGCGAGCCCCTCGACGCTGTAGATCGAGACGGCCGCCATCGGCGCCACGCCGCAGGCCATGGCATAGCTGACCATGTGGAAGATCGGCCCGGAATGCGCCGCGCAGCAGGCGAAGAAGGTCGTCCCCAGCACCAAAAATTGCGGCGAGCGCAGCGCCTGGCCGACGCTCATGCCGGGGTCGTCCGTGGCAGGCGAGGGCACGCTGCCGTCGCTTGCCACGACCGCCGACGGCGGCTGGCGCACCAGCAAGACCACTGGCAGCAGAAGCACCCAGGCCATGACGCCGATGTCGAACATGGCGGTGCGCCAGTCATAGGCCGAGATCAGCCAGCGCGCGAAGGGCGAGATCGTCATCGGCGCCACCCCCATCCCGGCCGAGACCAGCGAAACGGCCAGGCTGCGGTTGGTGTCGAACCACGCAGTGGTGAGCGCGATCATCGGCGCGAAGAAGGCGCTGGCCGCGAGACCGACGATCACGCCGTAGCTGAGCTGGAAGACCAGCAGCGAGTTGGCGCGGCTCGCCACCACCAATGCCAGGCCAAGCAGCACCGCGCCGGCCAGCACGACGGGCCGCGCTCCGACGCGGTCATAGATCGAGCCCCAGGCGAAGCCGCCGAGCCCCATCACGAGGAAGTTCAAGGTCATGGCGCTGGAAATGCCGGCGCGCGACCAGCCGGTGTCGATCGACATCGGCTCGAGAAAGATCGCCAGCGAGAACATCGCGCCGAGCGCCACACAGGTCATCAGCGCGCCAGCCGCGACGATGACCCAACGATAGGAATGGTTCATGGTTTTCTCCCATGCCGTAAGGCATCCTGTTTGATGCGGCACGTTTTTCCAGGCTCATCGCGCCGCTTGCGTCCGAAGGACGCCCGGTCGGATGCTGATCCTACAATCTGGTTGCATTTTTTATCTGGTTTTTTTGCTGTCGATTATTGGGCTATGGCTAGACAGGTCGCGATCCTTCACACCCTCCTCTGTCCTGCCGGACATCTCCCTCACAAGGGGGAGATTGGCAGTTTCGGCGCCAGCGCTTTTCCTGCGATGTTGGAGATTGCGAAAGCCGTCGTGACATCTGATCTCCCCCCTCGTGGGGGAGATGTCCGGCAGGGCAGAGGGGGGCGCTGTCCCGCCAGCCTTTCAGCATGTCAGCAATCATCGGCACCCCACATTGACCGGACGGGCGCCCCTTCTAAATTGCCCCGTGACAACAGGAGGCACCACCCCATGCAACTCTACCGCGGCCGGCTCATCGATCACATCCAGTTGGTGGTGCGCGACCTGAAGGCCAGCCGGCGTTTCTATGGCGCGCTCTTCGAGGTGCTGGGCATCCCTATCGGCGGTGAGGCCGAAGATTACTTCTGGGCGGACGAGCTGTTCGTCTCCAGCGCCGACAGCCGCGCGGCGCTCGGCATGCTGACCGGCCGCCACCATCTCGCCTTCCAGGCCAAGGACCGCGCCATGGTCGACGCCTTTTACAAGGCGGGGCTGGCCGCTGGCGGCAAGGACAATGGCGCGCCGGGCGAGCGCCCCTACCACCCCGGCTACTACGCCGCCTTCCTGCTCGACCCCGACGGCAACAACATCGAGGCAGTGTTCCACGGCGAGGCGAAGCGGAGCGCCGATGCGGTGGAAATCAGTTTCTAGGGAAGGGCGTCGTCCCAGCCGGCGCGCTGCAGCCCCAGGCGCATCCGCTCGCGGTCCTCGGCGCGTTCGATGCGCAACTCGGCCAGAATGTCCGCCGCGGTTAGGCCTGGCTCCAGCGCGCGGCCTTGCCTGGCGCAGGCCGTGGCCTTCTCCGTATCGCCCTCGAGCGCGTGACACGCGGCCAGCCACGCCCATTGCCAGGCACTCTTGCGCGGCAGGCATGATAAGGACGCCACCACGTCCCTGTAGCGTCCAAGCACGAACAGGGCTGCGGCCCGGTCGCAATAATACCAGACTGGATGCATCGGATTGAGCTGGACGGCCTGGTCGAGCAGGGCCAGGCCGGCTTCGCCATCACCGCGCAGCGCTCGGAAATAGCCGATCTGAGCCAGCGTGTCGGCGTCGTAGGGGTTCAAATCGAGCGCGCGGGCGAAATGCTTCTCGGCGGCGTCGTATTCATCGAGCCCCCGATGAAGGAGGGTCTGTGCCAGGATCCGATGGCACCTTGCCTCGTCGGGACTGAGCGCGATGGCGTGCAGCGCCCGGTCTCGCGCCCCATCGAGCACGGCGCGCGGCGCGTCGGCATAACCGCCGATGATCACTTCGGCCAGCGCCAGATAGGCGTGCGCCAGCCCGTAGCCAGGATCGCGCTCGATCGCCTTCAGGAAATGCGCGCGCGCCGCCTGGTTTACGCCCTCGCCATAGCTGCGCAGCAATTCCCTCCCGCGCAGGAAATGCAGATAGGCCTCGACATTGGCCGCCGGCGCCGGCAGGCCGCGTCGCATCACCGCGCTTTCTATATTGGCGACCAGCGCGGTCACGATCCGCTGCGCCAGCATCGTCTGGAAGGCGAAGATTTCGCCTTTGGGGAAGCTGAACGTCTGCGACCAGACGCGTCGGCCCGATGTCGTCTCAGTGAGCACCACGCGCGCGCTGTAATCCTCTCCAGCGGCCTCGACGGTGCCTTCGGCGACATAGTCGGCTCCGAGCCGCTCGGCGGTCGCCCTGACGTCCTCGCTCAAGTGCGCGGCCAGCGCGAAGGCCGAATGGCGCGCCAGCACGGCGACTGTCTTGAAGTAGGAGAGCGCGTTGGTAATTTCCTCGACCGCCCCGTCGAACAGCGCCTTGGCAGTGGCGTCGGCGGGGTCGATATGGAACGGCAGGACGGCCACCATCGGCTCGGCCCGGGCAGCGGCCACTTCGGCAACGAGAGGCGGCGCTGCCTGGCTGTCGGGGGGCTGGAACAGGTAGCCGCGGCGCGGCACGGTGCGGATCAGCGTCTGCGCCTCGTCGCCGATGGATTTGCGAGCGTCGTGGATGGATTGGGTGAGCGAGTCTTCGGAGACGGTGAATCCCGGCCAGACTGCCTGCAGCAATTCTTCCTTGCTCAGCACCCGTCCGGGATTGCGTGTCAGGAACGCGAGCAGCTCGAAGGTTTTTGGCCGGACCGGCACGATCTCGCCGTCACGCCGGAGCGTACCCCGGTCAAGGTCGAGAACCGCGCCGCCGATCTGTAGCGCCAACCCGCTGCCCCATCGCCGCGCCTCATTGCGCACCGTTCATGGGAACGGCAAATGCGGGCGAGGTCAAGCTGGAAACAAGTGCAAGCGTGAAAAGAGGCCGCGACGGCGAAGCCGTGGGCCGGGTGGTTCGGTGACCGGGTCAACCGATGTCTCGCTGGACGCCAGCCGTTCGAGATAGGCCAGCATCTCGTTGCTCTCGCCGCAGCATGGGCCGGTAAAGCCTGTCGAGAGGAATCGAAGCAATTCATCCCGTGCCAGCTGGGCGGGTAACGGCGCGTCAGCGTTGATGTTCATGACCAACCTCCAGGTGCTCGTCGCGGTGATCGAAGCGCAAGCATTGCGGCGACAGGGCTTATTTGTCCTGAACGGCTGCTGACATTTTGCTGAATTCCATCGCCGCGTCCGGCTCAGGCTGGCGGGCAAAGGCGGGCTGTGACGCCATGCGTCGAGACAGCCGGATACTCTTGGTGTGCTGATGTTCGTGGCATTTGGCGATGCCGTCCATGCCGCTATCGCGCGGGCGGCTGAACGTGGAACTCCTGACGCGCCGCATCATCCGCGACGCGGCGAAGCTGGCGCCGGGGCGGCGCCTATTCCTTCACCGCGCCCGTCATCGAGGAAACATAGTGCTCGACGAAGAAGGAATAGAGGACGACGACCGGCAGCGAGCCGATCAGCGCGCCTGCCATCAGCGCTCCCCATTCATAGACGTCGGAGCGGACCAGCTCGGTGAGCACGCCGACCGGCACCGTCTTCTTCTCCGACGACTGGATAAAGGTCAGCGCGTAGATGAACTCGTTCCAGGATAGGGTGAAGGCGAAGATGCCGGCCGAAATCAGGCCCGGCACAGACAGCGGCAGCACGATCTTGGTAAGGATCTGCCAGCGGCTCGCGCCGTCGATGAGCGCGCATTCCTCCAGCTCGAACGGGATCGAACGGAAATAGCCCATCAAGAGCCACGTGCAGAACGGGATGAGGAACGTCGGATAAGTGAGGATCAGCGCAAACGGCGTGTCGTAGAGGCCGAGGTTGAACACCATCACCGACAGCGGGATGAACAGGATCGAGGGCGGCACGAGATAGGCGAGGAAGACCGCGAGGCCGACTTGCCGTGCGCCCGAGAACCTCAGCCTTTCGATCGCGTAGGCCGCCAGCACCGCGGCCACCAGCGACAGGAAAGTAGCGGCGGTCGAGATGATCACCGTGTTGAGCAGCCAGCCGGGATAGGAGGTCTCGAAGAGCAGGTAGCGTATGTGCTCCAGTGTCGGATGCACGACCCAGAACGGATTGTAGTTCACATAGTCGGTCATCTCGACATTGGGTTTAACCGCCGTGATCGTCATCCAGTAGAACGGAAACAACAGCACGACCAGAAACACCACCAGCGGCAGATAGACCGTCACCACCCGGCGCGGCAGGCTTTGCAGATAGCCCATGCCGCCTTCGTCGGTTTCCATGCGTTCGGCTTCCTTGATCGCGGCCATGTCAGTCTCCGCCGCCCTGCTGCCACCTGCGCCGTTGCAGGCCGAAATAGCTGAACAGGATCGCCGCCAGCAGGAAGGGGATCATGGCGACGGCGATCGCCGCGCCTTCACCGAGCTGGCCGCCGGCAATGCCGCGCTGGAACGACAATGTCGCCATCAGATGCGTGGCGTTCACCGGTCCGCCGCGGGTCAGCACATAGATCAGCTGGAAGTCGGTGAAGGTGAACAGCACCGAAAACGTCATGGTGATGGCGATGATCGGCGTCAAAAGCGGCAGCGTCACGTGGCGAAACAACTGCCAGCGGCTGGCCCCGTCGAGCGTGGCAGCTTCATAGAGCGACTGCGGGATAGTCTGCAGGCCGGCAAGCAGCGTGATCGCGACGAACGGGATGCCGCGCCAGACATTGGCCGCGATGACGGAAGCGCGCGCATTGGTCGGGTCGCCGAGGAAGTTGATCCGATGGTCGATCAGGCCCATCTGCTGCAGCGCCCAGGACAGGATCGAAAACTGCGAATCGTAGATCCACCAGAAGGCGATGGCCGACAGCACCGTCGGCACCACCCAGGGCAGCAGCACCACGGCGCGGAAGAACGACTTGAAAGGCAGCTTCTCGTTGAGGATGAGCGCCAGCCACAGGCCGAGCACGAATTTCAGGATCGAAGCGCTGACCGTGTAGAGCAGGGTATTGAAGACCGACAGCCAGAACACGCTGTCGCTCCAGAGATATTCATAGTTCTCGACGCCGATATAGATGCCGGGCCGGCCGATGCGTGTGTCGGTGAAGCCAAGCCAGACGCCGAGCCCCAGCGGATAGGTGAGAAAGACCAGGAGCAGCGCCGCCGCCGGCAGCATGAAGCCGAGGCCAAGCGTGTTGTGGCTCTCGGCGAGCCGCGAAAGCATCGACGGACGCCGCTGAACGGCAACGGATGGCACGGCCATGGCGCGGTCTCCCTGCGAGATGCGGTGGAACGGTGGGTGACCGCGCTGGCTTCCGTATCCCGGAAACGATGCGGCCACCCGCTTCAGATGGGATCAGACGCGGTAGTAGCGGTTGGCGCGTTTTTCCGCCTCTTCCATCGCCTCTTGCGGCGTCGCCTGTCCGGTCACGGCCTTGGCGAACATGTCGACCAGCACATAGTCGGCCATGGTCGCGGCCGATGCGTAGCCGAGCGGCCCGGCATAGCCGTTGGGGCGCAGCGTCGCCGAGGCTTTCGCGTAAGCCGCGTTGTTGGGGTCCGCCTTCCAGACCGGATTGTTGTCGAACGCCTTCAGCGTCTGGCAGCAATAGCCTGCCGACGACGTGATCCAGTCCGACATCTGCGGATCCTCGAACATGAACTGCAGATAGGCTTTGGCCGCGTTGGGGTAGGGCGTGTAGTTGAAGATGACGGCCGTGGTCACCTGGAACAGCTCGACCGATTTTCCGACGGGACCGATCGGCAAATTGGTGGTGCGGATGTCCTTGGCTATTTCGGCCAGCTTCGGGTCGTTGTCCTTGTTGACCTTGGCTGTGTTGTAGGCCGAGATGCCGTTGGCGATCACGCTCACTTCGCCGGCCAGGAAGGCACGGTTGTTGTTGACGTCGAGCCAGCTTTCGGTGCCGGGAATGAAGGTCTTGTAGAGCTCCTGGGCATACTCGATCGCCTTGAGCGTCTCGGGGCTGTTGATCGTCACCTTGCCTTTCTCGTCGACCATCTGGCCGCCATGGCTCCACAGCAGCCAATGCGCGTAATTGTTGCCGTCGCCGACGCCGTGGCCGTGGGTGAAGCCGGCCGGATGGCCCTTCGCCTTGAGCGCCTTGCAGAGTTCGAGGAAGCCGGCGGTGTCCTTCGGGAATTCGGAGAAGCCGGCCTCCTTCACCCAGCTTTCGCGATAGACGATGGCGTTGCCGATGGTGGCCAGCGGCAGGCCGAGGAACTTGCCCTCGCGCGTCGCATACTGTTTCGGGCCGTCGTGCCAGTCGCCATATTTCTTGCCGAGATAGTCGCCGAGTTCCGTCACGTCGAGCAGCTTGTCGGGATATTGGTGCGGGTCGTCGAACCAGACGAACATCAGGTCGGGGCCGGAGCCGACATTGGCGGCGACCGCGGCCTTCGGACGGATGTCTTCCCAGCTCTCCTTGTCGACGCGGACCTCCACGCCCGTCGCTTCGGTGAAGCGCTTGGTATTTTTGAGCCACTGGTCCTCGTCGCCCTGCACGAAAGGCGACCAGCGCAGCAGCCGGAGCTTGGCGCCTTCCTCCGGCTTGTAGGTCAGGCCCTCTTGCGCGAAGGCGCTCGAGCCGACGAAACGGCTGCCCAAGGCCCCGGCGGCCGCGCCGGCGGTCGTGCGGATCACGTCGCGTCTGGTGAATTTCATGCTCGTCTCCTCCTGTTGCTTCCTCGTTGCGTGGTCTATCGCGCGGCTTCGATCCGCTGGCCTGTTTTGCCGTGGAACAGATGGATGGGACCAGGCTCGACCGACAGCCGAATGGATTCTCCCGGCGCGAAGGAATGGCGCTCGCGGAAATTGGCGACGATATCCTCGCCGCCGGCCGTCCGGCCGATGATCTGCACTTCTGAACCGGTCGGCTCGATCACCGCCACGGTGACCGGGATACCGTCCTCGGCCAGCCGCAGATGCTCTGGCCGTACTCCGAGCACGATGGTTTCGCCGTTGCCGATCGAGGGTGGTTTCGGCAAAGGCACGGAGACGCCTCCGGCACCCCGGAAGGACGGCGCGCCATCGTTGGCGAATGTGCCCTTGAGCAGGTTCATGGCGGGCGAGCCGATGAAGCTCGCGACGAAAAGGTTGTTCGGCCGGTCGTAGAGTTCGAGCGGCGGCCCGATCTGCTCGACGACGCCGTCATGCATGACCACGATCTTGTCGGCCATGGTCATGGCCTCGATCTGGTCGTGGGTGACATAGACGGTCGTGGTCTTCAGCCGCTGGTGCAGTTCCTTGATCTCGGCCCGCATCTGAACCCTGAGCTTGGCGTCGAGGTTCGAGAGCGGCTCGTCGAACAGGAACACCTGCGGATTGCGCACGATCGCCCGGCCCATGGCGACGCGCTGGCGCTGCCCGCCCGAAAGCTGGCGCGGATAGCGGGACAAAAGCGGCACCAGCCCGAGGATTTCGGCCGCCCGCTTCACGCCGGTATCGCTTTCCGCCTTCGAGACACCTTTGAGCATGAGCGAGAACGCCATGTTCTCGGCCACCGTCATATGCGGGTAGAGCGCGTAGTTCTGGAAGACCATGGCCACGTCGCGCTCCTTCGGCGCAACGTCGTTGACGATCCGGCTGCCGATCGAGATATGGCCGCGCGAGATTTTTTCCAGCCCGGCAATCATCCTGAGAAGGGTCGATTTCCCGCAGCCCGAGGGCCCGACAAGCGTGACGAACTCGCCGTCTTCTATGTCGACGCTGACGCCATGCAGGATCTGGGTAGCCCCGAACGATTTGTAGACATCGCCAATCGCGACAGACGCCATCGAATTCCTCCCGATGGTCCCTGCGAAATCTCGCGGGGAGCCGTTTCTACTCAGGTGTGGTTGAAACGGATGCCGGCAAGCATCCACCACTGGCGTCGGCGACGTCTGCCCCAGCTCCCCCCGGGTCACGCGACTGTGAAACGGTAGCGCTACCAAATCCGCCTGTAAAGCGGCGGCGCGCGCCCTTATACTTTCGTCGTTGAGGGCTCACTTGCCAATCAGGAACGCCGCGATCAGGCTCTGCAGGTTCCCGCCCGCGCCGAACTCGACCTTGTCGAAGTCCCGGCTGGCTAGGCGCTGGGCCTTGGAAAGCTGATCGAGATATTGCGTCAGCTCGGCCCTGATCTTGGTGCAGCCGGGGTCATCAGCGACGGTGAGGCCGGTGCTGAAGGCGACGATCTTGTCCACCATGTCGACGATGCCGGCGCCATGCACCTTCTCATGCGCGGCGAGCCCGGCGGCAAACGCATCCCAGCGCGCCTGCACGGCGGGCGCAAGTTTTGCGGCGGGTCTTGGCAAAGTGTAGGTGATGATGAGTTTTGGCCGCGCCGTCTTCAGCACGCAAGCGCCCGCCTGCGGTTGATAATCTCGCTGCCAGGTCAGCTTGAAGTTGGTGTGCGCGATGGCCCGCCGCTCATTGCCGGCCGAGTCCTTGCCGATCACCGGACCCTTTTCGCCGATCGAGACATAGAGCGCCTCCACTGTCTGGCCCGAGATGGCATAGTTCGCAATTTTCTCGACCGGCTTCCAGTCGGCGAGAGCGGGCGTGGTGAGGAGCAGGGCGGTGAGGAAGGGAACAGTTCGCTTCATGGGGACGCGGTGGGATTCCGGGCGAGGGCCTTGTGCATAGCGGCTAACAGCGGTTGGAGCAAAGAGGGGGTACTGTCCCGCCGGTGCCCGACTTTGGTGCCCGCCCGGAACCGCCCGGCCCGCTATCCGTTTCTATGCCATCGTCCCGACCCAGGGGGAGGACAAGATGACCCGCAACGAGATCATTTCCGTGCTTGGTCCTGTCGACGAGGCCGTGATCGCCGACATCGCGCTCACCGGCGCCAGCCTCGAGGAACTGCGCGAGGCCTTCGCCTGGATCGGCGCGGACGAGGCGCTGATGAACGAGGGTCGTGCGATGCCCGGCGCGCGCGTGGCGCGGCTGATCGAGATTTTGGAGCCGCCAGAAGACGAGCCGGAGGCGCCGACGGAGTAGCGCCGGCGCGCACTCCGCATAGGTGTTTCTCCCCACTTGCTGCTTTATACCTCCCGGCATAGCCTGATATGGCCTTGCGGGAGGAGGGGAGCATGGACACCAATGTCGTCATTGTCGGCGCGGGACCGGCCGGTCTGGCCGTCGGCGCCTGCCTGAAACAGGCTGGGCAGGACTTCGTCATCCTCGAAAAGGCACATGAGGTGGCACCGGCCTGGCGGCGGCATTACCGGCGGCTGCATCTGCACACGGTGAAGTCGTTTTCCTCGCTGCCTTTCATGCCGTTCCCCAAAAGCCACCCCCGCTATGTGCCGCGCGAGAAGGTCGTCGCCTATCTCGATGCCTATGCCGAGCGGTTCGGCCTCGAGCCCCGTTTCGGCGTGACGGTGAAATCGATCCGCCGCGAGGGCGGAAAATTCCTGGTCGACACCGATGCCGGCGAGATCCGCGCCCGCAAGATCGTGATCGCCACCGGCAACAATGCCGAGCCGATCGTGCCGGGCTTTCCTGGCATCGAGGCGTTCAAGGGAGAGGTGCTGCACAGCGCCGCTTACACCGAAGCGGCACCCTATGTCGGCAAGAGCGTGCTGGTGGTGGGCATGGGCAACACGGGCGCGGAGATCGCGCTCGATCTTGCCGAGAGCGGCGCCCATCCGACGATCTCGGTGCGCAAGGGCGTCCACATCGTGCCGCGCCAGCTCTTCGGCGTGCCGATCCAGATGGTGGGCATCGCCAGCCGGCCGATGCCGCAGGCTCTGAACGATTGGATGTTTCCAAAAATCCTGGATCTCGCGCTGGGCAGGCTGGAGAAATACGGCATCGTGCGCCCGAAGACCGGCATTCTTGCACAGATCGACGCCGGGCGCATTCCGGTGATCGATGTCGGCACCGTGGCGGCGATCAAAGCGGGCAGGATCGGCATCGCGCCTGACATCGCGAGCTTCACCGAAGACGGTGCGAAATTCGCCGGCGGGCGGGAGAAAAACTTCGACGCGGTGATTTTCGCCACCGGCTATCGGCCAGGCTATGACGGCTTTGTGCCTGCGGAGCTGCGGCCAGGCAAGAGCGGGGTGAATGCCCGTGCCTCGGAGCTCGGCGTCTATCTCGTCGGCTTCTACAATCCGGTCACCGGCCTGCTGCGCGAGATCGGCATCGAGGCGAGGGCTGTGGCGAAGGATATTGCGGGGCGGTGAGGGCGGTTGATGCTGCATAAACAGCGTACGCCGGCGTTCTTGCGCGCCCCCCTCTGTCCTGCCGGACATCTCCCCACAAGGGGGGAGATCGGATGTCGCGCCGGCTTTCGCCAATCGCCGGCGTTGCAGAAGATAGCCGGCGCTGAAGCTGCCAATCTCCCCCCACGTGGGGGAGATGTCCGGCAGGACAGAGGGGGCGCTGTCCTGCCAGCGCATTAAAGCTCACGTCAGCGGACGCGCTGCATAAATCGGGTGGCGCCCCTTATCGCCCCATGCCAATCCAATCCCGTCAAACCGGGGATCCGTCATGCTCACGCTCTACGATTACCTGCCATCGCAAAACGCCTGGAAGGTGCGCGTCCTGCTCGGCTTGCTCGGCATCGCTTACGAAACCCACCAGGTGTCGATCTTCGAGGGCGAGAGCCACACGCAAGCGTTCCTGAAGCTCAATCCGGCCGGTGCCGTTCCGGTGCTCGGCCTGGAGGACGGCGAGGCGATCGCCGAGTCCAACGCCATCCTCACCTATCTCGCCGAGGGCACGCCGTATCTGCCGGCGGACCGCTTTTCCCGCGCCAAGGTCATGCAGTGGCTGTTCTTCGAGCAGTACCATGTCGAGCCGGTCGTCGGCTCGCTGCGCTTCTGGACGCTGACCGGGCGGCTGCAGCGCAACCAGGCAATGGTTGCCGGCAAGCGCGAGGCGGGCGCCCGTGCGCTCGGCGCACTCCAACGCAGCCTAAAAGGCAGGCCGTTCCTAGTCGGTAATGCGCTCACCATCGCCGACATCGCCGTCTATGCCTACGGCCACCGTGCGGAGGACTGCGATTTCGCGCTCGCCGATTATCCGGCGGTCAGCGCCTGGATCGATCGGGTCCACGAAGCGATCGGCCCAGGCTATCCCGTGCACCCCTACAGCATCGACCCGCATTCGGGCGGTTGAGCGGCGCTGCCGGGCTCGGCGCCCGGCAGCCAGCGTTCAATGCTTGCTCTTAGTCGAACCGGCACCGGCGCCGCCGATCGGAATGCGTCTGGCTTTCGCTTGGGCGCGTTGGGTCTTTGGCAGCGTCACCGTAAGCACGCCGTTGTGGAAGTCCGCGCGCACCTTGTCTTCCTCGACCTCGGTGCCGAGCGGAATGCGACGTTCGAAGCGGCCATAGAAGCGCTCGGAAAACTGCCTGTCCTTATCCTCGGTCTCCGACTTCTTTTCGCCGCGCAGTGTCAGTACGCCGTCGTCCAGCATCAGCTCGACGTCCTTCTCCTCCATGCCGGGCATCTCGGCCATGATGCGGACTTCGGAATCGGTGTCCGAGATTTCCACGCTCGGCCATCCGGAGCGCCCGCCAAAGGATTCGCCGAGCGACGGCATCCTGCTGCCAAAGCCGCGGAACGCGTCATCGAACAGACGGTTCATCTCGCGATGCAGCGCCATGAAGGGATCGCGATCGTTGTCGCGATAGAAGCCGGGAGCCTGATTGCCTTCCCTGGCCCAGGGAATGAGATCACGAATTGCCATGTTAGTGTTCTCCTTTCTCGCGTTCGCAGAAACGATGCAGGTACCTGGGCACCGGACAGCCTGCTGGGCCGTGCATTCCCTTCGGCCTGACTGGTCGTCCGGAGCGTCAAACCGTGCTTCGGGCGGACCCGGCATGTCCGGCACTTGCGCACGAGATCGGTAGCATCGATTTGGTGGTCGGCTCACCGAAGTCAAGACGCGCTTTTGTGGTGCGGCGGGGTTTTTTCTGCCGGCCCCCGCTAGGCATCGATTGGCGCCCCCTTGGTCAGCGCCGAGACCCCCCGGAAAATGCCGGAACGGGAAGCCCGGGCAAGGCGTTTCCGTTCCAGCAATTCGAGGAAAGTGCGCAGCGAGTTCCGTCCTGAATTGCGTGAAAACAGTAGAGCGGCGAACCGGTGCCGTCTCGCTTCGGCGCCTGGCGGTCCCTCATACGCCAGCAAATGGGAGATCAGGAATGGTTCGCACCATCGCTATCGCAATTCTCGCCACTGGCATTACCAGCCTGCCCGCCACGGCGGCCGAGGAATACTGGGTCGCCAGGGATGCCGTCTCGAAGCAATGCGAGATTGTGCCGAAGAAGCCGGACGGGACGCTTGTCGTCGATCTCGGCAAGAAGAAATACGCCAGCGAGGGAGAGGCGAGGAAGGCAATGGAGGCGTTGCCGGATTGCAAGAAGAAGTGAGGCGCTGCGGATCTTCCCCTCAAGGGGGGAGATTGGCAGGCCCTACCGATCCACCGTCGACATCTTCCGCTCATCATATCTCGGCCCGGAAACCTTGTCGGGCGTCAGCGCCATGTCGAGCCCCAGCATCTCCGTGGCGTCGAGCTTGATGTCGGCCGCCGCGACATTTTCTTCGAGATAAGTCCGTCGCTTGGTGCCGGGGATCGGCACGATGTCGATGCCGAATTCCGGACCCTTGGCGAGCAGCCAGGCGATCGCCACCTGGCCAGATTTCACGCCCTTGGCGGCGGCGATGTCGCGCACCGTGGCGGCCGCGGCGACATTGGCGTCGAAATTCTCGCCCTGGTAGCGCGGGTCCCCGCGCCTGAAATCACCTTCGGGATACTCTTCCGCGCGCTTGACGTCGCCGGCGAGGAAGCCGCGCCCGAGCGGCGCGAACGGCACCAGCCCGATGCCCAATTCCGCGAGCGCCGGGATGATCTCGGGCTCCAGGTTGCGCTCCCACAGCGAATATTCGCTTTGCAGCGCCGAGACCGGATGCACGGCGTGCGCGCGGCGGATATTGGCGATGCCCGCCTCCGACAGGCCGAAGAAGCGCACCTTGCCTTCCTCCACCAACTCGCCAACCGTGCCCGCGACATCCTCCATCGGCACCTCGGGGTCGACGCGGTGCTGGTAGAGCAGGTCGATGCGGTCGGTGGCGAGCCGCGCGAGCGAAGCGTCGACCACCTCGCGGATATGCTCGGGCCGGCTGTCGCGCCCCGTTCCGTCCTGCTTGCCGTCGACGATGCGGAAGCCGAACTTTGTCGCGATCGTCACCTGATCGCGCCGGCCCTTCAGCGCGCGTCCGAGCAGTTCCTCGTTGAGGAAGGGCCCGTAGACTTCGGCCGTGTCGAGGAAGGTGCAGCCGAGCTCGATCGCCCGGTGCACGGTGGCGATCGATTCCGCCTCGTCGGCCGGCCCGTAGGACTGGCTCATGCCCATGCAGCCGAGGCCGATGGCCGAGACGACGAGCCCCTGGTTGCCGAGTTTCTGCTTGCCCAGGCTCATCTGTCTGTCTCCGGTGAGAAATTAGCGCTTGCGAAATTATAGGGCCGGGGCGGAACACGTCCAGCGCCGCGCTTCAGGCCATCGGCAGCAGCCGGCGCATGATCAGCGAGGCGTGGCCGCCGACGCCATGCGCGGCCGGCCGGCGCTCGACCACCTCGAAGCCGTGCTTGCGGTAGAAGGCAACCGCCCGGTCGTTGCCCTCGATCACCTCCAGCGCGATGCTGGGAATGCCGGCATGGGCGGCAAGCACTGCATGCAAAAGGTCGACGGCAAGGCCGCTGCCGAATTCCTGCGGCTCGATATGCAGCCGGTTGAGCGTGACGTCGCCATTCTCATCCATCGCCGCCATCGCATAGCCGGCGATCGAGCCGTCCGTCCGCTCCGCGACGAAAGACATCTTGTTGTCGTCGGCAAGTTCGGCCGCGAGCTTGTCGGGCGCATGCTTCTCGTCGGAGAGCCTGGCCGTGGCATCTTCGCCCATGATCGGCGAATAGGTACGCCGCCAGGACTGGCCGAGCAGCCGCGAGACGGCGGCCAGGTCGTTCTTCGTCATCGCCCTGATCTGAACCATCCCTATCTCCCTTGCTCGCCAGCGGCGGCACAGCCTCTTGTGCCGCTTGCGCGAAGGTCTGGCAAGGCCGGCGGTCGGGTCTCGTTGAACGGGCTGACGAGGCGAAGCGTTCCGATGCTGCGGCGCACAAGTTGCGACAGCAGTGGGGGAGATATAGTCTCCGTTTCGCTGTCCCGAATAACCTCATGATTACAGCGCGTTGAAATCAAGACGGGTGCCGAAAAATTCCGGACCGGCGCCCTTGAAACCTCTTTGCGCCAGACTAGTTGCGATAGGCACGCGAGGTCCGGCTGCAGACCCTCGCGGAGGGAGGGTTCCAATGGCTGCCAAGGAAGTAAAATTCCATACGGAAGCTCGCGACAAGATGCTGCGTGGCGTCGATATTCTGGCCGACGCGGTTAAGGTGACGCTCGGCCCCAAGGGGCGCAACGTCGTCATCGAGAAGTCGTTCGGCGCGCCGCGCATTACCAAGGACGGCGTGACCGTGGCGAAGGAAATCGAACTGGTCGACAAATTCGAGAATATGGGCGCGCAGATGGTGCGCGAGGTGGCCTCGAAGACCAGCGACGTCGCCGGTGACGGAACCACCACCGCCACCGTGCTCGCCCAGACGATCGTTAGGGAAGGGGCGAAGGCCGTTGCCGCCGGCATGAACCCGATGGATTTGAAGCGCGGCATCGACAGGGCCGTGGAAGTGATCGTCGCCGAGCTCAAGGCCAATGCCCGCAAGGTGACCCGCAACGACGAGATCGCCCAGGTCGGCACCATCTCGGCCAATGGCGACGCGGAGATCGGCCGCTTCCTGGCCGAAGCGATGCAGAGGGTTGGCAATGAAGGCGTAATCACTGTCGAGGAGGCCAAGACCGCCGAGACCGAGCTCGAGGTGGTCGAGGGCATGCAGTTCGACCGCGGCTATCTCAGCCCTTACTTCATTACCAACCAGGACAAGATGCGTGCCGATCTCGATGAGCCCTATCTGCTGATCCATGAGAAGAAGCTGTCCAACCTGCAGGCGCTGCTGCCGATCCTGGAGGCGGTGGTGCAGTCGGCGAAGCCGCTTCTGATCATCGCCGAGGACGTCGAAGGCGAAGCGCTGGCGACGCTGGTCGTCAACAAGCTGCGTGGCGGCCTTAGGGTCGCCGCCGTCAAGGCGCCGGGCTTCGGCGATCGCCGCAAGTCGATGCTGGAGGACATCGCCATCCTCACCGGCGGCCAGGTCATCTCCGAGGATCTCGGCATCAAGCTGGAGAACGTCACGCTGGACATGCTCGGCCGCGCCCGGCGGATCACTGTTGAGAAGGAGAACACTACCATCGTCGACGGCGCCGGGGCCAAGCCCGAGATCGAGGGCCGCGTCGCCCAGATCGGGCAGCAGATCGACGAAACTACTTCCGACTACGATCGCGAGAAACTGCAGGAAAGGCTGGCCAAGCTCGCTGGCGGCGTCGCTGTCATCCGCGTCGGCGGCTCGACCGAGGTCGAGGTCCGCGAGCGCAAGGATCGTGTCGACGATGCGCTGCACGCCACCCGCGCCGCGGTGGAGGAGGGCATCCTGCCCGGTGGCGGCGTGGCGCTGCTGAGAGCCGCAAAGGCGCTCGACGCGGCAGCCGTCGACAACCCTGACCAGAAAACCGGGGTCGAGATCGTGCGCCGTGCGCTGGAAACGCCGGTGCGCCAGATCGCCGAGAACGCGGGCGCCGAAGGCTCGATCATCGTCGGCAGGCTGCGCGAGAACGGGCAATTCTCTTTCGGCTGGAACGCACAGACCGGCGGCTATGGCGACCTCTACGGCCAAGGTGTGATCGACCCTGCCAAGGTGGTGCGCACCGCCCTGCAGGACGCCGCGTCCATCGCCGGGCTGTTGGTCACCACCGAGGCGATGGTGGCAGAAAAACCGAGGAAGGAGGCCGGTCCCGCGACGCCTCCGGGGGCGGGAATGGACTATTAGAGCAGCGCGGCCATGGCTGGCTAAGCAGCCCGCTTTGCAGATGGCGAAGCCGGGAGGCTTCGCCATCTATCGTGTTGCGGGCGTGATCGCCGCCAGCTGCGCCAAATTGACTCGCTCTCCGCTCTCCGCCATCCTAATAGGCGCCGCCCTTGAGCGGCAGCGTATTTGAGTGAGGTCATGGCCAGTCCCGTCGCGAGAGAAAATTCCCGCCGCGCCGCGGTGAAGAAGGCGCTCGACCGCCACAAGATCTATGTTTCCGCGCAGAGCTTTTCCGGCGGCACCTATCAGGCGCGCGTGCTGGTTGACGGCGAGGCTTATTGGGTCGACGAGTTCCGGCTGAGCCAGCTGAGGCAAGGGTTGACGCCGGCTGAGCTCGAACTGACGCCGGCGACTGACGATTGAGGGTAGTGCCTTCGTCATCCCAGGGCGGAGCAGGAGCGAAGCGACGTCGCGGAGACCCTGGGATCCATGCCGTGACGTCGGCGCGTCGCGGCGGTCCAAGTTCTGCTCGGCTGCACTCCGGGGTTAAGGTCACGGCATGGATCCTCGGGTCAAGCCCGAGGATGACGACCGCGCGGGCTGGGGGGCGCGAAGGAACGCAGCCTTTGCGATTGTCTGCTCTGCGCTTTGGCATCTAACCCATGCCTGCCAAACTCAAACCCTATCGCGCCAAGCGCGAATTCAGCAGGACCCCTGAGCCCGCGGGCGGGTCAGAGGTCGGCGGCGGCTACCGCTTCGTCGTGCACAAGCATCACGCCAGCGCCGACCACTACGACCTGCGCCTCGAAGTCGGCGGCGTGCTGAAAAGCTGGGCTGTCCCCCGCGGGCCCTCGCTCAACCCGGCCGACAAGCGGCTTGCGGTCGAGACCGAGGACCACCCCATCGAATATATCGACTTCGAGGGCGTCATTCCCGAGGGCGAATATGGCGGCGGGCCGATGATCGTCTGGGACGCCGGCACCTGGGCGCCGATGGAGGATGTCGAAAAGAGTCTCAGGACGGGCGCCTTCAAGTTCCGGCTGGCCGGCCAGAAGCTTAACGGCGGCTGGATGCTGACCAGGCTGAAACCGAAACCCGGCGAGGACGAGAACAAGAAGAACTGGCTGCTGTTCAAGGAGCGCGACCTCGCTTCCGACACCAAGCTCGACATCCTCGAAGCGCGGCCGGAAAGCGTGAAGTCGGGCCGCCGCATCGAAGAACTGGTAGCGCCGCCGAGGAGGCCAGAGCGCCTGCCGCCCAAGCCAGGCTCTTTGAAGCCCGGCGCGCTGCCCGGCGCCGTCAAGGGCGACCCGCCAAGCCGCATCGAGCCGCAGCTCGCCACCCAGGTGACGGCGCCGCCGGGCGGACCGGTGGAGGATACAGGCACGCTCTGGCTGCACGAGATCAAATTCGACGGTTACCGCACCATGGCGCATGTGGTGGACGGTGAGGTGCGGCTGATCACCCGCGGCGGCATCGACTGGACCAAGCGCTATGGCGATCTTCCGCAAGCTTTCGCGCGATTGCCGGTCAGCCAGGCGATCATCGACGGCGAGATCATGGTGCTCGACGACAAGGGCATCTCCCGCTTCGCGCTGCTGCAGGACGCGCTCGCCGAAGGCGCCGGCTCCAAATTGCATTTCTATGCCTTCGATCTTCTGCACCTCGACGGCTGGGACCTGCGCAAGGCGCCGCTGCAGAAGCGTAAGGCGCTGCTCGCCGAGCTGCTCGCCGGTCAGACCGCCAATTCCGCCATCCAATACAGCGACCATGTCGAGGGCGATGGGCGCGGGCTCTATGACCAGGCCTCGGACCTTGGGCTGGAAGGCGTCGTTTCCAAACGCGCCGACGCCACCTACCAGAGCGGCCGCACCAAGAGCTGGACCAAGGTGAAGGCGCAGAAGACGGAGGATTTCGTCATCGCAGGCTATACCGTCTCTGACCGGGCGGAAGGCCTGGCGGCGCTCGGCATGGCCGAGTTCGAGAACGGCGAATTGCATTATCGAGGCAAGGTCGGCACCGGCTTCGACCGCGACATGGCGACCGAGCTGCTCGCCAGGCTGGAACGTCTGACGACCGGCGCCACGCCGCCCGAAGGCGCGCCGCGCGAGATCATGCGCGAGATGCACTGGGTGAAGCCGCTGCTCTCCGCCCGCGTCCGTTATTCCAACCGCACCGCCGACAATGCGATCCGCCATGGCGTCTTCCGCGGCCTGCGCGACGTCGGCGGCCTGACCACGCCGGTGTCCGTCAAGCGCAAGCGGCTGATCGCCGAATCCGACCTCGCCACCATCTGGGTCACCAATCCGGAGCGGCGCTTGTTCGGCAAGACCGGGCCGACCAAGCTCGACATCGCCGTCTATTACGCGCTGGTCGGCGATTTCATGCTGCCGCACATCATCGGCCGCCCGGTGTCGCTGGTGCGCTGCCCGACGGGCAAGCCGCAGGACTGTTTCTTCCAGCGCCACGCCTTCACCGGCATGCCGCCTTCGGTCGTCACTTTCGAGGCCACCAACTCCGAAGGCGAAACCAAATCCTACCTCTCGGTCGAGGGAGCAAAAGGCTATCTGGCGCTGGCGCAATTCGGCGTCGTGGAATTCCACACCTGGGGCACGCACCGCACGAAACTCGACAAGCCCGACCAGATCGTCTTCGACCTCGATCCGGGCGAGGGGATTTCGTGGCGCGAGGTGGTGGAGGCGGCCGTCCACATCAAGGCCGGGCTCGAAGGCCTCGGGCTGGTGCCGTTCGCGAAAACCTCCGGCGGCAAGGGCATCCACATCACGGTCCCGGTGACGCGCAAGCAGAACTGGAAGAAACTGCACCAAGCAAGCAGCACCATTTCGACTTTCCTCGCTTCGAGCGCGCCGGACACCTTCACCACGACGATGGGCAAGGAGAACCGCAAGAAGCGCATCTTCATCGACTTTCACCGCAACGCCCGCGGACACACCTCCGCCGCCCCCTATTCGTTGCGCGCCCGCACCAACTTGCCGGCCTCGACCCCGGTGAGCTGGACGGACCTGGAGACGATCGACGCGCCGGAGGATCTGAACTACGCCTCGCTGCCCGGATTGCTGGAGACGTCTGGCGATCCGTGGGCGGAGATCGATGAGGCCGCGAGGGATCTGCCGGTGTTTGAGCGCTAGTTCCTCGCCCCCACGAATGTGGGGGAGAGGTGGCCGCGCAGCGGCCGGAGAGGGGGCAGCGCCAGCGCATGCAGTTAAGGCGCGAAGAGCATTCAGGTTCGCGCCATTTCCCCTCTCCGTCTCGGCTTCGCCGAGCCACCTCTGCGGGGGCGAGGAACTGGCGCTGCGCCATCGACGCTTGCTACAATTTGAACTATCCTCCCGCGCAATTCCGCCCCAAAAACATTTCGCTAGGAATTCGGCTGTAAGGTTAGGGGTCGGTGTAGGATTTCCACGGTGCTGCTCGTCCTTCGGACGAAAGCGCTGCAGAGAGCATGATCCCAAAAAGTGGGAACCGGTTTTTGGAGGAGATCATGCTCAAGCTAGAATGTCAGTGCATGGCCGCGTAGGAGTTCATCATGGCGCCCAGGGCAAGTTGGAAAGGTTACCTCAAGCTCAGCCTCGTCAGCTGTCCGGTCCGGCTTTATCCGGCCACCAGCGCGAGCGAACGCATCTCGTTCAACCAGCTGCACAAGAAGACCCACAACCGCATCAACATGAAGCCGGTGGATCCCGAGCTCGGCCTTGTCGAGCGCTCGGACCTGGTCAAAGGCTACGAATACGAGGACAAGCAGTACATCATCATCGATGACAGCGACCTCGAGGCGGTGAGGATCGAATCCAACCACACGATGAACATCGAGGCTTTCGTCGATGAGAGCGAGGTCGATGTCATCTACCAGGACTCGCCCTATTATCTCGCGCCCGACGGCGCGATGGCGGAGGAGACCTTCATCGTGTTGCGCGAGGCGATGCGCAAATCCGGCAAGCTGGCGATCGCGCGCCTTGTGCTCTCCAGCCGCGAGCGCGTGGTGACGATCGGCTCGCGCGAGAACGGCATGTTCGTCTGCACCTTGAGAAACCCCAACGAAGTGCGCGGCACGGCTGAATATTTCGGCAACATCCCGGCCGGCAAGCCGGACCCGGAAATGCTCGACCTCGCCCAGGCACTGATCAAGCAGAAGGAAACCCACTTCGATCCGAAGAATTACGAGGATCGCTACGAAGTGGCGCTGATGGCGATGATCCGCGAGAAGCTCAAGGGCCACAAGCCGATCATTGCGGCCGCGCCGGAGCGCGGCAACGTCATCAACCTGATGGATGCGCTGAAGGCCAGCCTTTCGCAGCAGGCGAAGCCCCCGGCCAAGTCGAAGAGCAAGGCCGACGAGGCGCCGGCCAAGCCCGCCAAAAAGGCGGCCGCCGGCGGCGGCGCGCCTGAGAACCCGCTGAAGGCGAACCTGCTGAAGGCCGTCGGCAAGAGCAAGAAGTGACCGGAGGGCCAGTGATCCTTCCCGGCGCTGTCTTCGGCGTCGTCGGCGCGCTGGCCGCCTTCCCCTTGCGGCTTGCCGCGCGCGAGGTTGAGCGCCGCCATGCGGAGCTGAGGCGCGGCGTCACCCGCCGCACAACGCATGTCGTGTTCGGCCGAACGCTTCTCGCCAAGACGGCGCTGACGAAAGCCGGCGACGTCGAGATCGAGCGCCGCGTGAAAGCCGAGCGCGACGCCGGCCGCCAGCTCGTCAGCGAGAACGGTTTTCTCCGCCTGCTCGGTTTGATGAAGGCGCCGGAGGCGTCGTCGCTCTCCAGGCAATCGCTCATCGACCAGTCGCGGCTTGCCGGCGACGATCTCGACATGTTGTCGCTGTTCGACGCTTTCGAGCACGACGCCGAGCCTTATTCCTTCCGCGATCTTATCCTGGCCAGGAAATATGCCGGACTGATCGCCAGCGGCGCTGCCTGGGGTGCGATCGCGCGTTCCGTCCACCGCTCCGGCCCGGTCGCCTCGCTCACCGCCAAGGCGCTCAACCTTGGCTCCCAGCACGGCCGCCCGGACGCGATCTATCTCGACGAAGGCAGAAGCGAGCTCGACGGCCAGCTGCTGTTCGATCTCGGTTCCCCGGAAGACGACACGCTGGAGGAGCTCTTCGCCGAGGCGGAAGCCGCGGAAGAGGAGGGGCGCCAGGACGACGCGACCGCACTCTATCAGCGCTGCCTCGCGATCGACCCGACGGATGCGATCGCCGCTTTCAACCGCGCCAACTGTCTGCGCGGCGCCGGCCGCGTGGCGGAAGCCGCGCATGATTATGCCCGTGCGATAAAGCTCGATCCGGGCTTCGTCGAAGCCTGGTTCAACCTCGCCGGGCTGATGAGCGACGAGGGCAAGGTTGCTTCGGCGCGCAGGCATCTGCAGAAGGCGATGGCGCTGGACAAGACCTATGCCGACCCGGTGTTCAACCTCGCCCGGCTGGAATTCGATGCCGGCAATCTTGCCGAGGCCCGCGGACTCTGGGCGCGCTACCTGGAGCTCGATGCGGAGTCCGAATGGGCACGCATTGCGGCACGGGGAATACAGTTCGTGGATCTGCACATGGCGCGGACGGCGGGGTAGCGCCTCTCCTTCACTCCTTGTGGGCGAAGGTGGATCGGCGCGTCAGCGCCGAGACGGATGAGGGGTGTTGGAAGGAATGAGACGCCGGTGATCTGTCGCTTGCAAGGATATCGATGACCGTGTCCGCCAAGCTGGAACACCCCTCATCCGTCCGAGCTTCGCTCGGCCACCTTCTCCCACAAGGGGAGAAGGGATCGCCCACGTTGGAGCACCCATGACCTACTTCCTCCTCGACGGCCCCGAAGATGCCCCTATCACCATCCTGCTCGCCCATGGCGCCGGCGCGCCGATGGACTCGGCCTCGATGGCCGCCACCGCCAAGGCCTTGGCCGCGGCCGGCTTCCGCGTCGCGCGCTTCGAGTTCCACTATATGGCTGCCCGCCGCTACGGCCACCGCAAGCCCCCGCCGCGCGCCGAGACGGTGAATCCGGAATACATCAAGGCGATCGCAGACCTGAGGGCCAAGGGCGTGGCCGGCAAGCTGATCATCGGCGGCAAGTCGATGGGCGGGCGCGTCGCCTCCATGGTCGCCGACGAGATGTTTGCTAAGGGCGAGATCGCCGGCCTGGTCTGCCTCGGCTATCCTTTCCATCCGCCCGGCAAGCCCGAGCAATTAAGGACAAAACATCTCGCCGACCTGAAGACCCCGACGCTGATCTTCCAGGGCACGCGCGACGAGTTCGGCACCAAGGAAGAGGTCGCGACCTACGGCCTTTCCGCGGCAATAGAGGTGATCTGGCTGGAAGACGGCGACCACGACCTGAAGCCGCGCAAGGCGATCTCGGGCTTTTCGACGGCCGATCATCTGAAGACGGTAGCGGAAACGATAAAAGCACGGATGGCGCTGCCATCCGCCTCGTCATCCTAGGGCGGAGCAAGGAGCGAAGCGACGCGCGTAGACCCTAGGATCCATTCCGTGACGTTAAGGCGTTGCAACGGTTCAGAATTCTGCCCCGCCCCGTTCGATGGCGGGCGTCACGGCATGGATCCTCGGGTCAAGCCCAAGGATGACGAAGCGAGGGGCGCCTTCGTCAAATGAAACTCGCCACCTTCAACATCAACAACATCTACAGCCGGCTGGAAAACCTTCTGGCCTGGCTCGCCAAGGCAAAGCCCGATGTTGTCTGCCTGCAGGAACTCAAGGCGCGCGACACGCAGTTTCCGCTGACCCGGCTCGCCAATGCCGGCTACGGCGCTGTGTGGAAGGGCGAGGCGACCTGGAACGGCGTCGCAATCCTCGCGCGCGGCGCCGAGCCGGTGCTGACGCGCGACGCGCTGCCCGGCGACGATGCCGACCGCCAGGCGCGCTACATCGAAGCAGCGGTCGACGGCATCGTCATTGCCTGCCTTTACGGGCCGAACGGCAATCCGCAGCCGGGGCCGAAATTCGAGTACAAGCTCGCCTGGCACGAGCGCTTCGCGGCCCACGCCGGTGAGCTTCTCGACACCGGCCTGCCGGTGGCACTTGCCGGCGACTACAACATCGTACCCGAGGCGCGCGACATCTACCAAACCCGCTCCTATGACGACAACGCGCTGGTGCAGCCGCAAAGCCGCGCCGCCTTCGCGGCGTTGATCGAGCAAGGCTGGACGGATGCGCTGCGAAAAGTCTTCCCGAAGGAGGAGAAGCTCTACACCTTCTGGGACTATCGCCGGAACCGCTGGCCGCGCGACGCGGGGCTGAGACTCGACCACATCCTGTTGTCGAAGAAACTGGCGCGCAAGCTGAAGGGAGCGGGCATCGACCGCGAGGTGCGAGGAGGGGACAATCCCAGCGACCACGCGCCGGTGTGGGTGGATCTGGCGACCTGACCTTCTCCCCTCGAGGGAGAAGGTGGGTCGGCGCGTAGCGCCGAGACGGGGTGTTGGAAGAAATGAGGCGTCGGTGATCTTATTGCTTACGGGGTATCCTGAACGCATCCGCCAAGCTGGAACACCCCTCATCCGACCGAGCTTCGCTCGCCCACCTTCTCCCACAAGGGGAGAAGGGAAAGTCGGCGCTGTCCTGCCAGCATCTCAGTCGTTTGATGCCAGCATCTCGCAAGTAATGGCTGTGCAGCAACGACGTCTCACGCTAGCTTTTGCAGGATTTGGAGGGGGCTCGGACTTTATGCTTTTCATCTTGGATATTTTTCTCCAGCCATCGCTCGCCCATCATCATGGCTGACAACGCCCTCGTCCTCCTCGTCTCAGCTCTCGTCCTCGCCGGCGCCGGTGCCCTCATCGCGCTCGCCTTGCGCTGGCGGCGCAGGCGCCGCAGGGTGCGCGGCAACCCCAATCCTGCCCGCGACTATGCGCCTCGCAGTGCCTGGGGCCCGACGTCCGGCAAGCTCAATTTCTCGTCCTTTGTCTTCATGGATGTCGATGGCGACGGGATCTATGGCCAGGCCGACCGCCCGATGGCCGGTATCGCGGTGCGGCTGTTCGACGAGCAGGGCCGCTTCCTCGCCCTGGCGCGGACCAATCCTGCCGGCTTTGCCAATTTCCCGATGTCGTCGAAGCGGCGCAGCGCGGCGATCCGCGCGTCCGGAACCTATCGGTTTTCCGTCTCGGTGCCGCCGGGCTGGCGCGCCAGCGGCGCCAACGAGAACCAACTCGTGCGCCTGGCGGAGGCGCCCGGCTCGCTCGTCGGTCTGGTCGGGGAGGGCCTGCCAGGGCCGGTCGGCCTCACGCCGTCGCGCACGGTGAGCGGCAGGATGCCCGTCGGGGCGGCGGCTACGCTGTCGGTGATGGGCAGGGGCAAGGTGCTCGAAAGCCACGCGCTCGGTCCGGCAGCCGCTTTCCGCTTCCCTGTTTCCGGCGAGGCCGATCAAGTTGCGATTGCCGACGGCGGGCTCGACCGGCGTCTCGCGCTGTCGGCCTATCCGGCCGAACTCGGCCTGCTTGCGCCCGGCGCGCTCCGGTCCGGCCCCCTTTGGGCCGGCGCGCCGCTCATCACCATCGGCTTCGACGATGTCACCACGCGCGGCCTGTGCAAGATCCCGTCGGGCCATGCCGGGGTCGACTGGTACAATCTCAACGCCATGGCGCGCGATCACACCAAGAACAGCGAGGGCTATGTCAACGGCAACGTCTCGGGCGCCTACATCGCCTATACCAGCAGCGGCCATCCGGCGGAGTTCGCTCGCGCGGCGCCCTTCGGCTTCCATTCGGTGATGCTGACCGCGGCCTGGCTGGGTTCAGAAGGCGAGACCGCACTGGTCGAAAGCTGGCTGGGGACGAGCCGGTCGCGCGCGACGAGATCACGCTGTCGGCGCTGGCCCCGGTTCACTACGCGCCGATGCTGAAGGCGGTGACGCGTGTGCGCCTGTCGACAAAGCACCACTGGCAGATGGTGCTCGATGATCTGACGCTGGCGCTCTGATGCGTATGGGCCACGCGCGGCCTTGCCTGAATGCAACGCGCTTTCGTGCTAGAGCGTAACGAGGGAGCCGCCGCCATTGGCCGTGACCGCCGAAAGCCTGCCCTTCTTTACCAGCGTGGGCTTCTCATAGATTTTCTTCATGGCGCGTCTCCCTGATTCCCCGAATCGAGACAAACCAACAAGCAGCCTAGACAACATAGGCCGTGTCGCCTGTCATCAAAACTATGGACCAGTCTTGGCGGCACTGCCACCAGACGGTTCTAACTGTTCCGATCAGCGGAGGATGATAACGGAGCCGCCGTTGACGACCGCCGTAACCGCCGAAAGCTTGCCTTTGCGGACGACGGTCGGCTTTTCGTAGGTCTTCTTCATGTTGGATTCCCCCTTTTAACGGATCAAGCTGTCCACCCCGGCAAGGCAGCCAATTCTTCAAGAGCGCTACAAGGCAGCGCGGAAGATTGGAGCCGCGGGATCGAGCCGATAAGATTGTGTGGATTCAGCCCGGCGTCGGAGTTGAAGATACTGTCGCGACGACCGCCGACAGTTTGCCTTTGCGGGCCAAGGTAGGCTTCTCGTAAATCTTCTTCATGCTGTGGCTCTCCTGAAAATCCCCGCCGGATAATGTCATATGGATGTTTCCTGTCAACTAAGGCGGTTGGTTGAGCTTTAATTCTTGTGGAGTGTGGCTTTCTGCTCACGCAGCGGGCACTTATGGCGTGAAAGACATCACGCAGCCGACCTCGGCTTCGGATATTGGTCCGACGGTCGAGTAAAGTCGAAAAGGCTGATCGCCTTTGAGTGGAAGAAGAGCGCCCGGCGAAGCACATTTATCTTTCCTCGTGTGATGTCTTGCACTTAGCCTGGAAAGAAAGCTCGGCTAGGATGGCTGATGCGCGCTTTCCTCTATCCGGTAGGAAGGCGCGGGGGGCGCCGATGACAAGATCGACCGACAGGCTGCTGGCGCTGGCGATGCTCGTCGTCGGCTTCGCCTGCTTCGCCAAGCTCTATCTGGCTCTGGGCGGCCAACCCCCGGCCACGACGCGCGCCGAGATATTCGGCGCGGCGGGCGTGCTTTCGATTCTCGCCTGGCTTTTGTTCCTCGTCGGCCTGCTGCCGGCGGCGGCTAGGCATGATCCGTCGGCGCCTCTCTTCGGCCGCGACGCCGAGATCGCGCCGGCCGGCCATCCCTCGCTGCGCCGCTTCGCGCTTGCCGTGCCACTCGTTGCCCTGCTCGCCATCGTCGCCGACCAGTTCGGCCCGTGGCGGGGGCCTGGTGGCGAACCTGTCGAATCCAAGGAGGTCACCGCCGCTCCGGCGCAGCCCGCGACGCCGGTCGAGCCTGCGCCGGCCCCGGCTCCGGAGCCGGCTACCCCCGCTCAAGAAACGGCGGAGGGCCTGCCCGGCGAGCCCATCGCGGCGCCTGCCCAGCTGACGCCTCTGGCCGCAGTACCGCCCGACCTGACGTCCGTGCCACCAGCTCAGCCGTCAACGCAGCAAGCTTCCCCAGCGGCCTCGCAGCCCGTCCAGCAGACCGCGCTGGCCCCGGTCGCGCAGCCCGAAATGGCCTTGCCACCAGAAACGGTTGCGCCGCCTCCGCCCGCGCCTCCCGCGCAGCCGACCGCGCCGGAAGGCCATCGCGACGCCGTGGTCTGGCTGGCGGTGTCGGCCGACGGGCACGAGATCATGAGCGCCAGCACCGACCGCGTGATCAAGCTCTGGGACATCGACGGCAAGAGGCTGATCCGCGATCTCGGCGTCCACAAGGACATGGCGCGCGGCGCGCTCTTCATGCCCGACGGCAAGACCGCCCTGACCGCCGGCGACGACGGCGAGATCGTCTTGCGCCAGTTGTCCGACGGCGCGGTGCTGCACGTCTTCTCCTCAGGGGCGAATGGCGGCGTCAGGCAACTGAAGATCAGTCTGGACGGCAAGCGCGCCGTCAGCGGTCACGACACCGGCTCTGTGGTTGTCTGGGATCTGGAAAAGGGCGCCGTACTGCATGTGCTGCCCGGCCACGACTGGTCGGTGAGCTCGGTCGCCGTTTCGCCCGACGGCACGAGGGCGCTGACCGGCAGCATCGATGGCGAGCTGAAGCTGTGGGACATCGTCGCCGGCAAGCAATTGCGCAGCTGGCACGGCCACGACCGCGGCGCCTATGGCGCGCTCTTCACCGCCGACGGCCACCATGCGGTGACCGGCAGCGGCGACTATACGATCAAGCTCTGGGACCTCGACAGCTTCAAGGAGGTGCGCCGCTTCGACGGCCATTCCGGCACGGTCTATGCGCTGGCGCTGTCTTCCGACGGCAAGCGGCTGGGCTCGGTCTCGCTCGACGGCACGGCTAGGCTATGGAACATGGACACCGGCGCCGAGATCGCCGAGTTCGACCCCGGCACCGGGCCTATGTACTCGGTCGCCTTCGCCGCCGACGGCACGCTTCTCACCGGCGGCATCGACCGCACCATCCGCGACTGGCCGGCGGGTGGAGGGGATGGGGTGGTGCTGTTCGCGGGCGCGCCGGAGTAGCCTAAGAAGTTTGTTCACGGATAGGTCGGCGGGACAGCACCCCCTCTGTCCTGCCGGACATCTCCCCCGCAAGGGGGAGATTGCGCGCTCAGTCGCTTTCGCAAATCTCCAATGTCGTAGGGGTGGTGGAGCGCAGAAGCTGCCAATCTCCCCCCTTGCGGGGGAGATGCCCGGCAGGGCAGAGGGGGGCGTGACGGAACGCGGCCTTCGCGATTATGCCGTTGCCGGACGCGTGGTCACTGACAAGGAAGCGCCAGCCGATGAACATAGTCGAAGCCTCGATCGCAGACCTGCGCCGCGCGCTGGAGGAAGGCACCGTCACCAGCGTCGAGCTGGTCGGCGCTTACTTGAGGCGCATCGCCCATTACGACCGGCACGGCATCGCGCTCAACGCCGTTCCCATCCTCAACCCGAAAATGTTCGAGGAAGCGGCAGCCTCGGACCGGCGTCGCCGCGAGGGCAAAACCTTCGGCCCGCTCGACGGCATCCCTTACACCGCCAAGGACAGCTACAAGGCGAAGGGCCTGACGGTCGCGGCAGGCTCTCCCGCCTTCGAGCATCTCGTCGCCACCGAGGACGCCTTCACCATCGAACGGCTCAGAGCCGCCGGCGCAGTGCTGATCGGACTCACCAACATGCCGCCCATGGCCAATGGCGGCATGCAGCGCGGCGTCTATGGCCGGGCCGAGAGCCCCTATAACAGGGATTATCTCACCGCTGCCTTCGCCTCCGGCTCTTCCAACGGCTCCGGCACGGCGACGGGGGCGAGCTTCGCCGCCTTCGGGCTTGGCGAAGAAACCTGGTCGTCGGGCCGCTCGCCGGCCTCCAACAATGCACTGGTCGCTTACACGCCCTCGCGCGGCGTGATCTCGGTGCGCGGCAACTGGCCGCTGGTGCCGACCATGGATGGGGTGGTGCCGCATACCCGAACCATCCCAGACATGCTGGAACTGCTCGACGTGATCGTCGCCGACGATGCCGAGACGCGCGGCGATTTCTGGCGCGTGCAGCCCTGGGTGCCGATCCCGAAAGCGTCCGAACTCAGGCCGGCGAGCTATACCGGGCTCGCTTTGGAGGGCGCGCTTAAGGGCAGGCGACTCGGCGTGCCCAAAATGTATATCGGCAAGGATGAAGGCGCCGACCGGCCGATCGAGACCCGCGCCTCGGTGCTGGAGCTCTGGCGGCAGGCGGCGCGCGACCTGGAAGCGCTCGGCGCCGAGGTGGTCGAGGTCGATTTTCCCGTCGTCTCGAACTACGAGCGCGACCGGCCCGGCACGCTGTCGATGGTCGATCGCGGCCTGGTGCCGAATGAGTTTGCAAGCCGCGAGATTTGGGACCTCTGCATCTGGTCGTGGGACGATTTCCTGCGCGCCAATGCCGATCCGGGCCTCCCAGATCTTGCCTCGGTCGACGGCCCGAAGATTTTCCCGCAGCCGCCGGGCACGCTGCCCGACCGCTATGGAGACGACGGCTTCGACCTGGCCGACTATGTAGAGCGGGCGAAGAAGGGTGTAGCGTCGCTTGAGGATATTCCCACCATCGAGGAAGGCCTGAAGGGTCTGGAGGAGACGCGCCGCGTCGATTTCGAGGACTGGTTGCAGGTGAACGGACTCGACGCCGTGGTGCTGCCGGCCGCCGCCGATGTCGGCCCCTCGGATGCCGACGTCAACGAGCAGTCTGCCGAACTTGCCTGGCGCAACGGCACCTGGGTCGCCAACGGTAATCTTGTCTGGCGTCATCTCGGCATCCCGACGGTGACGGTGCCGATGGGCACCTTGGCCGATATCGGCATGCCGGTGGGCCTGACCTTCGCCGGCAAGGCCTATGACGACACGGCGCTGCTGCGCCTCGCCGGCGACTACGAGCGCGCCACCCAGCGCCGTACCGTCCCGCCGCGCGCGCCGGCGCTGGCGGATGATGTGTTTGTGGAGGGCGGGGGGACGGACCGGCCTAGCGATGTGCCGCTCACCCTCGCGCTGACCGCCGAGACGACCCATGCCGGCGAGACTGACGAGATCGAGATCACGATGGAGATCGATGCGGGCGAGGCCGAATCGGATGCGGCCATCATCAAGGTCCACGTTAACGGCGAGCCGGTTCTCATGCGGGTGAGCGGCAACCGCTACACCGGCCGGGTGGTCGTGCCCGCTTCGACGCACCAGGGCTTCCACAGCGTCTGGCGCGGCGCCTATGGCTCGATCGTCACTGCGATCGTGCGCCTGCCGGATGGGCGCGCCGCAGGGGTTTATGTTGTCACGGGCGGGATTGGTTAGCGCGACGCGAATCTCCCCCCTCGAGGGGGAGATGTCGCCGAAGGCGACAGAGGGGGTCATCGCGCGTGGAGCGCCGACGCCCTAAACGACGAAAGATGACGCTGGCGATCTATGTGAGACGCCCCCCTCTGACCGCTTCGCGGCCATCTCCCCCTCAAGGGGGGAGATAAGGCGGCGCTACCCCACCCAGTCCACCACCAGTGCTGCGACCCCAAACACTGCCCCCGCCGCGCATACGGCATTCCAACCGCCCCACGCCCAGCTAAACCCCGCCAGCAGCGAGCCGATCGCGCCGCCGATGAAGAAGATGCCGACGAACAGCCCGTTGAGCCTCCCGCGTGCCTTCGGCTGCAGCAGGTTGATGGCACGGCGGCCGAGAGTCTGGTCGCCGGTGACGCCCACATCGAGCAGCACGGCGCTGACGCCCATCAGTACCAACGGCAGCCATGCGCCGCCGGCGGCGGTCGCGCCCGCCCACGCCGCAAGCCCGAGCGCCGCGATGAGGCCGAGATGGCAGAGAACCGTCGCCGGCCGCGTGAAGCCGCGGTCGCCGGCGCGGCCGAAGATCGGTGTCGCCGCCGCTGCGCCGGCGCCGACCAGCGCGAAGAGCGCGATGCCCCTCTGGCCAAGCTCGAAGGGAGGCGTCGCAAGCCTGAGCGCCACCGCCGTCCAGAACACGCTGAAGGTCGCCATCACCAGGCTCGCCGTCAGCGCGTGGCGACGCAGCACCGGCTCCTGGCGCAACAACTCGAACAGCGAGACGAGCAGCGCCGCATAGCTGGAATGCGCCAGCGGACGCCGCCTCGGCAGCGTGAGGCCGAGCAGGATGGCGAGCAGCGCTAGCGCCGCGGCGCTGATGCCATAGAAGGCGCGCCAGCCGAAGGCGTCGGCGACGAAGCTTGCCAGCGGCCGCGACAACAGGATGCCGATCATCAGCCCGCTCATCACGTCGCCGATGACCCGGCCGTCCTGTCCGGGCGGCGCCATGGAGGCCGCGACCGGCACCAGCACCTGGATGCATGAGCAGGCGGCACCCAACACGAACAGCACCGCGAGCAGCGAGCTGGCCGAGGGCGCGAATGAAGCGATCGCCGCGGCAAGCGCCGCCGCGCTCAACATGCGCAGCACCAGCGCCCGGTTCTCGATCAGATCCGACAGAGGCACCAGGAAGAACAGCCCGGCGGCATAGCCGAGCAAGGTCGCCATCGAGACGAGACCGCTTTCGGAGGCCGCGGCACCCAGCGACGGGCCGATCAGTCCGACCAGTGTCTGCGGCGCGAACAGGTTGGTGACGATGATGCCGACCGAGGCGGCGAACAGCAGCGTCTGCGATCGGGTGATCGTGCCGTCGGTTTCACTTGGCCGCTCCGCCAGTTGCGTGTTGTGTGTGCCGTGCATGAGACTTCCTGTTGTCCGCATATCCAGCGAGGACTTTATTGCAAACGATCATAATGCTACAATTGAATTGACCTGATAATGATTATGCGAGGTGCGCATGAACATTCACGACCTCGAAGCTTTCGTCGCCGTTGTCGAGACTGGCTCCATCGTCGGCGCCTCGGCGAGGCTGAACCTCACCCAGCCAGGTGTGACGCGCCGCATCCAGAATCTCGAGGAGCGGCTGGCGACGCCCTTGCTCGACCGCCAGTCGAAGCCGCTGAAGCCGACCGCTTCCGGGAGGGAGGCCTATGAGCATGGCCGCCGCGTGCTGCGCTCGCTCGAAGATCTGAAGGCGGGCGTCTCGCCGGCCGGCGAGGTGAGGGGCGAATTCCGCCTCGGCATCATGCCCTATCTTTCGACCAGCGCGCTCTCCGAGCCGCTCGACAGCCTGCGCGCCGCCTTCCCGCAACTGACGCTGAAGATCACCTCCAGCCTGTCGCCGCGCTTGGTCGAGCAGGTGCTGCACAGCGAGATCGACGCGGTCGCCGTCTGCATCGCCGACGGTGTGGCGCCGCCGCCCGAGCTGGTGGGCGACGACCTTGGCGTGCAGGCGGTGCTGCTGGTCGCCTCGCCCAGTCTCGGCGTGCCGAAGCCGGCCGAGCTCACCGACCTTGCGCGTTACCACTGGGTGCTGAACGAGACCGGCTGCGGATTTCGCGCCTTCATCCGCCACCGCTTCGAGGTGGCGCGGCTGCCTTTCCACGTCGGCGTCGAGGCGCAAGGCGCCGATCTCAGGATGTCGCTGGTGGCGCGCGGCCACGGCATCGGCGTCGTCACGCCCGGCGCGCTGTCCGGCAGCCCGTGGCGCGACGCGGTCGAGGTGGTCGACTGCCCCGGCTTCAAGCCGCAAGTGCGTTGCTGGCTGTTGCACCGCCCGCCCGCGGGGAGGCTCGCGCGTCCGATCGCGGTGTTCCGCGACGCGCTGGCGCAATCGCTCAAGGGCCCGATGCCACTGATGTCGTAGGGGCGGGGCGCTATCTGCCCCTTGGTGGGGAAGAAAGCGATTTCAACACTTTAGCGAAGCTAAGTGTTAGAAAGCGCAAGAGAGGGTGCGCAGCGCCGACCTTCCCTTTGCTCAACTCAGAAGAGGGCAGGGAGGCCAGCCATGAATCCCAAAACTGCTGCTGCATTTTAACGAATACGGGCACCACGTCATAACCTTCGCCAAATATATTGACTAATTCGCTCTCCTTGGGACGCTCTCCCGCTTTCACCTTGCAGACCACCAATCCACGACTCATGTCTGTCACAGTGCCTTCAGGGAAAACATTGCAACTCGCGCCGTAACAAAAGGGCAGAATTCCTTCCACTTCGAGCTGCTTGCGGATTTGGCACAGGGCTTCGAAATAGTCGTCTTCTTCCGCCTCGATGACCTTGTTCCGATAACTGCAGGTGAGTCTGCACCTGGTTCCCACGTCATACAGCGTGAACACCGCTTGCTCGTCGCCGCCCGTGCCTCCTCCGATCAGGAATACGGTGTATTGTTCATTCATTGTCATCCCCCAAGCCCTCGGCTGATTGTAGTTGTGACGTTTTCAAAGTTCAACTGGGGATTGTCAGTCCTGACTCAAGGGATAGCGGCCCGCCGGCTCGTCACCGCCTTGACCCATCCCCTACGCACGCTATCCTCGCCGCCATGCCGAACACCGCTCCCTCAGCCACTGCCCCGCTCATCGTCATCGACCTGCAGACCGGCATGTTCGACGGCCGTTTCGATCCGCCTATCCACGATGCCGACATCATCGCCGAGCGCGCCCGCGCGCTGATCGACTGGGCGCGGAAATCCGGCCGCAAGGTGGCCTTCATCCGCCATGACGGGCCGGCGGGCGATCCGCTGGCGCCCGGCGCTTCCGGCTGGCCGGTTTGGCCGCAGCTCGGCCAGGCCGCCTCAGAGCCCACCTTCGGCAAGACCGTCGGCAACGCTTTCTCCAACGCCGAGCTTGGGCAGTGGGTCGCGGGGCAGGGCGCGAGCGATGTGATGCTCATCGGCGCCCAGACCGATTTCTGCGTTGCCGCAACGGTGAAAGGGGCCTTTGCCGAAGGGCTTGGCGTCACCGTGGTTTCGGATGCGCATTCGACGCTGGATTCTCAGGAGGAGAAGGCGCCTGACATCATCGCGCGGCACAACGAGGCTTTCGTGAAGCAGGGCGTGCGGCTGACGACGACGAAGGCGTTGGTTGGAGATTGAGTACCGAAAAGCCGCGTTCCTTCGCGCCCCCCTCTGTCCTGCCGGACATCTCCCCCACAAGGGGGGAGATTGGCTGTCTGGGCGCCCCGCTTTGTCCTACGGCGTTGGAGATTGGCGAAAGCCAAGGCGACGTCTGATCTCCCCCCAAGTGGGGGAGATGTCCGGCAGGACAGAGGGGGGCGCTGTCCCGCCGGCATTTGTTGTTGAAACTTCAAGGAGCCCCATCTTGCCCCACCTCACCCTGCCCGCCGCAGGAGGCTGCCGCTGCGGCCGCGTGCGCTTGAAGATTTCGGCAAAACCCTTGCTCACCATGGCCTGCCACTGCACCGGCTGCCAGCTTATGTCGTCCAGCGCCTACTCGCTGAGCGCCGCCATCCCCTCGGACGGGTTCGAGATCACCAAGGGCGAGCCGGTGATCGGCGGCCTGCACGGAGCCTCGAGGCACTATTTCTGCGGCTACTGCATGACCTGGATGTTCACCCGGCCGGAAGGGCTCGACTGGTTCGTCAATCTGCGCCCGACCATGCTCGACGACCCCGCCTGGTTCACGCCCTTCATCGAGACCTGGACCAGCGAGAAATTGCCCTGGGCGATGACGCCAGCCGTGCACAGCTACGCGGCTCTGCCGGCTTTCGAGGAATATGAGGGGCTCGTCGCGGAATACGCCAAGACACAGGCCTGATCGACCCAAAACAAAACGGCGACCCGGGTCAGATCGCCGTTCAGTTCATGGTCGACGCGGCCGTTGGGGGCGACATTGTTGGGGATGTGCTTGGGCGTCCGCGTCGACCAAGGCGGCCTCGTACCGCAGATATAGCATTGCATATCTTCTAGGCGCGCGCACTTCCGCGATAGCGGAATAGGCAGCACCTCTTTCCCCTTGTGGGAGAAGGGGAAGGGCGAAACACTTTCTACCTCTCGCCGCATTGACCGCGGCCTCCGCAGCGGCGACGAATAACGCTTTCACTTTCAACGGATTGCATCTTGCGCCAAACCCATTTCCTCAACGCCAGGCTCGCCGACGGCTCGCTGGCCGACCTGACCGTCACCGACGGCCGCTTCAGCGCCATCGCGCCCGCCGCCAATGCCGCCGCTCCGCCGGCCGGCGCCGTCGACCTCGCCGGCCAGCTCGTGCTGCCGGCCTTCGTCGAGGGCCACATCCATCTCGACACCTCCTTCTATGGCGATGCCTGGCGTCCGCACATTCCCTGCACCGACGGTTTTGACGTGCGCGAGCGCGTCGCCTTCCAGATGCGGAGCCTTGAGCAGGCCGCGCCGATGGATGAGCGCGCGAAGAACCAGCTCGAGCTTTGCGTCTGCCATGGCAGTCTCGCCATGCGCAGCCATGTCATGGTCGATGCCGCTGTCGGGCTGAAGCATGTCGAGACGATCCTCGGCGTGCGTGAGAAATATCGCGAGCTGATCGACATCCAGCTCGTCGCCTTCCCGCAGAGCGGCATTCTGTCTTCCCCGGGCACGGCGGAGCTCCTGGACGAGGCCCTGAAACTCGGCTGCGATCTGATCGGCGGGCTCGACCCGGCGAGCTTCGACCGCGATGTGAACGGCCATCTCGACGTTGTCTTCGGCCTTGCCGAAAGGCGCGGCGTCGGGGTCGACATCCATCTGCATGACGCCGGTACGCTCGGCCTGTTCGAGATCGAGGAGATATGCGCCCGGACCGCGGCGCTGAGCATGCAAGGCAAGGTCGCCGTCAGCCACGCCTATGCGCTGGGCGACATTTCCGTCGACGCTCTGGCCAGGGCCGGCGAGATGCTCGCAGCCTCCGGCGTTGCCATCATGACCAATGCGCCCGGCAACCATCCTTTCCCGCCGGCGGCGGCGCTCCGCAGGGCGGGCGTCACGGTCTTGCCGGCTCCGACAATATCCGCGATTCCTGGTGGCCCTATGGCGATGGCGACATGCTGAACCGCGCCAACATGATCGGCTACCGTTCCGGCTTCTACGAGGATCGGGAACTGGAAGCGGCCTGTGACGTGGTGAGCCATGCCGGCGCCAAGGCGCTGGGCCTGGAAGGCTATGGCATTGCGGTCGGCGCCAAGGCCGATTTCGTCGCGCTGAAGGCCGAGCATGTGCCGGAAGCGGTGGTGGCGGTGCCGAGGGAGCGCACGGTCTTTCGCCGAGGCATGCTGATCGCGAGGGACAGCAGGATGACGAGCTGACGGCATCGCCGCGGTCCGGCCTGCGCCCGATCTATCGAGCCGCAGATTGCCAAGGGTGGCGAAATGGTTGGGTGAGGGGGCCTGAGAAAATCGGCCGCCGCCAGGCCTTCGCATGGATCGTTTCGCTGGCGCCAACGTTCCTTCCGGTGAAACAGAGACCGGGAGGTTTTCATGGCTGACCAAACAAGGGAAGAACGCATCCGCCAGCGTGCCTATGAGCTTTGGGAAAAAGAAGGAAAGCCCGAGGGCGCCGACTTGCGCTTTTGGGAACAGGCGATGGGCGAGATCGACGAAGAGGATCAACGGAAGAATTCGTCGGACAAACGCGCCGCCGGCGCATAGTCGCCCGAGCGCGTGAACGCGCGGCTTTGAATAGGCCCCGCAACGGCGGGTTTATTAGCCCGTCAATGATGGTCGTGTGGCAATGGATGTTCGCGACGCCATCAGCCGAGCGCTGGCCTGGTCCAGCGAATGGTTCAACTACGCCACCTCGCTGTGGCTCTTCTACCAACTCGCCATTGTCCTCACGCTGTTCCTCGCGGCCAGGTTTGCCGGGCGGCGCGTCGAGCTGCTGATCGAGGACCGGGCACGCGAGATCAAGGGGCATCCCGGACTGCTGAGGGTCGTGATCGCCCTGCTGCGACGCACCGACTGGATCCTCTTCACGCTTTTCCTGCTTGCCGCGCTCAACGTCATGCGCCCTTTCGTGTGGCCGAGCCACCTCTACCTCATCCATGTCACCCTTTCGCTGTCGCTCGCGTGGCTTGTCGCGTCGGTGCTGTCGCGCATCGTTCACAACCGCCTCGTCGCCCGCCTTCTCGGCTGGCTGATCTGGATCTACGCAGCGCTTGTCATCCTGGGCGTTAGTGATGAGACCGCGACGTTGCTGGACAGCCTCGCAATCCCCATGGGCGCGATCCGCCTTTCGGCCCTGCTGCTGCTCAAGGCGCTGCTGCTGCTGGTCGCCACGGTCTGGCTTGCCGTGGTCATCGGCAATTATGTCGATGAGCGCGTCCGCATCTCCGAGGAGCTGACGCCCTCGATCCGCGTCCTCATCGGCAAGGTGGCAAAGATCGGACTGGTCCTGGTTGCCGGCGTTGTCGCTCTTTCGGCCGTCGGCGTCGACCTGACGGCGCTGACGGTTTTCTCCGGCGCGATCGGTGTCGGTCTCGCCTTCGGGCTGCAGAAGGTCGTATCGAACTTCGTCTCCGGCATGATCATCCTGCTCGACAAGTCGATCAAGCCGGGCGACACCATCTCGCTCGAAGGCACATTCGGCTGGATACGGGAATTGCGGGCGCGCTTCGTCTCGGTGGTGACGCGCGACGGCCGCGAATATCTGATCCCGAACGAAGACTTCATAACCCAAAGGGTTATCAATTGGTCGTTCAGCGACAACCTCGTGCGGCTCGACGTGGATTTCGGCGTCTCCTACGACGCCGATCCGCATAAGGTCAGCGAACTGGCGATCGAGGCCGCGATCAGCGTCGGGCGGGTCGAAGCCGATCGGCGGCCGGTCTGCTGGCTGACGGGGTTCGGCGACTCCTCGCTCAACTTCGTCCTGCGCTTCTGGATCCACGATCCGCAGCAGGGCCTGACCAATGTGCGTGGCAAGGTGCTGCTGGCGCTGTGGGATACGTTCAAAAAGAACGGCATAGGCATTCCCTATCCACACCGCGAAATCATCGTGAGGGACGGGGCCGGGCAGAAAGGCAATTGGGCGGCCCGCTGAACGGCGGTGGAGCGCGACCATGCGCCTCCGTCGTTTAAATTAATTTGCACACAAATGTTTCAGGGCGCTCCGGCTTCGTGAAGCATTTCACCGTTCGCGCGCAATCGGCTGGTTACAGACGCACCGCAAAAGCGGCGCCCGATGAGCGGGCAGATTTTGTGCCGCTGCTTTGTGGAGGTCCCGATGTTCAAAAGCCTTAATCGCATCCGCGCCGCCTTTGCTCGGGCAAGCAAGCGCCGCAGGACGATGCGCGAGCTGAACGAACTGCCGCCGGAGATCCGCAAGGACATCGGCTGGCGGCAGACCGCTCATGACGATGAGATTCGGTTGCCGTTTTAAGCAATTCCAGGAAAGCTACGCTGCGGTTTCCGTCCGGAATTGAGTAACCTAAGCGCGTCGCTCGAATCCGTTTCTACGGCCACGCGCTTTAGCTGGACGCCAGGCAGCACCGGCACGCTTGTCCGTGCTGCCTGGCCAAGACGGTCAGCCGGCGGGCTTGTAGACGCCGGCAGCCTTTTTGGCGGCCGCGAGCACTGCCTTCATGTCGAGTTCTTCGAGGACGACCATGTCGCGCACCGAACCGCTTGCCCGCACGGCAAGCGCCATGCCCATCCCGGCGGTCTGGTCCGGCACTTCGCCATTGACGACGACGTCATACTTGCCGCGCGTGAACATCAGGCTGCTCATCTTGCCGCCGACGCTTTCAAAAAGCGCCTTGATTGCAGCTTCCCGGTCCGATCCCTGCATAAGCCCCTTGGCGGCCTGGGGTTCGTAATTCGCTAATATGGTAACCTTCATGGCTGTCTCCTCCAATATCACGTCTCGGGCTGCCCAATGATGTGAGCAGCGCGGACTTTCCTGGTTTTCCCTGACATTTGACCTGGTCCGTGGACCACCTGGGCAAACATGGCCAATGGCGGTTCAGCCGGAGCATGCTTCGGCTTGCGATAACATGCGCCTATTCTAATATATCGGCAATTCCGCCAATCGACGGAACCCCGGGCCGCGTCGCCGGCCCTACCGACCGCTGGGGATGGCTATAGCTACCCCAGCCACCACCAGAGCCCGCCGACCGCCAGTGCGATCGCCAGTGCCACGCCGGCCAGCATCACATAGGAGCCGACGATCATATCGCGGATGATCTTCTTGATGCTGGCGCGGTCGTTGAGGTTGGGGAAGGGCTCGTTCGGAAGCGGAACGCCGAGGAAATCGCAAAGCGGGCCCCAACCGTCGGTCACCTTGAAGACCAGCAGCCTTTCCGGCGACACCGACGCCTTCACCTCGTCGATATAGGCATTGTAGCGCGCCACCGCCTTGTTGCGGTCGTCCATGACGCCTTTCAGCGTGCGGCCCCAGACCAGCTTGCGCGACATGTCGCCGAACTTGCGGCCGAACGGCGTCAGCCATTCGAGCACCTTGAACTGCCAGACATTCTCGGTGAAGTAGATCGTGTCGATGGTGCTGTCATACCAGGCTTCAGCGCCGCGTGGATGCAGCGTCAAAAGCACCTTGGCATGGGGGTAGGCGGCCATCAGCTCGCGCCACACGCAGCAGCCCGGATTGTCGACCGTCGCCTTGTAGTTGGCGAACACACGGTTCCAGTCGTGCTGGCTCCCCGGCGGACTGTTCGCCACCTTGCGCCAGAAGTCGAGATGGCCCTTGTTGGCCTTGTTTATGATGACTTCCTGCATGTGGTAGCTCGGAAAGCCCAGCCTGTTCAGCGCGGCGAAAGTGGACCACGTGCCGGTGCGGCCGAAGCCGGCCCCGATAAGTTCGAGTGTCATTGCCCCCATCCCTTCGGCCGGCCCCAACCCTTCGCCCGGATTGATTTTCTTCTTGGCGGACCGGCCTCGGCTTGTATGCTGCCCCGATGTCGCCTCCCGGGCAACATTTTCTATTAGCACTGCCGAAAATATGTGGGCCAGCGCTTGGTGCCCAAAAGTGTGCGGCGATTTTGACATGCGTGAACAACAATGTCGCCTGGACGATGGGCTACGACCGTTTGGGCTATTCACGTCGGGCATGGAGGCTGATAATAGGTCAGCCTGATTGACCTAAACTACGAAAACGCCCCGCGGGAGGTGCGCCTTGACCCTATTGAACCTTCTGGCCTCGCGCTCGTCGCGCATGAAGGCCTCGGAAATCCGCGAGCTGTTGAAGCTGCTCGACCAGCCCGACATCATCTCCTTTGCCGGCGGCATTCCGGATCCCTCGCTGTTTCCGGCTGAAGCCATCGGCGACGCTTACCAGGCCGTGCTCGGCGGCGCGGAGGCGGGGACCGCGCTGCAGTACCAGGTCAGCGAGGGTTTTCTGCCGTTGCGCAAATGGCTGGCCGGCTACATGGGCAAGCTCGGCGTCCAATGCGACGAGGCAAACATCTTCATCTCCTCCGGCTCGCAGCAGGCGCTCGATTATCTCGGCAAGCTATTCCTGTCGCCCGGCGACACCGCCCTGGTCACCTGGCCGACCTATCTCGGCGCGTTGCAGGCCTTCAATGCCTACGAGCCGCGTTATGACCGGCTGAACACGGCCGGCGGCAACATGACGCCGGAGGCTTACCGCGCGGCCGCCGCGAATGGCGGCAAGGTGAAATTCGCCTATCTGGTGCCGGACTTCGCCAACCCGACCGGCAACACGCTCGATGCCGCGCAGCGCAGGGCGGTGCTCGACCTCGCCGGCGAGCTCGACATCGCCGTCATCGAGGACGCCGCCTACCGCGCGCTGCGCTATGACGGCGAGGCGGTGCCGCCGATCCTGGCGCTGGACTGCGCGCGCTCCGGCAGCATCGACAACGCCCGCACGCTCTATTGCGGTTCCTTCTCCAAGATCCTCTCGCCCGGCATGCGCGTCGGCTGGGTCTGCGCGCCGCGCCATGTGGTGGAAAAGCTGGTGCTGATGAAGCAGGCGTCCGACCTGCATAGCCCTTCGATCAACCAGATGGTCATGCACCGCGTCGCCGAGGCCATTTTCGATGGCCAGGTGGACAGGCTGATCGGCGCCTACCGCAAGCGGCGTGACGCGCTGCTCGGCGCGCTCGAGGCCGAGATGCCCGACGGCATTTCGTGGAGCCGGCCGAATGGCGGCATGTTCGTCTGGCTGACGCTGCCGGAAGGCGCGGATGCCACCGAACTCCTGGCGCGTTCGGTGAAGGAGGCGCGTGTCGCCTTCGTGCCCGGCAACGCGTTCTACGCCGACGGCACCGGCCGCAACACGCTGCGCATGTCCTTCACGCTGGCCAACGACCGCGCGGTGAATGAGGGCGTGCCAAGGCTGGCGAGGTTGTTGAGGTAGCTAATCTCCCCCTCAAGGGGATCACCAGCCGGCTATCACCTCCTGCTCGCACATCCGTGATTGGTGGTGCACAGGCGTGATTATCAGCGCGCCCGTTCTTCGGCCAGGGTTCCGGCCGATCCAACACCCCCTGGATCGACCGGCCGCGAAGTCCCACCCTCACGGCCTCGAACGAAAGAGCCCCGTCGGCCTCCACCGGCGGGGCTTTTTCATTGACGTTTCCCGCGTCGGGGAAACCGACGGCGCGAAGCGAACAGGTCAACCGGCGCTATTTGTTGCAGTTCTGCATGTCGGAAGTCATGGCGCCGCTTGGAGTGTTGTTGTCGGTGTCGTAGCCGCCGCTGTCTTTGCAGCGATCCTCCATGCCGTTCGACTGTGACTGCGTCGTGGAACTGGTCGTGGTGGAGTCCGTCGGATTTGGCGTGGTGCCTGTCACCGTTCCGCTACCGGTCGTGCCGCCGGACATGTCGCCGCTCGTGCCGCCAGACACGCCACCGGAAACGCCGCCCGACGCACTCGCGCCAGTCGACTGCGCCATCGCGGCCGAGGTGGCAAGCGCGACGGATAGCACGGAAGCTGCAAAAATTTTCTTCATCATTGGAAGCCTCCAAACTGTTTCATCGTTGATTGCCTCAGATTTCCAACGGAGGATTGCGGTGGGATGTTCCGGCTGAAAGAATTCGTGAAGATCCGCATCGCCGCGCTTTTTCAAGGCATGGCGGGCAGATCGCGCGGCGGCCGGCACTTGTAGGGGAGGACCGGCAAGGTCAAATGCTTCGGGCCAATTTGCGAAAGAGGATCGCATGAATGCATCGCCCCGCGTGACGCTGCTGCTCGGCAGTGCGCCTGACGTCATGCGCTGCTCCGCGTGGCCGAAGGATGCCTTCGCTAGCATCGTTGCCATCAACAATGCCTGGCGCGTGCGCCCCGATTGGGACATCCTTGTCCATGCTGGCGATTTTCCACCCGAGCGAATGCCGCAGCCTGATCCGATGCGGCAAATCTTCAGCGCCGCCCATTATGTGCCGGCGCAGAACAGTTTTGGCGGTTTCGTCTATGCCGGCGCCACCATGTCGCTGACGGCGGCCTACTGGAGCATCCACAATCAGAGGCCCGACGCGCTAGCCTTCCTCGGCTGCGACATGATCTACGACGATGCCGGCGACACCCATTTCTACGGCACCGGCCGCGCCGATCCGCTGCGCGACGACGTCACGCTGCAAAGCCTCGAGGCGAAGTCCGCGCGGCTGCTGATCCATGCGCTCAGGCGCGGCACGCTCTGCGTCAACCTGTCGGACCTGCCGCGCAGTCGGCTGGTTTTCCCAAAATTCTCCTTCGAGGCGGTGCGGGAGCTGTCGCCGTCGCTTCTTGCCGCAATGCAGTCAGAATTGCGCGCCGGCATCGACCTCGATGCGGTGGAGGTAGCCGATGCGATGGAGCGCGAGTTCGGCTATTTCTACGAGGACGGTATATTGGAACCATCTCGACCAGATCGATGGGGCCAAGCTCGCCCGCATCGACAGGCTGTGGATTGCGGCTGTCGCGGATCTGGTGGCGCCGCCGCTGGAGGAATGCAACGCGGCGGAGTAGGGGCGCCAATCTCTCCCCCCTTGAGGGGAAATGTCGCCGAAGGCGACAGAAGGGGTCGCCGCGCGTGAAGCGCCCGCGCCTTCCTCGACGAGAGAGGTCGTCGGCGATCTACGTGAGACGATCCCTCTGGCCGCTTCGCGGCGATCTCCCCCTCGAGTGGGAGATTAGCGCCAACCGTCACACAAAGTTGCTCGGTTCCGGCCCGCCTTTCGGATAGACTTATGGCAATCCAAGCAGAAGGAGTGGAGCCATGACTTCACGCTTTGGCCTTGCCGCACTTGCCTTCGCTGCCTTCGCCACCCAGGCATCCGCCTTCGAGATATCCAGCCCGTCGGTCTCCAACGGCAAATGGGACGCGAAATATCTCGGCGACAAGGCCGGCTGCGGCGGCAAGAGCGTCTCCATCGCGCTTGCCTGGAAGGACCCGCCGGCCGGTACCAAAAGCTACGCGCTCACCATGTTCGATCCCGATGCCAATGGCGGCAAGGGGTTCTGGCATTGGCTGGCCTGGAACATCCCGGCAAGCGCCAAGGGCCTCGCCGAAGGCGCAGGCTCCAAAAGCGGCAAACGCATGCCCAAGGGTGCGGTGTCCGGCGAGGGCGGCGTCGGCCGCGCCGGCTATTTCGGTCCGTGCCCGCCGCCCGGCAGCGGCACGCACCACTATGTCTTCACGCTCTACGCGCTGGGTGAGGCCAAGCTGCGCACGCCGGAAAATCCGTCGCCGGAGATGGTGTCGGTGGCTGCCAAGAGCCAGGCGCTGGGCGAGGCGACGGTGACGTATACCTATGGGAGGTAGCTGATCTTCCCGCTCGAGGGGGAGATCAGCAGATCACTCCGCCGCTTGCAGCTTGTCCTGCGTCTTCGTCTCGAAATCCCTGGCGTCGTGGCGTTCGTGTAGCTGGTAGGCCGGATCGCCGGAGATGCGGTTGACCATGCGGCCGCGTTTGACAGCCGGCCTCGCGTCGATCGCGTCGGCCCAGCGCTGCACATGCTTGTACTCCTGCACGGAGAGGAACTGCGCGGCGTCGTTGTAGCTGCGGCCCTTGGCGAGCCCGCCATACCAGGGCCACACCGCCATGTCGGCGATGGTGTAGTCCGGCCCTGCGAGATATTCGCTTTCCGCGAGTCGCCGGTCCAGCACGTGCATCTGCCGCTTGGTCTCCATGGCGAAGCGGTCGATGGCGTATTCGATCTTCTCCGGCGCATAGGCGTAGAAATGGCCGAAGCCGCCGCCGAGATAGGGCGCCGAGCCCATCTGCCAGAACAGCCACGAGAAGGTTTCCGCCCGCGCCGCAAGCTCCGTCGGCAGGAACTCGCCGAATTTTTCCGCCAGATAAGTCAGGATCGAGCCGGATTCGAATACGCGCACCGGCTTCGGCTCGCTGCGGTCCATCAGCGCCGGGATCTTGGAGTTCGGATTGACCTCGACGAAGCCTGAGCCGAACTGGTCGCCGTCATTGATGCGGATCAGCCAGGCGTCGTATTCGGCGCCCTTGTGGCCGCGCGCCAAAAGCTCCTCCAGCATGATCGTCACCTTCTGGCCGTTGGGCGTGGCCAGCGAATAGAGCTGCAGCGGATGCTTGCCGACAGGCAATTCCTTCTCATGCGTCGGCCCGGCGATCGGCCGGTTGATGGAGGCGAAGGCGCCGCCATTCGGCTTGTTCCATGTCCAGACTTTCGGCGGGGTGTATTGGTTCATCGGGGTGGCCTTCCTGCGGGGCGGATTCGGGTTGGTTGCGTTAGACTTAGGTACGGTTCCACGTCCGTCAAAGAAAAAGTTCAACTTTCGTTGAACTAATGACTGGGCCAGTGCCTTTGCCTTCTCCCCTTGTGGGCTAGTGTGCGCACACATTTGCTTCGGGTTCATATTTGGGAGGCCAGAACG